>NZ_SPGF01000009.1 GCF_005844455.1 Streptococcus mitis | reverse complement strand
AGCTTTCATTTGGCAAGAGGAACCCTTGAAGCTGTTTCGTTAGCTAAACCAAGGCTAGTCTTAGCCTTGGCTCACCAGCCTAACAGCATCAAGCCTCTTATCAAATGAAATCGAGTACTAGCTATAAGCCAGTTGAACCATCTAATTTTTAGGAGTGCTGGGTGGCTAACTTCATTATAGAACTTTCATGAATTAGAATATTAGATATTTTTAAAATAATTTGCTGTAAATACTTGACAAATATGGTATATATATATCCTAATAAAGGACAGTTTTTAGCAGGATAGTCTGGGTGTTGGGGGGATATTCTAGCGCAGTTTATTGTCTAAAAAATAAAAGAAAGATATTTAGAAAATGAAAGATTTACTAATAAAGATATCGGTACTGGTCACTTCTATACTAGCTATCGTCGGTTTAAGTTATACGCTTGTTCATGCAGATAGTAACGGTAAGAAATATACCGCCTATGATGCGACTAATTATAGAAAAGTTGTAGATTCTAGTGGCGATGTAGACGCTCTTTGGGCACTCTGTTTGCAGTCAAATCATCATAGTCCAAGCTATTCCACTACCAAGGATAACTATACTAAGATTATAAATGCTACAGATGAGCAAATATTGAATTACTCGGACTCTAAAAGCGCTGATGTTAAAAAATTAAAGAGAATCTTGTACTATAAGGCGACTCATCCTGATACAAACTATGCAGTAACCCAAAACGAGTACTACTATCAACAAGGTAAAACTAGACAATATGATACTACCTATCAACATCAGTTCCAAAACGAGCAAAAGGCTGCACTTCGTTCGGCTGCTGAGGACGCTTCAAAAGATGCTCTTATAAACGACTTAATGGAAGTTGATATCTATGTTTCTATTAATAGTAACATTCAAAACTTGATTACAGTTAGGGTTAAAGAAAAACCAAAAGAAAAAGACGTAGTATTTAGCAAGGTAAATCTTGGTGGAAAAGAAATTTCCGGAGCTAAGATTCAAATTAAGCAAGGTGACCGTGTCATTGCAGAATGGACATCAGAAGAAGGTAAGAACCACACGCTTAAATTAGCAGAAGGTGAATATGTCTTCCATGAAGAATCAGCCCCAGAAGGTTACCTAGCAGTAACAGATATTACGTTCACAGTTGAAAAAGACGGCAAAGTAACTGTCAAATCAGCAAACGGGAACACTGTAAAATCAGAAGGTAATAAACTGATTGTAACAGACCAAGCTAAACCAACACCAGAAAAACCAGGGCCAAAACCTCAACTTCCTAACACTGGTGAAAAAGCATCTAATGTAGCAGTAGTTGCAGGACTTACCTTGATGGCAGTGACTGGTGGATTGTACTTTGTAAGCCGTAAAAATAAATAATCTCTAGATGAGACTTGATTTTCAGTTAGTTCTTAGGAAGTAATTGGAAAGGAAATAGTCCAGAACACTTGTTCTGGACTATTTTTTTATCTTGAGAAATAAGGAAGGCTTTTAAATCGTTCGAGTAGGGGACGGCTAATGAAACTAATGGCAATAATCTTACCAAGATCAGGAAGGATAAAGGGAAGGACTCCGACAGCGAGTGCCTTATCGAATGACATACCAGCAAGGAAGTGGAGGCTGAGAATACCTCCGACAAAGACGAGTGAATCACCCAAGAGGTTGGCTAGGAAAATGCGAATATAGCCACTATTTTGATGGATGAGATAAGATGTAAGTCCTGCATAGACAAGGTCGAACCAAAGATAGCCTGAACTTGGACCGACTAAAACGTGAAATCCTGCACCACCCCCTGCAAAGACAGGTAGACCAATGGCGCCCAGCAGGAGGTAGAGAGCAACAGATAGAACGGCTTCCCTAGGTCTAAAAACAGTAGCAATCAGACCGATCGCGAAGTTTTGCAAAGTGAAAGGTACAGTACCGATAGGGAGACTAATTTGTGCTAATACGGCGATGAGAGCAGCACCGATAGCTGGGATAGCATAGATATGAGCTTTTTTCAAAACTGTTAACCTCTTTTCAAAATTATAGTAACTATTATACTAATTTAGTAACAGAAGTCAACCTATTTTTGAAATTAAGGTAACAATTTTGTAACAGCCGATTTTACAAGTAAAAAGAGACCTCAAGAGGTCTCTTGCGATAATTAGCGCATGGTTACAAATTCTTCTGAAGCGGTTGGGTGGATAGCTACTGTAGCATCAAAGTCCGTCTTGGTTGCTCCCATCTTGATAGCAACAGCGAATCCTTGAATCATCTCATCCACTCCGTAACCAAGTCCGTGAAGTCCAACAACTTTTTCGTCAGCACCGGCGGTGATGAGTTTGAAGCGAGATTCTTGACGATGGTTTGTAACGGCTGAGTACATAGATGCAAAGCTTGACTTGTAGACTTTGATCTGATCTTGGCCGTATTCTTTGATAGCTTGATCCTCGGTTAAACCGACGGTTCCGATTGCTGGGTGTGAGAAGACAACAGTAGGGATAGTCGTGTAGTCCATCTTGGCATTTGTTTTTCCGTTGAAGAGGCGTTCAGAGAGGGTACGTCCTGCCTTGATGGCTACTGGGGTCAGTTCCTTCTCACCAGTAACGTCTCCAAGGGCGTAGATACCATCTACAACTGTATTTTGATACTCATCCACTTGGATAAATCCACGTTGGTTGAGTGTAACGCCGGCCTTTTCTAACTCAAGACCGTCTACATTTGGACGGCGACCGGTAGCCCAGATAACTTGGCTGGCAGTGTGACTAGAACCGTCTTCGAAATAAATGGTAATGCCTTCAGCAGTTTTTTCTAACTTGGCAGGGACTTTGTGAGTATGAAGTGGCAAGTTTGTTTTTTCCATTTCATTGACAAGTCCTTCAACGATGTAGCTGTCAAAACCACGCAAGGGACGATCACGACGGACAAACAAATCCGTTTTTACTCCTAGCGCGTGGAGAACACCTGCTAATTCAACGGCGATATAACCAGCTCCAAGAATCGCAACGGATTCAGGAAGTTGCTCCCAAGCAAAGACATCGTCTGAGCTGCCACCGAGTTCAGCTCCAGGAATAGTTGGGATGCTTGGACGAGCGCCAGTCGCAATCACGATATGCTTGGCACGAATCAATTCACCATTAACGCTAATGGTGTGGGAATCAACGAAATGAGCACGACCTTCAATCAAATCAACCCCGTTGCGCTTGAAACTTCCATCATAAGACGAGCGAGCACGGTCGATGTAGGCTTCACGGTTTTGACGAAGTTTAGCAAAATCAAATTGAACATCTGAACTTGTAAAACCATAGTCAGGGCCGTAGTGGTGGAAGCTTTCAGCGATTTGAGCTCCATACCACATGATTTTTTTAGGAACACAGCCGACATTGACGCAGGTTCCACCTAATTTTTTCTCTTCGATAACAGCAGCTTTAGCACCGTGTTCGCCAGCTCGGTTCATAGTGGCAATGCCGCCGCTTCCTCCACCGATGGCGATGATATCATATTCTCTCATAGAAAACTCCTTATAGCTTTGATAGTCATATTCTATCGTTTTTATTTTTTGAATGCAAAAATCTGCTAGGTAAATTCCCAAAGTAAGTTCCACCACTAGTAGAAGTGGAAGTTAATCTGATAAAAATTCTAAAAACCAGTGGAAATCCGTGTCAGGGTAAGTTCCACTGGTTTTACTAATGCTTGATTTCATCGCTTTTGTAACTAAAATGAATCGAAAAAAAGAGCGCACAAAATCCCCTCATCTGAAAGCGTTTCAGATTAAGTTCCGCTATGGTGGAAGTTAGTGTGAGACGTTTGAATGGGGTTTTAGGTTAGTTTTTAGAACTTATGTTGGAGTAATTTAGACGACTGACAGACGTCTTCTGCAGGTATTTTAGAAATGCCGAAAAGCTTAGGAATCTCTTCTCCATAAGTAAAGGCAAAAAGTTCATAGGCTGACTTTCCATTCAAAGCAGCCCGTTTGACACTGTTGACATGCGAACAAACGAGATTGATGTCCTCTTGAGTTAAGTTATCAAAGGAAGTTCCCTTAGGTAAAATGTCGCGAATCAGCGTGTGATTTTTCTCAATTCTCCCTTTCTGGTCAGAGCGATTAGGATCACAAAAGAAGAGTTTACTCTCTCCTCGCACATCCATTTCGATGTCATCAACCCTGGCAAACTCTCCACCATTATCGGTAAGAATGACAGGAAAGAGTTGGAAGAAATCTTTGTCAGCTTGGTGAAGAGTGTTCTTGATGTCATAGAGGTGTTTGGTAACCTCAAGAGCAGTTTTATTATCCAGAAGTCTAGCGAAGATAAAGTTACAGAAAGATAAATTGAAGGTGAGTAGGACTTTACCTCCTATCCTCACCAGAACTGTGTCCATTTCCAACCAAGAGTCTAGTTGATTCAGTACTAAATAGTTTTGGAAATCCTCATAGGTATCCTTTTCGGATATGTCGATAGACGGTTGAGGAGCTGACATTAAGGTTGTGAGTTTTGAGGATATGATAGATGTGTTGTCCCTTTTTAACACCATCAGAAATGACTTTATCCATGTCCCAGAAGGTCTTGGAATTGAGAGGAGTTCCTTCACGAGCTTCGACAAGAGTTTGTTCGTACTGCTTTTGAGCTTGTTTAGCTAGGTAGAAGATCTTCTTATAGCCACAATTTTGTCTTCTTTTAGGGCATCCATTACAGACAAAGGGAGCCTTATCGAGTAAAGGGCAAGGAAGGTTATCGCATGTAGACTCTCGGACTTGTCTGTTTCGTTTGACTTCTTTGGAAACAGTAGATGGGTCTTTTAGAATGGCTTGTCCGATAGCTTTGAAGGTTTCACCGCGCTCTAAACCTAGCTGGATATCGTTACGGTCTGAAAGGGTAAGATGTTTATGTTTTGTCATAGTAGACCTCATTTCTAACTTAAACGTCTCACACTTAATTCCACCATAAAAATCCGTTTTAGACTAATTTCCACTTTGACCAGCCAAGTGGAAGTTACTTTGAGAAGTTAGCAAAAAATCTACTACGATAAAAAAATTATAAAAACGCTTGCCAAATTCAAAAAGATATTGTATTATATATCTAGCACAATGGTCCAATAAACGGATACCGAACGAAATAATGATCCTGAATTGTCATTGTTTCCATCTGAACTGTCATTGTTTGGTCTCGGTATTTCTGATATAATGGTTTTTGTAAGGCAAAAGAATAAAGGAGCTTAAAAATGAAAAGAAATAAGAAGGTAAAAAAATGGCAATTATACACAGCGATTGGTGTTGCCAGTGCCATTGTTATCGGTGCTGCGGGGATTTTGATTTTTAGACAACCTTCCCAGTCAGCAGTCAAGGAGGAAACCTCTCATATCGTTACTGCTAAGGAAGGTTCTGTTGCTTCATCGGTTCTCTTGTCAGGTACGGTTACAGCAAAAAATGAACAATACATTTATTTTGATGCTAGCAAGGGAGATTTAGATGAAATACTTGTTTCGGTTGGGGACAAGGTCGAAGCAGGGCAAGCGTTGGTCAAATACAGCAGTGCAGATGCTCAAGCTGCCTATGATGCAGCCGATCGTGCAGTTGCAAAGGCAGACCGTCATATCGAGGAGTTAAACAAAGCTCGTGAAAATGCATCAGCTACACCAGCTTCTCCACAGGTTCCAACAGAAGCTGGACTTCCAGAACAAGCGCAAGCAGCAACTCCTTCCGTATCTTCTATTGATTCTCAAATAAGTGATGCCAAGGATAACCGTGCAGATGCTGTTGCCCAACTCAACAAGGCCCAAGCTCAGCTAGATGCTGCAACTGTCCTCAGTACACTAGAAGGGACTGTAGTTGAAGTTAATCGTAATGTTTCCAAATCGCCAACAGGTAATAGCCAAGTGGTAGTTCATGTCGTAAGTAACGAAAACTTACAGGTCAAAGGGGAGTTGTCTGAATACAACCTTGCTAACCTTTCTGTTGGGCAAGAAGTTACCTTTACTTCGAAGGTTTACCAAGATAAGAGCTGGACTGGTAAGATTAGCTACATTTCTGACTACCCTAAAAATAATGGCGAAGCAGCAAATGCAGCCCTTGGAGGAAATACTGGATCTAAGTACCCTTATACTGTTGATGTGACCAGCGATATCGGTGAGTTGAAACAAGGATTCTCTGTTAGTGTGGAAGTCAAAAACAAAAGTAAAGCCATCCTTGTTCCTTTGACAAGTGTCGTTACCGAAAATGACAAAAACTATGTCTGGATCGTTGACGACCAGAAAAAAGCGAAGAAGGTAGAAGTTACTTTGGGGAATGCGGACGCAGACAACCAAGAAATTACTTCAGGTTTGACAGACGGTACCAAGGTCATCAGTAATCCAACATCTTCCTTGGAAGAAGGAAAAGAGGTGAAGGCTGATGAAGAAACTAATTAGTCTCAAAAATATCTGTAGAAGTTATCGAAATGGTGACCAAGAACTGCAGGTCCTTAAAAATATCAATCTAGAAGTTCATGAAGGTGAGTTTGTTGCCATTATGGGACCATCTGGTTCTGGTAAGTCTACGTTGATGAATACCATCGGAATGTTGGATACACCAACTAGTGGAGAGTACTACCTTGAAGGACAAGAAGTGGCAGGCCTTGGAGAGAAACAACTGGCCAAGGTTCGCAACCAGCAAATCGGCTTTGTCTTTCAGCAGTTCTTTCTCTTGTCTAAGCTCAATGCACTTCAAAACGTCGAATTGCCCTTGATTTACGCTGGTGTTTCGGCTTCAAAACGTCGGAAATTGGCTGAGGAATTTCTGGAAAAGGTTGAGCTGACGGAGCGTAGTCATCATTTACCTTCGGAATTATCCGGTGGTCAAAAGCAACGTGTAGCGATTGCGCGTGCCTTGGTAAATAATCCCTCTATCATCCTAGCAGACGAACCCACAGGAGCCTTGGATACCAAGACGGGAAATCAAATCATGCAGCTGTTGGTGGAGTTAAACAAGGAAGGGAAGACCATTATCATGGTCACGCATGAGCCTGAGATTGCTGCCTATGCCAAACGCCAGATTGTCATTCGTGATGGTGTCATCTCGTCTGACAGTGCTCAGGTAGAAAAGGAGGAAAACTAAGATGCAGAATCTGAAATTTGCCTTTTCATCCATCATGGCCCACAAGATGCGTTCCTTCCTCACCATGATTGGGATTATCATCGGAGTTTCGTCTGTCGTTGTCATCATGGCTCTGGGAGACTCCATGTCTCGTCAGGTCAATAAAAACATGACCAAATCACAGAAGGATATCCATGTCTTTTTCTCTCCTATCAAAAGCAAGGACGGCTCCTTTACGCAGAAACAATCCGCTTTGACAGTCAGTGGGAAAGAAGAGGATGTTCATATTGAACCACCAAAACCACTGGAGTCTTGGGTCAAGGAGGCTGCCAAACTCAAAGGAGTAGACAGTTACTATGTCACTAACTCGACCAACGTTACCTTGTCTTATAAGGACAAGAAGGTTGAACGAGCGACTCTGACAGGCGGAAATAGCACCTACATGAACGCAGTTGAAAATGAAATCGTTGCGGGTAGAAGTCTAAGACCGCAAGACTACAAGGAATTTGCCAGTGTGATTTTGTTGGATGAAGAACTAGCCAAGAGTTTGTTCGATAGTCCAGAAGCTGCGGTTAATCAAATCATCTCTGTTAATGAATTTAGTTACCGTGTGATTGGTGTTTATACTAGTAATGAAGCTAAAACTGCTAAAGCCTTTGGGATTGGTGGTCTTCCAATTACGACCAATATTTCTCTCGCAGCCAATTTTAATACTGATGAAATCTCGAACATCATCTTTCGTGTCAATGATACTAGTCTAACGCAGACCTTGGGTCCGGAGTTGGCTCGAAAACTGACTGAGATTGCAGGTCTTCAGCAAGGGGAGTACCAAGTTGCGGATGCAACTGCCGCCTTCCAAGAGGTACAACAACTATTTGGTTTTATGACCACCATTATCAGTGCCATCGCAGGAATCTCTCTCTTTGTCGGGGGAACTGGTGTTATGAATATCATGCTGGTATCGGTGACAGAACGCACGCGGGAGATTGGTCTGCGAAAAGCTCTCGGAGCTACTCGGGCTAATATCTTGGTACAGTTTTTGATTGAATCCATGATCTTGACCTTGCTAGGTGGTGTCATCGGTCTTGGGATTGCTGCTGGAATGACCATGTTAGCTGGAGTATTGCTTCAAAACATGATTGCAGGTATTGAAGTTGGGGTTTCCCTCCCAATCGCTCTCTTTAGCTTGGCTGTGTCAGCCAGTGTTGGTATGATTTTTGGGGTTTTACCAGCCAACAAAGCATCTAAACTTGATCCAATCGAAGCCCTTCGTTATGAATAAGATCAACAAGATGGACACTTGTCTATCTTGTTTTTGTATGGATTTCCCTATCGAAAATCATTAAAAATGTGATATAATGAAGTGTTAGAAAAACAGGTTTCATTTGCCTGGAAAGGAAAAATTATGTCTGAAAAGAATTTTTATATTACAACACCGATTTACTATCCATCTGGTAAACTTCATATCGGTTCTGCCTACACAACCATCGCTTGTGATGTCCTAGCTCGCTACAAACGCCTCATGGGCTACGATGTCTTTTATCTGACAGGTCTTGACGAGCATGGTCAGAAAATCCAGCAAAAAGCGGAAGAAGCTGGCATCACACCTCAAGCTTATGTTGATGGGATGGCGGTTGGAGTCAAAGAACTCTGGCAATTACTCGATATCTCATACGATAAATTCATCCGTACAACTGATGACTACCATGAAAAAGTAGTAGCGCAAGTCTTTGAACGCTTGCTTGCCCAAGATGATATCTACTTGGGTGAATACTCTGGTTGGTATTCAGTTTCAGATGAAGAATTCTTTACAGAAAGCCAGCTTGCAGAAGTTTTCCGTGACGAAGCCGGAAATGTGACTGGAGGTATCGCTCCATCAGGACATGAAGTGGAGTGGGTTTCAGAAGAGTCTTACTTCCTTCGCCTCAGCAAATACCAAGACCGCTTGGTAGAATTTTTCAAAGCTCATCCTGAGTTCATCACTCCAGATGGTCGTCTGAATGAGATGCTACGCAACTTCATCGAGCCTGGTTTGGAAGATTTGGCGGTTTCTCGTACAACCTTTACATGGGGTGTACCAGTACCATCTAATCCTAAGCACGTTGTCTACGTTTGGTTTGATGCTTTGCTCAACTATGTGACAGCTCTTGGCTACGATCAAGATGAACACGTTAACTTTGATAAGTTCTGGAACGGAACAGTCTTCCATATGGTAGGGAAAGATATTCTTCGTTTCCACTCAATCTACTGGCCAATTCTTCTTATGATGTTGGATATCAAATTGCCAGAACGTTTGATTGGTCATGGGTGGTTTGTTATGAAAGACGGAAAGATGTCTAAGTCTAAAGGAAACGTTGTCTATCCTGAAATGTTGATAGAGCGTTTTGGGCTAGATCCACTTCGTTACTACCTCATGCGTAGCCTTCCAGTTGGTTCAGACGGAACCTTCACTCCTGAAGACTATGTAGGCCGTATCAACTATGAATTGGCAAATGACCTTGGAAACCTCCTCAACCGTACGGTTTCTATGATTAATAAGTACTTTGATGGGCAAATTCCAGCCTATGTAGAGGGTGTAATAGAGTTTGACCATGCTCTTGCTGAGGTTGCAGAACAATCAATCGCTGACTACCATACACACATGGAAGCAGTTGACTACCCACGTGCTTTAGAAGCAGTCTGGACTCTTATCTCTCGTACTAACAAATACATCGATGAGACAGCTCCATGGGTCTTGGCTAAGGATGAAGCTCTTCGCGACCAATTGGCAAGTGTCATGAGCCACTTGGCAGCCAGCCTTCGTGTTGTAGCTCACTTGATTGAACCATTTATGATGGGAACCAGTCGTGCTGTATTGGCACAACTTGGTCTAGCAGAAGTTTCTAGCCTAGAAAACTTGAGCTTGGCTGATTTCCCTGAGGGTGTAACAGTAGTTGCCAAAGGAACACCAATCTTCCCACGTCTGGACATGGAAGAAGAGATTGCCTATATCAAGGAACAAATGGAAAGCAACAAACCAGCAGTCGAAAAAGAATGGAATCCAGATGAAGTTGAACTCAAACTCAACAAGGATGAAATCAAGTTCGAAGACTTTGACAAGATTGAGATCCGTGTCGCAGAAGTCAAAGAAGTGTCTAAAGTAGAAGGTTCTGATAAGTTGCTTCAATTCCGCCTAGATGCAGGTGATGGTCAAGACCGTCAAATCCTTTCAGGGATTGCCAAATACTATCCAAATGAACAAGAATTGGTCGGCAAGAAAGTACAAATTGTTGCCAACCTCAAACCACGTAAGATGATGAAAAAATATGTCAGCCAAGGGATGATTCTCTCAGCTGAACATGATGGTCAATTAACCCTTCTCACAGTTGATTCAGCTGTACCAAACGGAAGTGTGATTGGGTAAAAGTAGACAGGACTAGTTCATGCTAGTTCTGTTTTTTATTTATACTCAATGAAAATTAAAGAGCAAACTAGGAAGCTAGCCACAGGTTGCTCAAAACATGGTTTTGAGGTCGTAGATAAGACTGACGAAGTCAGTCACATATACAGTAGATTGAATCTGGAATAGTACGTTATAGCTGTTAAAATATTTCTATAAATTAATTTTATTTCCCTAATCGATTTGTTCACATCTTGTTTCAATCTACTATATATCCTAAGGCGACGCTAACGTGGTTTGAAGAGATTTTCGAAGAGTATTAACTATTATGCTTTACAAACTAGTGTAGAAGTAGTATACTATAGGTGAAGTTACTAGTAGGTATTACAAAATAAGGGAGAAGGGATGAAAGAAACTCAACTATTAAAAGGTGTTCTTGAAGGTTGTGTCTTGGATATGATTGGTCAAAAAGAGCGGTATGGTTATGAGTTGGTTCAGACTTTGCGAGAGGCTGGATTTGATACTATCGTTCCAGGAACTATTTATCCATTATTGCAAAAGTTAGAAAAAAATCAATGGATAAGAGGCGACATGCGCCCGTCGCCAGATGGTCCAGATCGGAAGTATTTTTCGTTAACCAAAGAAGGAGAAGAGCGTGTCTCGGTCTTTTGGCAACAATGGGACGATTTGAGTCAAAAAGTAGAAGGAATTAAGAATGGAGGGTAAACTATGACGAAAATGAAGTATTATGAAGAAACAAGCGCTTTGTTGCATCAGTTTTCTGAGGACAATCAGCAGTATTTTGAGGAGCTGTGGGATAGTTTTAATCTTGCTGGATTTCTCTATGATGAAGACTATCTCAGAGAGCAGATCTATTTGATGATGCGAGATTTCTCAGAAGCAGAACGAGATGGCATGAGTGCAGAGGATTATCTAGGTAAGAATCCTAAAAAAATAATGAAAGATATACTCAAGGAAGCACCACGCAGTTCTATCAAGGAGTCACTGTTGACGCCAATCCTTGTCCTAGCGATATTACGTTATTATCAACTACTAGGCGATTTCTCGAAAGGCCCTCTCTTAACAGTTAATTTGCTCACATTTTTAGGGCAACTGCTTCTTTTTCTGATTGGATTTGGACTTGTGGCTACAATCTTACGTTGGGGGCTAGTCCAAGATTCTCCTAAGATGAAAATTGGCACTTATATTGTCGTTGGAATTCTTGTTCTGCTAGTCGTTCTAGGATATGTAGGAATAGGAAGTTTCATACAAGAAGGAGTCTTAAATCTTCCGGCTCCCTGGGATAGTTTATCTGTCTTTACGATTTCCCTAGTCATCAGTATTTGGAATTGGAAAGAACCGATTTTTCGTCCCTTTAACAGTATGATTGTTGCCCACCTTATTGTAGGTTCTCTGCTTCGTTACTATGAGTGGATGGGGATTTCAAATGCTTTCCTCACAAAAATCATTCCTTTAGCTGTCCTATTTATTGGAATTTTTCTCTTTTTCCGTGGGTTTAAGAAGATAGTATGGAGTGAAATATAGTCAAAAAACCGTTGTAAAGCGGTTTTTTGTGATGTGACCATTGGTCTGTCTTGATTCGTTAGGCACGGTTCATTAACAGGTGTTTATGATTTATACTCAATGAAAATCAAAGAGCAAACTAGGAAACTAGCCGCAGGTTGCTCAAAGCACTGTTTTGAGGTTGTAGATAAGACTGACGAAGTCGGTCACATATATACGGCAAGTCGACGTTGACGAGGTTTGAAGAGATTTTCGAAGAGTATTAACTATTTTGATTTACATACTAGTAGGGAAGCAGTATCCCATAATTGACGGCACGCTAGTAGGTACTATAAAATGGACTAGAGTACTTTTTTGATTGGGTATAAAACATCATAGAGAATAAAAATAGGTTAGGATTTTTTGTCCTAACCTATTTTTACATATAATAAACAATGGCGATGTACTGGAGGGCAGATGCAGTCAGGATAAAGAGATGCCAAATCATGTGGAAATAAGGTTTTTTCTTAGCGTAAAATCCAGCTCCAACTGTATAAGAGAGTCCACCAGTTACCATAAGACTCCAGAAAATTGGCGTTGTTTGACTGATAATGGCAGGAATGATAGCCAGAACCAACCAGCCCATAATCAGGTAAAGGGCAAGGCTGAATTTCTCATTGACCTTTTTAGCAAAGATTTTATAGAGGATGCCAAAGATAGTCGTTCCCCACTGAATGGCAATGATCAGATAGCCAAACCAGTTATTCATCAAAGTCAATACGACCGGCGTATAAGAGCCTGCGATAGCCACATAAATCATAGAATGGTCGATGATTCGCAAGACGTATTTGTGGGTCGAACCATAGGCCATAGAGTGGTAAATGGTTGACGAGAGGAACATGAGAAAGAGACTGATAACAAAGATAGAAACGCCAAAAGATGATAAAAATCCATGTGCTTCATAACTATAGGTGGATGAAATAGGGAGCAAGATGAGCATGATAACGGCACCTACAGCATGGGTCACACTATTAGCAATCTCCTCTCCAAAACTGAGTTGTTTGCTGAGTTTAAGACTAGTGTTCATTGGATTACCTCCTCTTGAGTATGATGGATTAAGTCTAGAGTTTGATGATAGAGTTTAACGGTTTGGCAGCTGGTTTGGATAATGGGGTTAGCTGGGTCAATTCCTTGGTTCATGTAGTCCACAAAAGCATCGTAGAGTTGGTCTGAACTTGCTTGAGTTTGTAGAGTATTAAGTGTCTGGGCTATTTCTTGAATAGAAAATACAGACTTGAGGCTTGTGATAGCAATCAAACGGGCAATCTGTTGGCGTTGGTATTTTTTCTTGTCAGGCTTTGTCAGGTAACCATGTTTCACATAATTATTGACCATAGATGCGGTCAGGCCCTTGTCTTTATCAGGAGAGATAGGGGCGCAGACCTGATTGACATAGAGTAAAACCTGGTCCAGATAGAGGTCAATATTTGGAATTTCTGTCCATTTTGGGTAGGAAAAGGTAGTTTTCATTTCCAACTCCTCTTTATCTAGTTTCGATAACTAGATTATAAAATAATAAAAACAGAAAGTCAAGTTTTAACTGCTTGTGAAAAGGCTTAAATTATGCTATGATGGGAGAAACTAGTCAGAAATGAGGAGAAAAGATGGAGATTCGTTTAGCTTTTCCAAATGAAGTAGATACCATCATGCAGGTGATGGAAGATGCTAAAAAATGTTTAGCAGATGCTGGTAGTGACCAGTGGCAAAATGGCTATCCAAATGCTGATATTGTTATTGAAGATATTATCTCAGGTCAAGCCTATGTTGCCTTGGAAGAGGGTGAACTACTAGCTTATGCAGCTGTGACCAAGAGTCCAGAGGCAGCCTATGAAGATATTTATGAGGGAAATTGGCAAGATGGAGAGTCAGAATATCTAGTCTTTCACCGTATTGCTGTGGCAGCAGATGTGCAGGGACAAGGAGTTGCTCAAACCTTCTTAGAGGGCTTGATTGAAGGATTTGATTATCTAGATTTTCGTTCAGATACGCATGCTGAAAACAAAGCTATGCAACATATTTTTGAAAAACTCGGTTTTAAACAGGTTGGTAAGGTTCCAGTTGATGGCGAACGCTTGGCCTATCAAAAATTGAAGAAATAATGCAAAAGAAGTACGCAAAAATGCTCTATTCTTCGCCAATTGGTTCTCTTTCTCTCGTGGCTGATGACCATTATTTGTATGGAATTTGGGTACAGGAGCAAAAGCATTTTGAGAGGGGACTAGGAGATGAAACGGTAGAAGAAGCTGTTAGTCATTCCATTTTAGACCCAGTTATTGCTTGCTTAGATGCTTATTTTAAAGGCAAGCCTCAGGATTTATCCAACTTGCCCTTGGCTCCAATCGGAACGGAGTTTGAAAAGCGAGTTTGGTCCTATTTACAGGGAATTCCTTATGGTCAGACAGTGACCTATGGACAAATAGCCCAAGACCTGCAAGTGGCTTCTGCTCAAGCAATTGGAGGAGCGGTAGGACGCAATCCTTGGTCTATCCTAGTACCTTGTCATCGGGTGCCGGGAGCAGGCAAGCGTTTGACAGGCTATGCTGCAGGAGTGGAAAAGAAAGCTTGGCTCTTGGGGCATGAAGGCGCAGATTTTAAAGATATAAAATAGAAAGTGAAACATATGTTAGAATTTATCGAATACCCAAAATGTTCAACTTGTAAAAAAGCAAAACAAGAATTAAACCAACTCGGTGTGGACTACAAAGCTGTTCACATCGTGGAAGAAACACCTAGTCAAGAAGTCATTTTAAACTGGCTAGAGACCTCAGGTTTCGAGTTGAAGCAATTTTTCAACACCAGTGGAATCAAATACCGTGAATTAGGGCTGAAAGATAAGGTAGGAAGTCTATCAAACCAAGAAGCGGCTGAGTTGCTAGCAAGCGACGGTATGTTGTTAAAACGGCCCATTTTAGTAGAAAATGGAACTGTTAAGCAAATCGGTTATCGAAAAGCTTACGAAGAATTGGGATTGAAATAGTTTTTACTTATCTCTTTGATAGATAAAATATATAACCTCCCTGTTTCAAAGTATGATAAACTAGTAGGTAGACAAAGTCTGTATCTGACCGTAGCAAATAATTTCATTGACGGCAGAAGTATGGTAGAATGAATCATTATCAGGAGAGGATGTTTTTATGAATGTTACAACGATTTTAGCATCAGATTGGTACCAAAACTTGATGCAATTGATTCCGGATGGCAAGCTTTTTAGCCTGCGTTCGGTCTTTGATGGAATCCCGAGAATTGTCCAACAACTTCCAACAACGATTATGTTGACAATTGGTGGTGCCCTTTTTGGCTTGGTTTTGGCGCTGCTTTTTGCCATTGTGAAAATCAATCGTGTCAAGATTTTATATCCCTTGCAGGCCTTCTTTGTTAGTTTCTTAAAAGGGACACCGATTTTGGTGCAACTCATGTTAACCTACTACGGAATTCCTTTGGCTTTGAAAGCCCTCAATCAGCAATGGGGAACTGGTCTCAATATCAATGCTATTCCAGCCACTGCTTTTGCAATTGTTGCCTTTGCCTTTAATGAGGCAGCTTATGCCAGTGAAACCATTCGTGCAGCGATTCTCTCAGTTAATCCTGGTGAGATTGAAGCGGCACGCAGTCTGGGGATGACCCGAGCACAAGTTTATCGTCGCGTGATTATTCCAAATGCAGCAGTTGTGGCGACTCCAACCTTAATCAATTCCCTAATCGGATTGACCAAGGGAACTTCTCTAGCCTTTAGTGCGGGTGTTGTCGAAGTCTTTGCCCAAGCTCAGATTTTGGGTGGTGCCGATTACCGCTATTTTGAACGCTTTATTTCCGTTGCCCTTGTTTATTGGGTAGTCAATATCGGTATTGAAAGTCTTGGTCGTTTCATAGAGAGAAAAATGGCTATTTCTGCACCTGATACAGTGCAAACAGATGTGAAAGGAGACCTTCGTTAATGATTAAGATTTCGAATTTAAGCAAATCCTTTTCAGGACAGACTGTCTTGGATCATCTGGACTTGGATATTCAAAAAGGGGAAGTCGTAGCCTTGATTGGTTCTTCGGGAGCTGGAAAATCAACCTTCCTTCGTAGTCTCAATTATCTTGAAACACCTGACAGTGGCTCTATTCAGATTGATGATTTCTCAGTTGATTTTTCTAAAATCACTCAAGAAGAAATCCTTGCCCTACGCCGTAAGCTGTCTATGGTTTTCCAACAGTTTAATTTGTTTGAACGCCGAACAGCACTTGATAATGTGAAAGAAGGCTTGGTTGTTGTCAAGAAATTATCCGACCAAGAAGCGACTAAGATTGCCAAGGAAGAGTTGGCTAAGGTTGGGCTTTCTGACCGTGAGAACCATTATCCTCGACATTTATCAGGTGGACAAAAGCAACGGGTTGCCTTAGCGCGTGCGCTCGCTATGAAACCAGATGTCTTGCTCTTAGACGAACCAACTTCAGCCCTTGATCCAGAATTGGTCGGTGAAGTAGAAAAGTCTATTGCAGATGCTGCTAAGTCAGGTCAGACCATGATTTTGGTCAGTCATGACATGTCCTTTGTAGCCCAAGTGGCTGATAAGATTCTCTTCTTAGATAAGGGGAAAATCATCGAGTCTGGAACACCGGATGAGATTATCCACCATCCAAAAGAAGAGCGGACAAAAGAATTTTTCGCTAGTTACAAACGGACTTATATTTGATATAATAGATAAAGGAAAACTCAGTTAGCTGGACTAGCTGAGTTTACTCTTTAAAAAAGATAGAAATGAGAGAAAGCATGCTACTGCAACTATTTTCTTTATATTTCGAGAGTTTAATCTTGACCACCATCCTTGTCCTGATTTTTTTAGGGATTTGGATTGGACTGAGAGCCATGTCGGGAGTTGATAAGACAGCCAAGGCTCGCCAAGCCCATCTCTATGATATGATTATGATTGGGGTCTTGGTTGTTCCAGTATTATCCTTTGCGGTTATGAGTTTAATTCTTGTTTTCAAAGCATAATCCTTGCTTGATTGACAAGAAAGAGTTAGAATAAAGATAGTTACAACAAGAAAGAAGGAAACTATATGTACGATACTATTATTATCGGTGCTGGACCTGCAGGTATGACTGCAGCCTTGTATGCTGCTCGAAGCAATTTGAAAGTAGGCTTGATTGAAGGTGGTCTGCCAGGTGGTCAGATGAATAATACATCTGATATTGAAAATTACCCTGGATACGCTAATATTAGTGGGCCAGAATTGGCAGAAAAGATGTTTGAACCGCTTGAAAATCTTGGTGTTGAGCACATTTATGGTTATGTTGAAAATGTCGAAGACCATGGTGATTTTAAGAAAGTGACGACTGATGACCAAACGTATGAAACACGTACAGTCATCGTGGCGACTGGCTCTAAACACCGTCCTTTGGGAGTACCTGGAGAAGAAGAACTGAATAGTCGTGGTGTTTCATACTGTGCCGTGTGTGATGGTGCCTTCTTCCGTGACCAAGATTTGTTGGTAGTTGGTGGCGGAGATTCGGCTGTTGAAGAAGCCCTCTTCTTGACTCGTTTTGCTAAGACTGTTACCATTGTTCACCGTCGTGACCAACTTCGTGCTCAAAAGGTTTTACAAGATCGCGCCTTTGCTAATGAGAAAGTCAGCTTTATCTGGGATTCTGTAGTGAAGGTAATCAAGGGTAAAAACAGAGTAGAATCTGTCGTTTTTGAAAATGTGAAAACAGGTCAAGTGACAGAGCAAGCCTTCGGTGGTGTCTTTATCTATGTTGGTTTGGATCCTGTTAGTGATTTTGTTAAAGAATTGAATATCCAAGATCAGGCTGGCTGGATTGTGACAGACAACCACATGAAGACTGCAGTTGATGGTATCTTTGCAGTTGGAGATGTTCGCTTGAAAGACCTTCGCCAAGTAACAACAGCAGTTGGAGATGGCGCTATTGCTGGTCAAGAAGCCTACAAGTTTATCACAGAACATAGTTAATCATAAAAAACGCATAGCATCAGATTTACAAAAAATTTGACACTATGCGTTTTATTGTGGGAAAATTAATTTCATTTTCTTCTGAAATTGAGTTTCGTCAGCCTCTTATATTTTTAGAAAAATCCTTTAATCTTGCTAACGAGGCCATCTGGACCTTCTGAACCAGAAATCAACTGCTGAGCTTGAGAGAAGTATTCTCCAAGTTGTTCTTGATTTTCTGCAACAAATGTTTTAGCAGCTTCGAAATCTTTTGTTTCGCTTAACTCTTTTACTTGATTAAACAAATCTAATGGGTTCATCTTATTTCTCCTTTTCTGTACTTACCTATTTAACCATCTTTATGATAAAAAATCAACTCTAGCAAGATTTCTTCGAGAATGGTTATCGGTTTCAATTTTCAGATGAATATTAAGCCGTTACATGGTATAATAGAAGTAGCTCTTTAATGGAGGTGTTTGAGTGGAAAATCTGAAAAAAATGGCAGGTATCAAGGCTGCTGAGTTTGTGAGCGATGGAATGGTCGTTGGACTTGGGACAGGTTCAACTGCCTATTATTTTGTCGAAGAAATCGGTCGTCGTATCAAGGAAGAAGGACTGCAGATTACAGCTGTAACGACTTCTAGTGTGACCAGTAAGCAGGCTGAAGGCCTTAATATCCCGCTCAAGTCTATTGACCAAGTAGACTTGGTTGATGTGACGGTTGACGGAGCGGATGAAGTGGATAGTCAGTTTAATGGAATCAAAGGCGGTGGTGGTGCTCTTCTCATGGAGAAGGTTGTCGCAACACCCTCAAAAGAATATATTTGGGTGGTTGATGAAAGCAAACTGGTCGAGAAACTGGGTGCTTTTAAATTGCCTGTAGAAGTGGTTCAGTATGGTGCAGAGCAGGTCTTTCGTCGTTTTGAGCGAGCTGGCTACAAACCAAGCTTCCGTGAAAAAGACGGCCAACGTTTTGTGACGGATATGCAGAACTTTATCATTGATCTTGCCTTGGATGTCATCGAGGATCCAATTACCTTTGGACAAGAATTAGACCATATCGTTGGTGTCGTGGAGCACGGCTTATTCAACCAAATGGTGGATAAGGTAATCGTTGCTGGACAAGATGGCGTTCAGATTTTAACCTCAAGAAAAGAAAAATAGAAGGGGGCATAAGATGTCTAAATTTAATCGTATTCACTTGGTAGTACTAGATTCTGTGGGAATCGGTGCTGCACCAGATGCCAATAACTTTGTCAATGCAGGGGTTCCAGATGGTGCCTCTGACACACTGGGACACATTTCCAAAACCGTTGGTTTGAATGTGCCAAACATGGCTAAAATCGGTCTTGGAAATATTCCTCGTGAAACTCCTCTTAAGACTGTACCAGCTGAAAGCAATCCAACTGGATATGCAACAAAATTAGAGGAAGTATCTCTTGGTAAGGATACTATGACTGGACACTGGGAAATCATGGGACTCAACATTACTGAACCTTTCGATACTTTCTGGAACGGATTCCCAGAAGAAATCTTGACAAAAATCGAAGAATTTTCAGGACGAAAGGTCATTCGTGAAGCCAATAAACCTTACTCAGGTACAGCTGTTATCGATGATTTTGGACCTCGTCAGATGGAAACTGGGGAGTTGATTATCTATACTTCAGCTGACCCTGTTTTGCAGATTGCTGCCCACGAAGACATCATTCCTTTGGATGAATTGTACCGTATTTGTGAATACGCTCGTTCGATTACCCTTGAGCGCCCAGCCCTTTTAGGACGTATCATTGCCCGTCCTTATGTAGGTGAACCAGGTAACTTCACTCGTACGGCAAACCGTCGTGACTTGGCTGTATCTCCATTTGCACCGACTGTTTTGGATAAATTGAACGAAGCAGGTATTGATACTTATGCTGTTGGTAAAATCAATGATATCTTTAACGGTGCTGGTATCAACCATGACATGGGTCACAACAAGTCAAACAGCCATGGAATTGATACACTATTGAAGACCATGGGTCTTGCTGAGTTTGAAAAAGGATTCTCATTCACAAACTTGGTGGACTTTGATGCTCTTTACGGCCACCGTCGTAATGCTCACGGTTACCGTGATTGTTTGCATGAGTTTGATGAACGCTTGCCTGAAATTATCGCAGCCATGAGAGAGAACGACCTTCTCTTGATTACTGCGGACCATGGAAATGACCCAACGTATGCAGGAACAGACCACACTCGTGAATATATTCCATTGTTAGCCTACAGCCCTGCTTTTAAAGGAAATGGGATCCTCCCTGTCGGACATTTTGCAGATATCTCAGCGACTGTTGCCGATAACTTTGGCGTGGAAACTGCCATGATTGGGGAAAGTTTCTTAGATAAATTGGTATAAGATGGCGCGCTATGCTTTACTGGTGAGAGGCATTAATGTTGGTGGTAAGAATAAGGTCGCCATGGCGGAGCTTCGTCAAGAATTGACCGAGTTGGGACTGGGAAAGGTTGAAAGCTACATCAACAGTGGTAATATTTTCTTTACTGCGACAGATTCAAAAGCCCGATTGGTAGAAAAATTAGAAACTTTCTTTGAAGTACATTATCCATTTATTCAGACCTTTTCTTTGCTGAATCTAGAGGAGTTTGAAGCGGAATTTGAAAATCTGCCTGAATGGTGGACCAGAGATTTGGCACGAAAGGATGTCCTCTTTTACACTGAGGGCTTGGATGTGGTTCAAGTCATTGAGAAAGTTGAAAGTTTATAACTGAAAGATGAAATGCTTCATTTTGGAAAACTAGGTATTTTCTGGGGGAAATTCTCTGAAGATTCCTACTATGCAACTGCCTATCACAAGTACTTGCTCAAGATGCCTTTTTATCGTCACATCACCATTCGAAATGCAAAAACCTTTGACAAAATAGGTCAAATGCTAAAAAATAATAAAGGAGATGTATAATGACATTTTTAGATAAGATCAAGGAAACAGCTGCTTTCCTGAAAGAAAAGGGAATCCAAGCGCCTGAGTTTGGTTTAATCCTTGGATCAGGACTTGGAGAATTGGCAGAAGAAATTGAAAATCCGGTTGTAGTAGACTATGCTGACATTCCAAACTGGGGCCGTTCAACAGTAGTCGGTCACGCTGGTAAATTGGTATATGGTGAACTTGCAGGGCGCAAGGTCTTGGCTCTTCAAGGTCGTTTCCATTTCTACGAGGGCAATCCTCTGGAAGTCGTGACTTTCCCAGTTCGTGTCATGAAAGTTCTTGGATGTGAAGGTGTTATTGTAACCAATGCAGCTGGTGGTATTGGTTATGGTCCTGGTACTTTGATGGCTATCTCAGACCATATCAATATGACGGGGCAAAACCCATTAATGGGTGAAAACTTGGATGATTTTGGTCCACGTTTCCCAGATATGTCTAAAGCCTACACACCAGAATACCGTGCAACTGCCCATGAAGTGGCCCAAAAACTTGGTATCAAGCTTGATGAAGGTGTCTATATCGGTGTAACTGGTCCGACTTATGAAACACCAGCAGAAATTCGCGCCTATAAGACACTGGGAGCAGATGCAGTTGGTATGTCGACTGTTCCCGAAGTTATTGTGGCAGCCCACTCAGGTTTGAAAGTTCTCGGTATTTCATGTATTACTAACCATGCTGCAGGCTTCCAAGAAGAACTTAACCACGAAGAAGTTGTAGAAGTGACTGAACGTGTTAAAGGCGACTTCAAAGGCTTGCTTAAAGCGATTCTTGCTGAATTGTAAGAAAAAAGATTTAAAAGGGGGAATGCCTCTACCTTTTCATGATTGACTACCTATCAGGGTCAACGAAGAAATATAAGTATACTATGAGGTTCTTTCTGCTCTTATAACTGAAAGAAGCGGAAGAATAGATATGTTTGCGTCTGATAGTTAGCATTGTGAAAGACAAGAATCTAGGATGCTGGGATTAGCTTCCTACGCCAAGCAGACTAGTTATGATAAGGAAAGATAATAATGAATTTACTTTCTGAATTTCTCAGTCTTATCATATATAGCACAATGAGATTTTGCTTGAGTCTGCTTACAATAAACGAAAAGAAAGATAAGAAATAATGAAAATCGGTCAACGAATTATGCGTTTTGGCATAAAAAAATTAAGTATCGGAGTTGTATCTGTTGCAGTCGGCTTCGCATTTCTAGCTCCAGCTGGAATTTCAGCCAATGAACTAAAGCAAGATGTAACATCTGAAGTGGCAACAAGAGTGCTAGATTCTAAGGAGGAATTGAGAGAGCCGGAAAATGTTGCTCCAAAACTAGAAACTCCCCTTACAGAGGAGTCAAGACTAGCTCCTCAAACGCTTCCGGAAGCAAGTGAAGTTCTTGAAAACAAAAGGGAAGAGTCAAAAGTGGAGATAACAGAGCCAGCTCAAGACTCACCTATTCATGCTCCTGTAGAAGAAACTAAAGAAGAAGTTGTGACAGAAAAACCAACAAATACTCGTTCTTTAACAGCAGAAGATTTGGTGAAGATTTCCAAAGGGGAATTGCATTTAGAAAATGATTTGATTGATGAATCTCTCTATGGTGAAAAAGTTCTTGATTTGGAAGGGGATGATGACCAAGATGGCATCAAAAACAAAGATGAACTTTATGTTTACAACAAAGATGGTAAGGATTATCTAGGATATAACAGTCATCCCTTGCTAGCAGATAGTGATGGGGATGGTTTGGCAGATGGAGAAGATGACAATAAGAAAGAATGGTATGTCACAGACCGTGATTCTCTTCTCTTTATGGAGTTAGCCTATCGAGACGATGATTATATTGAGAAAATTTTAGATCATAAGAATCCTTTCCCTAGTCTCTATCTTGACCGTCAAGAATACAAACTCATGCACAATGAATTGGCTCCTTTCTGGAAGATGAAAAAAGCCTACCATACAGATAGTGGCTTGGATGCTTTCTTATTTGAGACCAAGAGCGACCTTCCTTATCTCAAAGATGGAACGGTGCACATGTTGGCTATTCGTGGAACGCGAGTTAATGACGCCAAGGACTTAAGTGCAGATTTGGTTTTATTAGGTGGAAATAAACCAGCTCAAGCGGATGATATCCGCAAGGTTGTTGGGGAATTAGCCAAGGATACAAGTATTACCAAGTTGTATATGACAGGTCATTCTCTTGGAGGCTACCTAGCTCAGATTGCAGCGGTTGAAGCTTACCAAAAATATCCTGATTTTTATAACCATGTATTACGGAAAGTGACGACTTTCAGTGCTCCTAAAGTGATTACTTCCAGAACGGTTTGGAATGCTAAGAATGGTTTCTGGGATGTTGGTTTGGAAAGCCGTAAATTAGCTGTTAGCGGAAAAATTAAGCATTATGTGGTTGATAATGATAATGTTGTGACTCCCTTGATTCATAATGATCGTGATATTGTTACATTTACAGGTAATTCACGCTTTAAACACCGTTCTCGTGGCTATTTTGAAAGTCGAATGAATGATATTCCTAACTTTAATATTGGTAAACGAGCTACCTTGGATAAACATGGTTATCGTGATCCGAAATTGGATAAAGTGCGATTCTTTAAGAAACAGGCTCTGCCTCAGTCTTCTAGTCAACCAAGTGCTGAACCAATGGAAAATATTGCCTTAGGAAAACAGGTTACTCAAAGTTCGACAGCTTTCGGAGGAGATGCTAGAAGAGCTGTGGATGGCAAAGTTGATGGTAACTATGGTCACAATTCTGTCACTCATACCAACTTCCAATCTAAGCCTTGGTGGCAAGTAGATTTGGCTAAAGAAGAAACCATTCGCCAAATCAATATTTACAACCGCACAGACACTGCCCAAGATAGATTGGCAAACTTTGATGTCATTCTTTTAGATAGTTTTGGTAAAGAAATTGAGAGAAAACGAATAACATCTCTTAAAGATGTGTCAGCACAAATTGCGATTAACCATAAAAAAGCGCGCTATGTTCGGATTGAGCTAGAAGGCTATAATGCCCTCAGTCTTGCAGAAGTCCAAGTATACCGTGCTGAGAATATCGCTTGGAAAAAACAAGCTAAGCAAAGTTCTACTGATTTTGGTGGAGATGCTAGTCGTGCCTTGGATGGCAATACCAATAGTAGTTATAGCCAGCAATCAATTACCCATACAAAATTTGAAAACCAGCCTTGGTGGGAGGTTGATTTAGGTCGTACGGAACAGGTTGGGCTTGTCCGACTTCATAACCGTGGGGATGGAGAACTTTCTAAAAGTCTGTCAGACTTTGATGTGATTTTGTATGATGAAAAAGGAACAGAAGTTGCTAGACAGTATGTTTCTAAACTTGACGGAACGAGCTTGGATGTTCAATTAAATGGGAAATTGGGACGCCGTGTTCGTGTGCAACTACGTAAGAACAATCAAGCCCTCAGTCTTGCAGAAGTAGAAGTTTTCCGCTTTATAGCTACGAATGGTGAGACAGCGACACAAGTTTCTAAACCAGTCCAACCAATCAGCCAGACTCCTGCAAAAGATAAGACACTAACTATTCAACATAGTGGAGCTTACATTGCACGTTACTCAATATCGTGGGAAGAAGTCACAGTAGACAAAGATGGAAACCAAGTTGTTCGTAGTCGTTCTTGGGAAGGAAACGGTCGCAACCAGACTGCAGGTTTTGTCCTCAACCTCCCAATCAAAGAAAATATGAGAAATCTGCGAATTAAGATTGAGAAAAAGACAGGTCTACTATGGAATAGATGGCAAACAATCTATGAAAACAGACCTCTCCTTGCCCAACCACATCGAAAAATCACTCATTGGGGAACAACGCTAAATTCTAAGATTTCTGATGACGATGTCTTGTAATCTGATGATACAATGACAGTTAGATAATTTAGTTTATAAGATAACTACCTGAGCTCGAATAGGACTCAGGTAGCTCTCTGTGAAAGAACAAAATTAATACTCAATGAAAATCAAAGAGCAAACTAGGAAACTAGCCGCAGGCTGCTCAAAGCACTGCTTTGAGGTTGTAGATATAACTGACGAAGTCAGTAACATATATACGGCAAGGCGACGTTGACGTGGTTTGAAGAGATTTTCGAAGAGTATAAACAGAAAGGTAGAGCGCGTGTTCTAATTTGAAAACGAGTAGAAATTCGTACCTATAAGATGCTTGGAACAGATGTGATCGGAATGTCAACTGCTCCTGAAGTTATTGTTGTAGTTTACTCAGCTTTGAAAGTTCTAGGAATTTTATGTATTACTAACTATACTACTGGTTTCAAAGAAGAGATTAACCACGAAGAGGTTATAGAAGTGACTGAGTGTGTTAAAGGTGATTTTAAAGGCTTACTTAAAGCCGTTTTTGCTGAATTATTACTATGTTAAAAGAATTGAGGAGTATTTTTCAGAAAATCCCTTATAATCTTAAATTATTCCTAGCAGTCATTTTGCAAGGAATAGTTTCAGGTTTATCTGGTATTTTTCTACATTATCTTTTAAAGATGATAGAGGGGATAGCTTTTGGTCAATCAGAGCATCAAACTGTATTCTTGACAGATGGAGTTTCCTCATCGCGGATAGGATTAAGTTTAATAATTGTGGGTCTTGGCTCATCCTTGGTCTGGTATTTCTTGCAAAAAAAATCACAGATTTTTTCCATTAAAGCGCAGATGAAGGATGAGACTTCACAATACAAACTTCATTTTTTAAAACAGCTATTTCATTCAATTTGGCAAATTATTGCAGTTGGAGGGGGAGCCCCTATTGGTAAAGAAGCTGCGCCACGAGAGATAGGAACTCTATTTGCAGGACCAATTGGAAAAATATGTTCTCTCTCTAAGAAGGATCAAATCTTTCTCCTTGCTTGTGGTGCGGGTGCTGGTTTAGCAGCTGTCTATCAGGTTCCATTAACAAGTGTCTTCTTTGTTTTTGAAACTCTAGGAATTGCTCTATCTATTAAACGAGTTGTCTTAGTCGGTTTGACTACCTATGTATCAACCTATACAGCAGGCTTGGTTATTTCAGATCATGCTCTCTACCAGATTCCAGCCATCGCATGGTCATTAAAGGAAATGTGGGTTATTCCCTTATTACTTCTTTTCTTAACCCCACTAGCTTGGCTTTTTGGTCGCTTAAGTAAAGAAGTGTCTTCAAACAGGATAAAAGATAAACGAATACTTCTCACATTGCCTACAGCTTTTCTTTTTCTTGCTGGGTGGGCAAGTTATTTTCCACATCTACTTGGAAATGGACGTATAATGGCTCAGGAAGTATTGAATGGTAGCAATGGCAAAACAGTATTCCTCTTGTTTACCCTAAAAGCACTGGTCGTTCTTATTACTCTGTGGGCAGGGGCCTATGGTGGTACACTTACGCCATCTTTTGCCTTGGGGATGGCTGGCGCTGCTCTCTTTGGAATGATTCTAGGTGGGGATAACCAGTCAAGCATTTTGCTTTTGGGATCGGTTTGCTTTTTGTCTGTGACCTTGAGGGCGCCCTGGTCTGCAACTGGATTAGTAATAGGCTTCACTGGGCTAGCTTTAGATTCTCTTCCCTATCTCTTAGTAACAGCTGTTTTAGCCTATGAATTTGCGAAAATATTAGACCGTTTTTCTTGGGCTAACATACTGTGTCAGAAGTCAAAGAATAGAGTAATAAGATAGAGAACGACCGTTTCTTCTAATCAAAGATTTATCTTAAAAGATTAAAAACTATTGTCAATTTATCAATAACTGTTTAAAAAAATGTAGTAGTCTTATCGGAGCCATGATTGAATCCGATTTTTCCTAGCTATGAAATATACAAAAAAGAAAGGTAGAGCGTGTGTTTTGATTTGAACACGAGCGGAAAACTCGGAAAATAGATAATCTGACTGAGAAATCAGGATTTCTCGTCAGATTCCTAATTTTCAGTCGTTTTCTTTTCGCTCTTTAATCTTCATAAAATAAAGAAAGGATGGGTTAACTGTATTCATTGAACTGAATACGGGCGGAGAACTGTGTAAAAAAGATAAACTGTCTAGCATCTGAGATGCTTCGCCAGTTTCCTATTTTTACTTTGTTCTCTGTCGCCCTTTATATCTTAACTATGTCTATCCATATTGCTGCTCAGCAGGGTGAAATTGCTGATAAAATTCTTCTTCCTGGGGATCCTCTTCGTGCTAAGTTTATTGCGGAGAATTTCCTTGAAGATGCTGTTTGTTTTAACGAAGTGCGTAACATGTTTGGTTACACGGGTACTTACAAGGGCCACCGTGTATCTGTCATGGGAACTGGGATGGGGATGCCATCGATTTCGATTTATGCGCGTGAGTTGATTGTTGACTACGGTGTGAAAAAATTGATCCGTGTGGGAACAGCAGGTTCATTGAATGAAGATGTTCACGTCCGTGAATTGGTTTTGGCGCAGGCAGCTGCAACCAACTCAAACATCGTCCGTAATGACTGGCCACAGTACGATTTTCCACAAATCGCTAGTTTTGATTTGCTAGATAAGGCCTACCATATTGCCAAAGAACTTGGTATGACAACCCACGTTGGGAACGTTTTGTCTTCTGATGTCTTTTATTCAAACTACTTTGAAAAGAACATCGAGCTTGGTAAATGGGGAGTCAAGGCTGTGGAAATGGAAGCAGCAGCGCTTTACTATCTTGCTGCCCAACACCATGTTGATGCACTAGCTATCATGACAATCTCTGATAGCTTGGTCAATCCAGATGAAGATACAACCGCAGAAGAACGCCAAAATACCTTCACCAATATGATGAAGGTTGGTTTGGAAACCTTGATTGCAGACTAATTATAGCCAAAAAGGAAGCCCTTCTTTATGAATTGGAGGACTTCCTTTTCTTATCTAGAAACTGATCTAGCTCTCTTTGATTTCGAAGAATAGTGATTTTATGTGAGTATTCTTGGAGAAGTTTTTGGTAATTTTCTTTTTGAGCTTTAGTGCGCCCATCCCAGAGAATCCATCTGATAAATTCCCAATTAAATTGTTCTTGACAACCTTCTGCCATACTTTCTCTGACTTTGCCTCGGT
Source organism: Streptococcus mitis (assembly GCF_005844455.1). GTDB lineage: Bacteria > Bacillota > Bacilli > Lactobacillales > Streptococcaceae > Streptococcus > Streptococcus mitis_BF. Next base: position 21,710 of record NZ_SPGF01000009.1, on the reverse strand, counting down.
ATTTGAGATAACGTTTAAAGGCTCGAAATAGACAAGTCCATGGTGAAAAATTGAGAAAGATGATTTGGTCAGCTTCCTGCATTCTTTCCTCATAGAAACACCAAGAATAATTCCCATCAATGACCCAAGCTTCATGCTTTGTGAGAAAGTTTTTCATCTGGGTCAACATCCATTCGCGATCACTGTCTTGCCAACCAGGTTGAAATTGAAGTGTGTCCATGTGAAGTTTTGGGATGGAGTAGTAGTGAGACAACTTTTCTGCTAGAGTTGACTTACCTGCACCAGAATATCCGATAATTGCGATTTTCATTTTCTACCTTTTCCTATTTGAGGACAAAAAAACAGCCTCTATGGACTGTTTCTTATTTAGCAAGTTTAGCTGAAAGACGAGCTTTATCGCGGCTTGCTTTGTTTTTGTGAATCAAACCTTTAGTTTCTGCTTTATCGATAGCTGAGCTAGCAGCACGGAAAAGTTCTTCAGATGGGTTTGCTTCGAAAGCTTTGATAGCAGTACGCATAGCTGATTTTTGAGCTGAGTTCTTTTCGTTTTGTTTAACGTTCAATTCAGCGCGTTTGATAGCTGATTTAATGTTTGCCAATGTTCTTACCTCCATATTTACTAACTATACCATTATATCTGAAAACTTACGTTTTGACAAGGGAAAATTACTTTTTTAAGTAAATTTCATCGATTTCATGGTTCTTTGTTTTATGCAGAATCACTTCCGCACGGTTTCTAGTTGGTTCAATATAATTTTGTAGATTTGTGAGATTGATACTGGTCCAGACCTGATGTGCAAAGGATTCCACTTCCCCAATTGGCATTTGAGTAAAACGATAGTAGTAGCTTTCAGGATCGTTTTGGGCTAGGCTCAGCATTTTCAAAAAACGGTCCAGATACCAACTTTCGATGTCATCTACTGCAGCATCAACATAGATGGAAAAGTCAAAGAAGTCAGTGATATAGAGACGCTCGTTTTGTGGATTTTGAAAGACATTGATTCCTTCAACAATCACAAAATCAGCAGCTTTGACGCTTTGCTTTTCCTCAGGAACGATGTCGTAGACTTCATGGGAATAGACAGGAATATCTACATCCTGTCCATTTTTAATGCGGTCCAGGAAGTTGAGAAGAGCTTCCATATCATAGCTTTCAGGAAATCCCTTGCGATTTAAAATCCCCTGTTCAATCAAGGTCTGGTTGGGATAGAGAAAGCCGTCAGTCGTTACCAACTCAACTGTAGCATCTGTAAGCGTACGGGATAGCAAGATTTGAAGTAGTCGACTGGTTGTGGATTTTCCAACGGCAACACTCCCAGAAACCCCAATGATAAAAGGTTGAGATTTGCTTTCACGTTGAAGGAAAATTCCTTTTGAAAAGGCTAAATCATCCTTTGTACGCTTGTAAATCTGGATGAGATGGGCTAGGGGAAGATAGACATCGGTAACATCCTGCAAGCTAATCTGGTCATTAAAACTCTTGATGGATTCTAATTCCTCTTCTGTCAAAGGAGGTGTTGTCTTTCGATGTAAAGATTGCCAAGTCTGGCGGCTGATTTTTTCAAAATGTAAAAATTCGTTGGTCATTTGTTTTCCCCTAGATATTTTGTCTATCATACCATAAAAAGCTAAAAAAATAAAGCGGTTTCTTGAATGTGTTAAGTCAATGGTATCTACTATAAGTAGATAGAGGATGAACAATTTATTGATGAAGTAGGAGCTGGTTTCTCCTGACTTATGAGCTAATAAAGGGGGCTTTGGGATTCACAACTTATAGGAGGTGTGTCATGAAAATCTTAAAAAGTTACATATTGGAACTCTGTTTTATTTTAAGTTTTGCACTACCTTTTATAAGGGGAGCGAATGCGGATAATGGGAGACGCTTTGTAGAAACTTATTACGGTTTTACCTTCTTAATAGATCATCTTCTTGTAACAGTTATCTTTATCTGTTCACTCTTGATTGCTTGGCTACTAAAAAAACGGTGGACGAAATGGCTTGCTGCTGGTAGTTATCTATTTTTGATTTTATGGATTGCTACAGAAGGGTATCTCTTCCGTATGTCGCTAGAAGATTTGGTACGACTTTGGACAAGTTTGGAAATTCTGACACAAACTTATCAGTTGGGCTTTTATCTAAACATCATATTGGGAATCCTGTTGATGATTAAGTATTTGAAGGTTAAGCAATAGTGATAAAAATGCGACTGATTACAAACAATCTGTTTCTTCCTGACTATGATAATTTGTAGTTCCCGATAGATTGTAATGTATTTCTAATAATTGAAAGAGAATGAAGAAAAGGTTTTTTGACTAGGATTCTTCAGTCTTTTTCATTTGAACATCACTTTGTAAACGATTTACAATCCAAGCCAAATTATGGTAAAATAGTTTTATGAGTAAAATGTATTATGCAGAAAATCCTGATGCTGCTCACGACATTCATGAGTTGAGAGTGGAGTTGTTGGGAGAAAATATGACCTTTTTAACAGATGCGGGTGTTTTTAGCAAGAAAATGGTTGACTTTGGCAGTCAACTCTTGCTCAAGTGTCTAGAGGTCAACCAAGGAGAGACTGTCCTTGATGTAGGCTGTGGTTATGGGCCTTTGGGCTTGTCCTTGGCTAAGGCTTTTGGAGTTCAGGCGACCATGGTTGATATCAATAATCGTGCCTTGGAATTGGCTAGGAGAAATGCTGAAAAAAATAATGTAAAAGCGACGATTTTCCAGTCCAACATTTATGAACAAGTTAAAGGTCGATTTGACCATATTATTTCCAATCCCCCTATTCGTGCTGGAAAAAAAGTCGTTCATGAAATTATCGAGAAAAGCAAAGTTTTCTTGGAAACTGGTGGGGATTTGACCATCGTCATCCAGAAAAAACAAGGAGCTCCAAGTGCCAAGTCCAAGATGGAAGATGTGTTTGGCAATTGTGAAATCGTCAAAAAAGATAAGGGATACTATATCCTTAGAAGTGTGAGAGAATGAGAGCAGTTGATTTAATCCAAAAAAAACGAGACGGTCAAGAACTGACTTCAAGTGAAATTGAATGGTTAGTTGAAGGTTATGTGTCAGGAACTGTTCCTGATTATCAGATGTCTGCCTTTGCTATGGCTATCTATTTCAAAGGAATGACGACACGAGAAATCTCAGATTTGACTATGAATATGGTTAAGACTGGTCAAGAGTTTGACTTGTCTGCTATCGATGGGGTTAAGGTTGACAAGCATTCTACTGGTGGAGTTGGTGATAAGGTGACCTTGATTTTGGCTCCTCTTGTTGCTAGCTTCGGTGTACCTGTGGCAAAAATGAGTGGTCGTGGTCTTGGCCATACGGGTGGAACAATTGATAAATTGGAGTCCATTAAAGGCTATCAAGTTGAGCGCAGTCAAGAAGATTTCATTCGTCAGGTGCAGGACATTGGAGTGTCCGTCATTGGGCAATCAGACCAGCTGGTTAAAGCAGATAAGCTTCTCTACGCCCTCCGTGATGTGACAGCAACTGTGGACACAATTCCTTTGATTGCGAGTTCGGTGATGAGCAAGAAAATTGCGGCAGGAGCGGATGCTATTTTGCTAGACGTAACTGTCGGAGAGGGTGCTTTCATGAAGACGGTTGATGAGGCGCGTGAACTGGCTCAAACCATGGTGGATCTTGGTAAGGCAGTTGGTCGAAAGACGGTAGCAGTGATTACGGATATGAGTCAGCCCTTGGGACGAGCGATTGGAAATCGTCTGGAAATCCTTGAAGCACTGGAGATTTTACAAGGACAAGGCCGTCAGGATATTACCCACTTTATCTGTGAATTGGCTCAAATTATGCTTGGTTTAGCAAATGTAAACAAGACAGTTGAAGAAGTTCGCCAACATCTTGAAAATGGTCAAGCATTGGTTAAGTTTGAGGAGATGGTCCAAGCTCAAGGTGGAGACTTGGAAGACCTCCATCGACCAGTTAATGTTGCCCATGTGGTGGATATTCCTGCCCAGGAAACGGGTGTCATTTCAGCTCTTCCAGCTATGGAATTTGGACTTTATGCCATGAGACTGGGTGCTGGTCGTGCAGTCAAGACTGATGATTTGGACTATGAAACAGGAATTGTTTTTGAAAAGAAAGTTGGAGATTCCGTTCAAAAAGGAGAAATTGTTGCAAAAGTATACACAAATGGAAAAAATTCTCCTCAGCTAGTTACAGATTTTCAAAAATATGTTAAAATAAATGATAGGGTACAAAGTTTACGAGAAATTATAGAAATTATCTCATAAACGACAGGAGAATCCGGATATGAAATTAAATAAATATATCGATCATACGTTTTTGAAGCAAGATGCGACAGAAAAACAAATTGATTGTTTGTTGACTGAAGCTAGAGAGTATGATTTTGCCAGCGTCTGCGTCAATCCGACCTGGGTTAAACATGCTAAAAAAGGGCTTGAAGGTACAGATGTCAAGGTCTGCACAGTGGTAGGCTTTCCTCTGGGAGCAACAACTTCAGCCGTGAAAGCATTTGAAACCAAAGAAGCTATCCAAAATGGTGTAGATGAGATTGATATGGTGATCAATGTTGGAGCTCTCAAATCAGGAAATCTTGATTTGGTTGAATCAGACATCCATGCTGTTGTAGAAGCAAGTGGTGACAAGTTGGTTAAGGTCATCATTGAAGCTTGCTTATTGACAGACCAAGAAAAAATTGTGGCTTGTCAATTAGCCCAAAAAGCGGGAGCTGACTTTGTCAAAACATCAACTGGCTTTTCAACTGGTGGTGCCACTATAGAGGATGTTAAGTTGATGCGTAAAACGGTCGGACCAGATATGGGAGTTAAGGCTGCTGGTGGAGCTCGCTCATATGCAGACGCTCTTGCCTTTGTGGAAGCAGGCGCTACTCGTATTGGAACATCAGCTGGTGTGGCAATTTTAAAAGGAGAATTAGCAGATGGCGACTACTGAGTTGATTGACTTAGCAATTGAAACCAGCAAGCAAGCCTATGTACCCTATTCTCACTTTCCTGTTAGTGCTGTTCTAGTGGCGAAAGATGGTAACGTTTATACAGGTGTTAATATTGAAAATGCTAGCTATTCTTTGACAAACTGTGGAGAGCGTACAGCGATTTTTAAAGCAGTTTCCGAAGGCCAAAGAGAGTTTTCAGAATTGATTGTCTATGGACAGACTGAAAACCCAATTTCACCATGCGGTGCTTGTCGCCAAGTGATGGCTGAATTTTTTGAACAAGATCTAAAAGTGACTTTAGTCGCAAAAGATAAATCGACGGTCGAGATGACGGTCGGGGAGTTACTTCCATACTCTTTTACAGACTTAAGCTAGTCTGAGCTACTCTCTGAGTGGCACGGTCCTTGTGGCCAACCAATCCATACTTGCAACATCGTTGCACATCTTATTTAGGAGGTTCAGTAATGAACAAGAAACAATGGCTAGGCCTTGGTCTAGTTGCAGTGGCAGCAGTTGGACTTGCTGCATGTGGTAACCGCTCTTCTCGTAAGGCAGATTCATCTTCTGATGTGAAGACAAAAGCAGCAATCGTCACTGATACTGGTGGTGTTGATGATAAATCATTCAACCAATCAGCTTGGGAAGGTTTGCAGGCTTGGGGTAAAGAACACAATCTTGCAAAAGATAAAGGTTTCACTTACTTCCAATCAACAAGTGAAGCTGACTACGCTAACAACTTGCAACAAGCGGCTGGAAGTTACAACCTAACCTTCGGAGTTGGTTTTGCCCTTCACAATGCAGTTAAAGATGCAGCAGAAGAGCACACTGATTTGAACTATGTCTTGATTGATGATGTGATTAAAGATCAAAAGAATGTTGCGAGTGTAATTTTCGCTGATAATGAGTCAGGTTACCTTGCAGGTGTGGCTGCAGCAAAAACAACTAAAACAAAACAAGTTGGTTTTGTAGGTGGTATGGAGTCAGAAGTTATCTCTCGTTTTGAAGCAGGATTCAAGGCAGGTGTTGCGTCAGTAGACCCATCTATCAAAGTACAAGTTGACTATGCTGGTTCATTTGGTGATAATGCCAAAGGTAAAACAATTGCAGCGGCACAATATGCAGCTGGTGCAGACGTTGTTTACCAAGTAGCTGGAGGTACAGGTGCTGGTGTCTTTGCAGAAGCAAAATCACTCAACGAAAGCCGTCCTGAAAATGAAAAAGTTTGGGTTATCGGTGTTGACCGTGACCAAGAAGCAGAAGGTAAATACACTTCTAAAGATGGCAAGGAATCAAACTTTGTTCTTGTATCTACATTGAAACAAGTTGGTACAACTGTAAAAGATATTGCTAACAAGGCAGAAAAAGGTGAGTTCCCTGGTGGTCAAGTGATCGTTTACTCATTGAAAGATAAAGGGGTTGACTTGGCAGTGACAAACCTTTCAGAAGAAGGTAAAAAAGCTGTTGAAGATGCTAAAGCTAAAATCCTTGACGGAAGCGTAAAAGTTCCTGAAAAATAATGGATGGAAGTCATTTCTTAGGAAGCGGCCCTCGGCCGCTTTTTTAAGAGTTGAGGCAAAGTCATTTTGTCTCAGTAAAGCTTGCTACTAGACAAACTAGCAAGTTTTATTGAAATAAAATAAGACTCTGAAAGGAAGAGCACATGGCACACGAAAATGTCATTGAGATGCGTGATATTACCAAGGTGTTTGGTGAATTTGTTGCCAACGACAAAATCAACCTGCACCTACGAAAAGGTGAAATTCATGCACTTTTAGGAGAAAACGGGGCTGGAAAATCCACGCTAATGAACATGTTAGCAGGTCTTCTTGAACCAACCAGTGGCGAAATCGCGGTCAACGGTCAAGTTGTTAACCTCGACTCGCCATCTAAAGCAGCTAGCTTGGGAATCGGAATGGTTCACCAACACTTTATGTTGGTAGAGGCTTTCACGGTGGCTGAAAACATCATTTTAGGAAGTGAATTGACTAAAAATGGTGTGCTAGATATCGCTGGAGCTAGCACAGAAATCAAGGCTCTTTCTGAACGTTATGGCTTAGCTGTGGGCCCTTCTGCCAAGGTAGCAGATATCTCAGTTGGTGCCCAACAACGTGTAGAAATTTTAAAAACCCTTTATCGGGGAGCTGATATCCTTATCTTTGACGAACCAACGGCTGTCTTGACTCCATTAGAAATTGATGAGTTGATGGCTATTATGAAAAATCTTGTCAAAGAAGGAAAATCAATTATCTTGATTACCCACAAGTTGGATGAGATCCGCGCAGTTTCTGACCGCGTTACAGTTATCCGTCGTGGGAAATCAATTGAAACTGTCGAAATTGCAGGGGCTACCAATGCTGATTTGGCAGAAATGATGGTAGGACGTTCTGTTTCCTTCAAAACAGAGAAACAAGCCTCTCAACCAAAAGAAGTGGTTTTGTCTATCAAAGATTTGGTGGTCAATGAAAACCGTGGTGTTCCAGCTGTTAAAAATCTGTCCTTGGATGTTCGTGCTGGAGAGATTGTTGGTATTGCGGGGATTGATGGAAATGGTCAGTCTGAACTGATTCAAGCCATTACAGGTCTTCGCAAGGTTGAATCTGGTAGCATTGAGCTAAAAGGAGATTCAATTGTAGGCTTGCACCCACGTCAGATTACAGAGTTGAGTGTTGGGCACGTTCCAGAAGACCGTCACCGTGATGGTTTGATTTTGGAAATGATGATTTCTGAAAATATTGCCCTTCAAACCTACTATAAAGAACCACATAGTAAAAATGGAATTTTGAACTATTCAAATATTACTTCTTATGCTAAAAAGCTAATGGAAGAGTTTGATGTTCGTGCTGCAAGTGAATTTGTTCCTGCAGCGGCACTCTCAGGAGGAAATCAACAAAAAGCAATTATTGCTCGTGAAATTGATCGAGATCCTGATCTTCTTATCGTCAGCCAGCCAACTCGTGGGTTGGATGTCGGTGCTATTGAATATATCCACAAACGCTTGATTGAAGAGCGTGATAATGGGAAGGCTGTTCTTGTTGTCAGCTTTGAATTGGATGAGATTTTAAACGTCTCAGACCGTATTGCCGTTATCCACGATGGTAAGATTCAAGGTATTGTATCACCAGAAACAACCAATAAACAAGAACTTGGTGTCTTGATGGCTGGTGGAAACTTGGGAAAGGAGAAGAGTGATGTCTAAAAAATTACAACAAATTTCGGTTCCCTTGATTTCTGTCTTCCTAGGAATTTTACTCGGAGCCATTGTCATGTGGATCTTTGGTTATGATGCCATTTGGGGCTACGAAGAATTGTTCTATACAGCCTTTGGTAGTCTGCGTGGGATTGGAGAAATCTTCCGTGCCATGGGGCCTTTGGTCTTGATTGGTCTTGGCTTTGCCGTTGCCAGTCGTGCAGGTTTCTTTAACGTTGGACTTCCTGGTCAGGCTTTGGCAGGTTGGATTCTTAGTGGTTGGTTTGCCTTGTCGCATCCAGATATGCCACGTCCCTTGATGATTTTAGCGACTATCGTGATTGCTTTGATTGCTGGTGGGATTGTAGGAGCGATTCCGGGTATTCTTAGAGCCTATCTAGGGACGTCAGAGGTTATCGTAACCATCATGATGAACTACATTGTCTTGTATGTAGGAAATGCCTTTATCCATGCTTTCCCTAAAGACTTCATGCAAAGTACAGATTCGACAATTCGTGTTGGGGCTAATGCAACCTATCAGACACCTTGGTTGGCTGAGTTGACTGGTAACTCACGGATGAATATCGGTATTTTCTTTGCTCTTATTGCCGTTGCAGTCATTTGGTTCATGCTCAAGAAAACAACACTTGGTTTTGAAATCCGTGCAGTTGGTCTTAATCCACATGCTTCAGAATATGCTGGTATTTCTGCCAAACGAACAATTATCCTCTCAATGATTATTTCAGGTGCCTTGGCAGGTCTTGGTGGAGCTGTGGAAGGACTGGGAACCTTCCAGAACGTCTATGTTCAAGGGGCATCATTGGCTGTCGGATTTAACGGAATGGCGGTTAGTCTGCTTGCGGCTAACTCACCAATTGGTATTCTCTTTGCAGCCTTCCTATTTGGTGTTCTCCAAGTTGGAGCTCCTGGTATGAATGCGGCGCAGGTGCCATCTGAGCTAGTCAGCATTGTAACAGCGTCTATTATCTTCTTTGTCAGTGTTCATTACCTTATCGAACGCTTTGTCAAACCTAAAAAACAAGTTAAAGGAGGTAAGTAAAGATGTCTATTACAACCTTGCTCACCCTCTTGGTGTCTTCTATGCTGATTTACTCAGCACCCCTCATCTTTACAAGTATCGGTGGTGTTTTCTCTGAACGTGGTGGTGTGGTAAACGTCGGCCTTGAAGGAATTATGGTTATGGGAGCCTTTTCTGGAGTCGTCTTTAACCTTGAATTTGCAGAACAATTTGGAGCAGCAACTCCATGGATATCTTTGTTAGTTGCAGGATTGGTAGGGGGAATCTTTTCTATCATCCACGCAGCAGCAACGGTTCATTTCCGTGCAGACCATGTTGTCAGCGGTACAGTATTGAACTTGATGGCGCCTGCCTTGGCTGTTTTCTTAGTGAAAGTTCTTTATAATAAGGGACAAACAGATAACTTAAGTCAGACTTTTGGACGCTTTGACTTCCCAGTCTTAGCAAATATCCCAGTGATTGGTGATATCTTCTTCAAGTCAACAAGTCTGCTAGGTTATATCGCGATTGCTTTCTCATTCTTTGCTTGGTTTATCCTCTTCAAGACCCGCTTTGGTCTTCGTCTCCGCTCTGTCGGTGAACACCCTCAAGCAGCGGATACTTTGGGAATAAATGTCTACAAGATGAGATATTTAGGGGTTATCATTTCAGGTTTCTTAGGTGGAATTGGCGGAGCGATTTATGCTCAATCAATCTCAGTTAACTTCTCAGTAACAACTATTGTTGGACCTGGATTTATCGCTCTTGCTGCGATGATCTTTGGGAAATGGAACCCAATCGGAGCCATGCTTTCTAGTCTTTTCTTTGGGCTTTCACAAAGTTTGGCAGTTATCGGTTCTCAATTGCCTTTCCTACAAGGAGTGCCTGCGGTTTACCTTCAAATTGCACCTTATGTTTTGACTATTTTGGTCTTGGCAGCCTTCTTTGGAAAAGCAGTTGCACCAAAAGCAGATGGTATCAACTATATCAAATCAAAATAAGCATACAAAAAAACGTCAGTTCTGTTCAAACTGGCGTTTTATTTTTTAGGATTTTGATGGGTTAAGTTCAGTCCCCAAGGGACAAGATTTTCAGTTTTATTTTGGATACGTGTGATATTATCCTTATGACGAATGATAATCAAACTAGCAAGAGCTAGGATAATGGCGATGAAGAGAGGGTCATAGTTACTCAGAATAAAACCCAAAAGTGGAAAGAGTAGAACTCCGATGACGGCTGCGATAGATGCTGTGACACTAGACAGTGAAATCATACTACCTAGATAGAGGGTCCCAAAGAAGACAACCGCAAGGTAGAGACAGAAGATAGGCGCAAATCCGAAAATCACTCCAGCACTGGTTGCGACAGCCTTGCCACCCTTAAATCCTGCAAAGATAGGGAAGGTGTGGCCAATAACGGCCAAAAGTCCAAAGATGAGAGGTGAAACACCTTGAAGATGAAACATAATCGGAAGTAGCGTTGCTAGGGTTCCTTTGAAAAAATCAATCACAAAGGTTGCCATCCCCGCTTTCTTTCCTAAGATGCGGAAGGTATTGGTTGTCCCTGTGTTACCAGAACCATGCTCGCGCAGATTGATTTGAAAGAATACTTGTCCAATCCAGAGACCAGACGGAATCGAACCCAGCAGATAGGCTAGGATTAATAAAACTATTGTAATCATACTCCTATTATATCATGAATTGGGAAAGAAAGGCAGAGAATCTCTACTGAAATTGTCACACCGGAGAAAGAAAAACTTTGCAAAATCCCTAGAAAACCTGTAAAATAGAAAAGATGAACAAATAGGAGGTTCCTTGTGTCAAAAAAGGAAATCAATATTAATAACTACAATGATGACGCCATTCAGGTGCTAGAAGGGTTGGATGCGGTCCGTAAACGTCCGGGGATGTATATTGGTTCGACCGACGGTGCGGGTCTCCATCACCTAGTCTGGGAAATCGTGGACAATGCAGTCGATGAGGCCTTGTCTGGCTTTGGTGACCGCATTGATGTGACTATCAATAAAGACGGAAGTCTAACAGTAGAGGACCATGGTCGTGGGATGCCGACTGGTATGCACGCCATGGGAATTCCAACTGTTGAGGTTATCTTTACTATTCTTCACGCCGGAGGGAAATTCGGTCAAGGGGGTTATAAGACATCTGGAGGTCTCCACGGGGTGGGGTCTTCTGTTGTTAATGCCCTTTCTAGTTGGCTAGAAGTAGAAATCACTCGTGATGGTGCTGTTTATAAGCAACGCTTTGAAAATGGTGGAAAACCTGCCACGACTTTGAAGAAAATTGGTACAGCACCCAAGACTAAGACAGGTACCAAAGTCACCTTCATGCCTGACGCGACAACCTTCTCTACGACAGACTTCAAGTACAATACCATTTCAGAACGACTCAATGAGTCAGCCTTTCTCTTAAAAAATGTGACCTTGTCTCTGACAGATAAGCGAACAGATGAAGCAATCGAATTCCATTATGAAAACGGGGTGCAGGACTTTGTTTCTTATCTGAACGAAGACAAGGAAATCTTGACGCCAGTCCTATACTTTGAAGGGGAAGACAATGGTTTCCAAGTGGAAGTTGCCCTCCAGTACAATGATGGATTCTCAGATAACATATTGTCCTTTGTCAATAACGTTCGCACCAAGGACGGTGGAACGCATGAAACAGGACTCAAGTCTGCCATTACCAAGGTTATGAATGACTATGCGCGTAAGACAGGTCTTCTCAAAGAAAAAGATAAAAACCTTGAAGGTTCCGACTATCGTGAGGGATTAGCAGCCGTTCTTTCTATCTTGGTTCCGGAAGAACACCTTCAATTTGAAGGCCAGACCAAGGACAAATTGGGAAGTCCACTGGCTCGTCCCGTTGTGGATGGGATAGTGGCTGATAAGTTGACTTTCTTCCTCATGGAAAATGGGGAACTGGCTTCCAATCTCATTCGCAAGGCTATCAAGGCGCGTGATGCCCGTGAGGCGGCTCGCAAAGCGCGTGATGAGAGCCGAAATGGTAAGAAAAACAAGAAGGATAAGGGCTTGTTGTCTGGGAAATTAACCCCAGCCCAGTCCAAGAACCCTGCTAAGAACGAACTCTATTTGGTCGAGGGTGACTCTGCCGGTGGTTCTGCCAAGCAAGGTCGTGACCGTAAGTTTCAGGCAATCTTGCCCCTTCGTGGGAAGGTTATCAATACAGCCAAGGCCAAGATGGCGGATATCCTCAAAAATGAAGAAATCAACACGATGATTTATACAATCGGTGCAGGTGTTGGGGCAGACTTCTCTATTGAAGATGCCAACTATGATAAAATCATTATCATGACCGATGCCGATACTGATGGTGCCCATATCCAGACCTTGCTCTTGACATTTTTTTACCGCTACATGCGTCCGCTTGTTGAGGCAGGCCATGTCTATATTGCCCTTCCACCTCTTTACAAGATGTCCAAAGGCAAAGGTAAGAAAGAAGAAGTGGCCTATGCTTGGACAGATGGAGAGCTTGAAGAACTCCGTAAGCAGTTCGGCAAAGGTGCTACTCTCCAACGCTATAAAGGGCTTGGTGAGATGAATGCGGACCAGCTCTGGGAAACAACCATGAATCCAGAAACCCGTACACTTATCCGTGTTACGATCGAAGATTTAGCACGCGCCGAACGTCGCGTCAATGTCCTTATGGGAGATAAGGTCGAACCACGCCGTAAGTGGATTGAAGATAATGTCAAGTTTACGCTTGAGGAAGCAACAGTGTTTTAATGAAAGAAAATAATATGCTAGTAAACTGGAAATTAGAGTCGGATGTGAATGACTATGTGAAAAAGCAGTTTGAAAATCTTGGTTTGAAAAAATTGCAGGATTACAATGAAGAATCTGCTATGAGTGCTTATCTCAAAGAGGCGCTTAAGGGAGCTGCTAAGACGCAAACTAAGACTAATTTTGGAAAGCCGGATTTTCATATTGAAAAATACAAACAAGTTCCTATCCTGATTGAAAACAAACTCAAATTAGCTAAGCTAGTTTCTCAAACAAAGGATGGTATTAAGTTTGATGATAAATCCATTAGTGATTTTGCAGTGAATGGGGCTTTGCATTATGCGAGAGCAGTTATTGATAGTGGTAAATATCATGAAGCTGTTGCAGTTGGTGTTGCAGGTGATAACGAAGAAAATGTAACTATCAAAGTTTATTATGTCTTTGGTTCTGCTCCTAATGCCTATAAAGAGTTATCAAAGGTTACGACTTTTGATTTTTTGGAAAATGAGTCTACCTTTGAGACCTTCTACAAAGATGCTGTCTTGAGCGAAGAAGAAAAACATCAAATTCTGATTGATAGTCAGGCGACTTTGCAAGGCTATGCTAAAAAGCTCAATAAATTGATGCACAATCATAACATCACAGCTCCTCAACGGGTGCTTTATGTTTCTGGTATGCTACTATCTATGCAGGATATTGTGGACAGTGAAGGAAACAAGATTGATGATGGATTAATACCCGACGATTTAAAAGGGGTACAATCTGAAACCAAGCGTGATGGTAAGAAAGTAGTTGATCAAATCAAGGCTTTCCTAGATGAGCGTGAAATCAATGAAGACAAAAAATATCTCATGTTAGCTTCCTTCGGAGAAATTTCCAAAGATAGCCAACGAGACGAGTTAACTAACAATGACAGAGAAGTAGCCCAACTTCTCCCTCAAAATGAAAATTCTGTTACCAAGCAAATCTTCACTTTTATCTATGAGAATATTTTCAAGTCCATTGATGGTTTGGGTGGACATATCGATATTATGGGGGAGATGTACTCCGAATTTCTAAAGTATGCTTTGGGAGATGGAAAAGAAATTGGTATTGTTCTGACCCCTCCTTATGTTACCAAAATGATGGCGCAAATTTTGGGGATAACCAGTGAGAGCAAGGTTATGGATTTGGCGACTGGTTCAGCTGGATTCCTCATTTCAGCGATGGAGTTGATGATAGATCATGCAAATATCAGTTTTGGGAAGGGGACTTCTCGAGCCAACGAGGAGATTGCGAAGCTCAAGAAAGATAACCTGCTAGGAATAGAACTTAATGCAGAGATGTATACCCTAGCGACAACCAATATGATTCTTCGTGGAGATGGGTCTAGTCGAATTGAAAAAGGTTCGGCCTTCAATCGTCCTGAGAGTCTGTTTACGGATTTTAAAGCTAATCGTGTCTTGCTGAATCCCCCTTTCTCTTATGAAGAAAATGGTCTTCCTTTTATAGCTTATGGTTTGGATAAGATGGAGCGTGGTGGCCTAGGTGCTATTATCATTCAAGATAGTGCTGGTTCTGGTAAGGCAACAAAGACAGCTAAAGCTATTTTGAAAAAGCATACCCTACTTGCCTCTATCAAAATGCCCGTGGATCTTTTTGTTCCCATGGCAGGGGTCCAGACTTCTATCTACATTTTTAAGGCTCATGAGGCACACGATTACGACCAGACGGTTAAATTTATTGACTTTAGAAATGACGGTTTTAAACGTGCTAAGCGAGGGATTTCAGAGGTTGATAATCCTATCCAGCGTTACCAAGATGTGATTAAAATTTATAAGGCTGGCAAGAGGGCAGAGGTAAGTAAAGAACTTTGGGATTTAGATGCTATCTTTATTGAGGACTTTATCACTGACAAGGGTAATGATTGGAATTTCGAACAGCACCAGATCATTGATACAAAACCAACCTTGGACGATTTTAAAAAGACTGTTGCTGACTACTTAGCTTGGGAAGTGGAACAACTTCTGAAAAACAAGGGGGAAGATAGCTCAAAAAAAGCCTAAGCCCTCGCCTTCAAAAATTGGAAGAGGAATTTGAAGCAAGTGGGGGCGAGTGGAGAGAAGTCAAAGTGGGAAAATTGTTTCATATTCGTCCCACTAAAAATTATGGTCTAACAAATCAGAAACTGTTTGCTAATTATGGTTCAGTACCAGTTGTAGTTAATTCCAGTCAAAATAATGGAATTGGGGGTTTTGTTGATTTAGAACCTACAGAACGAGGAAATATGATTACTTTTTCTGATACAACTACATCGGATAGTATTTTTTATCAACCAAATGATTTTATAGGCTATTCGCATGTGCAGGGAATGTTTCCATATGAAGAGTGGAATAAGTACAGTTTGCTGTATTTTGTAATATGCTTTAGAACGGTTACAAAAGGGAAATTTGACTACGGAAACAAATTTAATCGAGATAAGGCAAAAGAGATTTTAGTCACCATACCCTACCACAACAATAAGATAGCATTCAAATATATGGGAAACTACATCAAAGCGCTCGAGGCTGAACGCATCGAGACGCTCGAGGCTTATCTAACTGTAACAAATCTCAGAGATTATCATCTTACAAAAAATGATGAAAAAATACTTGACAAGTTTGCAAAACTTTCCGATACTAAGAGTAGAGTAGAGGAGTCGGAGGTATTCCGACTTTCTCCAGTTACAATGCTAACCTTGTTTCCGAATATTCATCAAGGACGACGTTTAAAGAAAGACGACCAGATAAACGGAGATTTGCCTTTTGTGATGGCTGGTACGACCAATACAGGTGTTGTTCGAAATATTGGAAATGATGTGCGCGTTTTTCCAAAACATTCTCTAACCATTGATATTTTTGGTAATACATTTTATAGAGGTTATGAGTTTGGCGCTGGAGATGATACAGGGGTATTTTGGAACGATAAAATGAAAGATAGTAAGGTTTTGCTTTATCTCAAGACTATCATTGAAAAATCATTAGTAGGAAAATACGACTTTGGAAGTAAGTTGCGTGCTTCTCAAACACATAATTTTCAATTTGATATCCCTAAAATAAACAATCAAATCGACTATACATTTATGTCTGACTTTATTCGAGCAGTGGAGAAATTGGTTATAAAGGATTTAGTCATCTGGGCTGATAAAAAAATTGCTGCGACTAAGGAGATTGTTGATGGAGTATAATTTTTCGTATGAAGACCGTTTCGCAGATATTGAAAATCGTATTGCTAGTTTTAATGAAGTGACTCAATTATTTCGTCAAAATCCTGACTTAATTACTAATCCTGATACTGTGAAGAGTACAATGAAAATGTCATTAGTTATTGCTATTTATTCTTTATCTGAGCAACTATTAAAAGATACGATATATAAATTACTGGAAGTTGATTTTACAGAGGAGACTCAAAGCTCTAAGGATAAATTTATTTTAAAACAGATTCCTCCTGAATCACATTCTATTACACCTGATTTAGATAGGATAAAATCGGAATTGAAAATTTTTGATTCTAATTTTAAACTTTATCTTCCCAAAATAACGGATACCTATAAGAATGCATATATAAGTTTAATTCAAGCTAGACATGATTATGCTCATGGGAATATACATACAGAAGGTATTGAATATACTGCTGCACTTCGCTTTGTCGAATATCTAAATATTCATTATTCAGAAATAATAGAGGGAAAATATATAAAAGATATTCAAGAATATGGCGAAAATCTTATGAAATAAAAAAACCATACAAATTATCAACAGTTTACTTGTCATAAAGAAAGAATAGACACTAGTTTATCAATGTATATTGATCAAATTGAAGAATTGTATTCTAGTGATGAAAAATATGATATTTATTATTTAAATGAAATTTATGAATCACTTAAAGAAGCACATGATATGTTAGATGATATACAGGAAGATACTTTTCAAGAAGATATTCAAAAATTTAAAGAATTTCTAGATGTGGTGATATAGGGGAAATACTTTCACTTTAGAAGGATTAATAAACCTACTAAAGTGAAAGTATGATAAATAATAAGAAGAACAGTAAGAGAAAAATATGTCCAACATTCAAAACATGTCCCTGGAGGACATCATGGGAGAGCGCTTTGGTCGCTACTCCAAGTACATTATTCAAGACCGAGCTTTGCCAGATATTCGTGATGGCTTGAAGCCGGTTCAGCGTCGTATTCTTTATTCTATGAATAAGGATGGCAATACCTTTGACAAGAGCTACCGCAAGTCGGCCAAGTCTGTCGGGAATATCATGGGGAATTTCCACCCACACGGGGATTCTTCCATCTATGATGCCATGGTTCGTATGTCTCAGGACTGGAAAAACCGTGAGATTCTAGTTGAAATGCACGGGAACAACGGTTCTATGGACGGAGATCCGCCTGCGGCAATGCGTTATACCGAGGCACGTTTGTCTGAAATTGCTGGGTATCTTCTTCAAGATATCGAGAAAAAGACAGTTCCTTTTGCATGGAACTTTGACGATACTGAGAAAGAACCCACTGTTTTGCCAGCAGCCTTTCCAAACCTCTTAGTCAATGGTTCGACTGGGATTTCTGCTGGTTATGCCACAGACATTCCTCCCCATAATTTGGCTGAGGTTATCGATGCTACAATTTACATGATTGACCACCCAACAGCCAAGGTGGATAAACTCATGGAATTCTTGCCTGGACCAGACTTCCCTACAGGAGCCATCATTCAAGGACGTGATGAAATTAAAAAGGCCTATGAGACCGGGAAAGGGCGCGTGGTTGTTCGTTCTAAGACGGAAATCGAGAAACTTAAAGGTGGTAAGGAGCAAATCGTTATCACTGAGATTCCCTATGAGATTAATAAGGCTAACTTAGTCAAGAAAATTGATGAAGTCCGTGTCAATAACAAGGTGGCAGGTATTGCTGAGGTTCGTGATGAGTCTGACCGTGATGGTCTTCGCATCGCTATTGAACTTAAGAAAGATGCGAATACCGAGCTTGTTCTCAACTACCTTTTCAAGTACACTGACTTGCAAATCAATTACAATTTCAATATGGTTGCGATTGACAATTTCACCCCTCGTCAGGTTGGAATTGTGCCAATCTTGTCTAGCTATATTGCCCACCGTCGTGAAGTGATCTTGGCGCGTTCTCGCTTTGACAAGGAAAAGGCTGAAAAACGTCTCCATATAGTGGAAGGTTTGATTCGTGTCATCTCTATCCTGGATGAAGTCATTGCCCTTATCCGTGCTTCTGAGAATAAGGCTGATGCAAAGGAAAACCTCAAGGTCAGCTATGATTTTACAGAAGAACAGGCTGAGGCCATTGTTACCTTGCAATTGTATCGTTTGACCAATACAGACGTGGTTGTCTTGCAGGAGGAAGAAGCAGAACTTCGTGAGAAGATTGCCATGCTTGCTGCTATTATTGGTGATGAACGGACTATGTACAATCTTATGAAGAAAGAACTTCGTGAGGTCAAGAAGAAATTTGCGACTCCACGCTTGAGTTCTCTAGAAGATACTGCGAAAGCAATTGAGATTGATACAGCTAGCCTTATCGCAGAGGAAGATACCTATGTCAGCGTGACGAAGGCTGGATATATCAAGCGTACTAGCCCTCGTTCCTTTGCAGCTTCAACACTTGAAGAAATTGGCAAACGTGACGACGATCGTTTGATTTTTGTTCAAGCTGCCAAGACAACCCAGCACCTCTTGATGTTCACAAGTCTCGGAAATGTCATCTACAGACCAATCCATGAATTAGCAGATATTCGTTGGAAGGACATAGGAGAGCATCTGAGCCAGACCATTACAAACTTTGAAACCAACGAAGAAATCCTTTATGTGGAAGTCGTGGATCAGTTCGATGATGGGACAACCTATTTTGCTGCGACTCGTCTCGGTCAAATCAAGCGTGTAGAACGAAAAGAATTCACCCCATGGCGGACCTACAAGTCTAAGTCGGTTAAGTATGCTAAGCTCAAAGACGAGACAGACCAGATTGTAGCAGTGGCTCCGATTAAACTAGATGATGTTCTCTTGATTAGCCAAAATGGTTATGCCCTTCGTTTCAATATCGAAGAGGTTCCGGTTGTCGGTGCCAAGGCTGCAGGTGTCAAGGCTATGAATCTGAAAGAAGATGATGTCCTCCAATCGGCCTTTATCTGTAATACCTCATCCTTCTACCTCTTGACTCAGCGTGGAAGTTTGAAACGTGTTTCTATTGAGGAAATTCCAGCGACCAGCCGTGCCAAACGAGGACTACAAGTCTTGCGTGAGTTAAAAAACAAACCGCATCGAGTCTTCTTAGCAGGAGCAGTTGCCGAACAAGGTTTCGTTGGCGACCTCTTTAGTACAGAAGTGGACGGGAACGATCAAACTCTGTTTGTCCAATCCAATAAAGGAACAATCTATGAAAGTCGATTACAAGACTTGAACCTGTCAGAACGTACCAGCAATGGAAGCTTTATCTCAGATACCATTTCAGATGAGGAAGTTTTGGCCGCTTATCTTCAGGAAGCTTATACAGAATTTGAATCTAAGAAATAATAAACAACAATGAAAAGCTTTTCATTGAGAAAATTGTCAATCTATAGATTTTAAGAGTTAAATTTGATTATATATACAAAAACGAACAGTGCTACTTCCCAACTGATAGGGACTTAAGCCTGCTCGTTTTCTTGTTTGTAGTGGTATAGACCACCAGATGTTCAAATGTGAAGTTATTAATATGGTGAAATGAACCAAAAATAGTACACAATGTGGTCTAATATTCTTATGGCATATTCAATAGATTTTCGTAAAAAAGTTCTCTCTTATTGTGAGCGAACAGGTAGTATAACAGAAGCATCACAGGTTTTCCAAATCTCACGTAATACCATTTATGGCTGGTTAAAGCTAAAAGAGAAAACAGGAGAGCTAAACCATCAAGTGAAAGGAACAAAACCAAGAAAAGTTGATAGAGATAGACTTAAAAACTATCTTACTGACAATCCAGACGCTTATTTGACTGAATTAGCTTCTGAATTTGGCTGTCATCCAACTACTATCCACTATGCTCTCAAAGCTATGGGCTACACTCGAAAAAAAGAACCACACCTACTATGAACAAGACCCAGAAAAAGTAGCTTTATTTCTTAAGAATTTTAATAGTTTAAAGCACTTAGCACCTGTTTATATTGATGAAACAGGATTTGATACTTATTTTTATCGAGAATATGGTCGCTCATTACGAGGACAATTGATAAAAGGTAAAGTATTTGGAAGAAGATATCAGAGGATTTCTTTGGTTGCAGGGCTAACAAATGGTGAGTTAATCGCTCCAATGACTTACGAAAAAACAATGACGAGCAACTTTTTTGAAGCTTAGTTTCAGAAGTTTCTCTTACCAACATTAAACACACCATCAGTTATTATTATGGATAATGCAAGATTCCATAGAATGGGGAAGCTAGAGCTCTTATGTGAGGAGTATGGGCATAAACTGTTACCACTTCCTCCCTACTCACCTGAGTACAATCCTATTGAGAAAATATGGGCTCATATCAAAAAGCACCTCAAAAAGGTATTACCAAGTTGCAATACTTTTTACGAGGCTCTTTTGTCTTGTTCTTGTTTCAATCGACTATAGTTTCGCAGGAAGCCTAGTATAAAAACCCAGCTTTGCAGCTGGGCTTATCCTTATATATCTAATTTTGTAACAGTAAATTTGATATGGGAATAGTCTTTTTCAACATCCTTATCTAGCAAGAAAGCTGTGGCGTCCTTCTTGACTTGAACCAGGTCAATATTCTGCGCTTGGGCTGCATAGACACATCCACAATAACATTGACGGTAGATATCATACTCCTCACACATCTCCACTGAACGTTTGTAGCCTTGATTTTTCTTGAAATCACTGGGAAGATAGTGGGTGGTATAAATCTTTTGCACATCGATTCCGATGCTGTTGATAGTTTGAGAATTCTTATGAGGACTGATGGTCAAAGCCGAACCAAAGTAGTCAAAGCCTAAATCCATAGCCACTTGCGCTGTTTTATCCAGACGGTAGTCAAAGCAAACCTTGCAACGATCACCACCTTCTGGTTCTTCCTCAAGTCCTCTAACTAGTTTTCTATATTCATTTGGTTCGTAGGGAGCTTCTAGGTACTGAACCATATTTCCTGTCCGCTCATTGAAATCACTGACAAATTTTTTGGTAACATAGGCCCGCTTATGGTATTCTGCCTTGGGATGAATATTAGAATTGGCAAAATAGATGGTCACATCTGCATACTTGGTCAAATATTCTAGGGTATAGGTACTGCAAGGGGCACAGCAAACATGCATGAGAATGGTTGGCCGCTGCTCATTTTTCTCCCATACTTGTACCATCTTCTGCATGACACGGTCATAATTAATCTTCTGATTGGGGTTCATCTTGCTCAGAATTTCTTCTACATCGATCATGTTCTTCTCCTTTTTCTAGTCTTATTTTATCATATAAGTTAGGAGAGCTCAAATCTATTTAGAATAGAAAATCATGACCACCCGTCTAACGGGTGGTTTGAACCAGGGCTATAAGCCCAAATTACCAGCCAGTGCCTAAAGACGCTGGATTTCACGTTGTTCAAGCCTTATTGCTCTTGACTCGTCACTTGCCTCTTAAAGAGGCTTTAGTATTACTTACCACTATCCCTAAAGGGATCCTCATATTCTTTTACACTTAATTTATCTAGTAGACTTGTTCGGTAACTACATCATCTCGTGGTTGATGATGCCACAAATCAACTCAGCTCTTAATTCAAACCGTTTT
>NZ_SPGF01000099.1 GCF_005844455.1 Streptococcus mitis | reverse complement strand
GTGTTGCAGTGCCTCACGGAGACCATTATCACTTTATTCCTTATTCACAAATGTCTGATTTAGAGCAGAAGATTGCAAGAATGATTTCACTTCATTATAGTTCAAGTCACTGGTTGCCATCGAAATCAAATCCAATTCCTGCTCTAGAGCCTACCCCAGTACCAAGTCCGCAACCTACCCCAAACCCTCAACCAGCTCCAAGTAATCCAATTGATAGAAAATTGGTGAAACAGGCAGTTCGAAAGGTAGCTGACGGTTATGTCTTTGAAGAGAATGGAACCTCGCGTTATATCTCTACTAAGGAACTTTCAGCAGAAACTGTTGTAGCCATTGATAATAAACTTGCCAAACAAGAAAGTTTGTCTCATGTGTTAGGAGCTAAGAAAAGCACAATCCCTTCTAGTGAGCAAGAATTTTACAACAAGGTTTATGATTTACTAGCAAGAGTTCATAAAAATTTGATTTCTAATAAAGGTCGCCAAGCTGATTTTGAAACTTTGGATACACTTTTGGAACGTCTTAATGATGTCTCAAGTGATAAAGTCAAGTTAGTTGATGATATTCTTACCTTCCTAGCACCAATTACCCATCCAGAGCGACTTGGCAAACCAAATGCTCAAATTGCTTATACGGACGATGAAATTAAATTAGCGAAATTAGCAGGTAAGTATACAACAGAAGATGGCTATATCTTTGATCCTCGTGATATAACTAGCGATGAAGGCGATGCCTATGTAACTCCGCATATGACTCATAGTCATTGGATCAAGAAAGAAAGTTTGTCTGAAGCTGAAAGAGTAGCAGCTCAGGCTTATGCTAAAGAGAAAGGTTTGACGCCTCCTTCAACCGATCATCAGGTGTCAGGAAATACTGAGGTTAAAGGAGTAGAAGCAATCTATAATAAAGTGAAGGCAGCTAAGAAAGTTCCACTTGATCACATGCCTTACAATCTCCAACATACTGTTGAAGTTAAAAACGGTAGCTTGATTATACCTCATTATGATCATTACCATAACATTAAATTTGCTTGGTTTGACGAAGGACTATATGAGGCACCTAAGGGTTATAGCTTGGAGGATCTTTTTGCGACTGTAAAATATTATGTTGAACATCCAAACGAACGTCCTCACTCAGATAATGGTTGGGGAAATGCCAGCGACCATGTTCGTAAAAATAAAGTAGAAGACAGTAAACCTGATGAAGATAAGGAACATGATGAAGTAAGTGAGCCGACTAGCCCTGAATCTGATGAAAAAGAGAATCACGCAGGTTTAAACCCTTCAGTAGATAATCTTTATAAACCGAGCACTAATGAAGACGAGACAGAGGGAGTTGCTAACGATACAACAGACGAAGCTGAAGTACCTCAAGTAGAGACTGAAAAAGTAGAAGCCAAACTCAAAGAAGTAGAAGCTTTACTTGATAAAGTAACGGATGTTGGTTTGAAAGACAATGTGACAGAGAGCCTATCTGGTTTACGAAATAATTTGAACCTTCAGACAATGGATAATAATGGTATCATGGAAGAAGCAGAAAAATTACTTGCTTTGTTAAAAGGTAGTAATCAGTAACGACGAAACCAGAAGCATAATTTTATCTTGTTAATTTAAAATGATGTAAGAGTCAGTAGCAATACTGGCTTTTATTTGTCTCGCTCCGTAAGTAAGGTTCAGGCTAAATAATACTCAATTGTTTCCAAAAAGCAACTTTGTCCATTGTCTGCTGACAGTGGACTTTAAAACACTTTTTTCCAATCCTTGAATAACTTCTTGAAGCTTATCAATGACGGCTTCCAATGTTTGGAAAGCCTTATTTTTAAAACCTCGTTTTCTAATTTCTTTCCAGACTTGTTCAATAGGGTTCATTTCTGGTGTGTAAGGTGGAATAAAAGCTAACTCAATATTACTTGGAATCTCTAAGGTACTTGATTTATGCCATATAGCATTATCCATGACAAGTAAAATATAGTCATCTGGATAAGCTTGTGAGACTTGCCGTAGAAATTCATTCATCCACTCAGTATTGCATCCTCCAGCAATAAGAAAGAAGGAATCTCCTGTCTGAGCATCTACTGCCCCATAACAATAGCGATATTCTCGCATATAATGACTAGGAATGCTAGGTCGGATTCCTTGAGGAGCCCAACAAGAACTCATCTTACTGATTCTTCCGAAACCAGCTTCATCTTGGTACATCAAGCGTACTTTGTTATAAGCCCTCTCCTCTTTAAAGCGCTTACTTAAGGTCTCGAATGTAGATTTTATTTTTAGACGTCTCAATTGTCTGAGCGTCTGCTTTTTGTGGATGTTCTGGTCTTGGGATGACTTTTCGCCAACCATGGAGTTTCAGGAGACAATAGAAACCATCACGTGTGGAAGTGCGACCAATCTCTTTTTGATAGGCTTGAAATAATTGATTGACAGTTACAAATTCCCCAGCCTGAGCAGCTTCTATATGACGTTTTAGAAATGCTTGTTCTTCTTCATAAGTCATATATTCTCTATGACGTCCACCACGTGTCTCTTGAAGAAGAGCTTCTAAACCAAACTCCTTATATTTTTTCAAATTCCTCCAAACAGTTGTTTTATTGCAATCTAGCAGATCCATGATTTCCTTATAACTCTTTTCTTTTGAGCGAAAATAATACTCATCAAAAATCTATTCTGGACAAATCCATTTTCTGTGAACAATCTTCCTCAGGCATTCTTTTTCCAAATTTTGAATCACTGTTTCTAGCTTCAAAATGACTTCTTCTAAAGATTTGAAGGCCTTGTTTTTGAATCCACGCTTTCGTATCTCTGCCCAAACTTGCTCAATGGGATTCATTTCTGGAGTGTAGGGAGGAATAAATGTACACGTGATATTTTCTGGCAACTCCAAAGCCTGAGACTTGTGCCAGGTG
>NZ_SPGF01000098.1 GCF_005844455.1 Streptococcus mitis | reverse complement strand
TAGCAAGACCTCTTTTTAGTGTACTCAAAATTTGGGTAAACAATATCTCATTCAATTTTTACTTTTTTTCAAACTTTCTTCCTCCTACTTATCTATTCGCAGGAAATCAAAAAAAGTTACAGAAATTTGTAACTTTTCGAGAAAATTCTTTATTTTTTATGAACCATGAAACCTGTCGCCTGTTGATTGGCCATAATGGTCATATCTGTAATCTGCACACGACGGGGTTGACTGGTCACATAGACCACTGTATCTGCAATATCCTGAGCTTGCAAGGCTTCGATTCCCTGATAGACCGCCTCAGCTCGCTCTTTGTCTCCATGAAAACGTACGGTTGAGAAATCTGTTTCGACAATTCCAGGCTGAATGGTCGTCACCTTGATGTCCGTTGCGATGGTATCGATTCGCAGTCCATCTGAAAAAGTCTTGACAGCAGCCTTGGTGGCTGAGTAAACGGCTGCACCCGCATAAGCATAGATTCCTGCAGTTGACCCCATATTGATAATATGACCTTGATTGGCTTTTACCATTGCTGGCAAGAAACAGCGAGTAACCGCCATCAGACCCTTGACATTGGTATCCAACATGGTCAGCATATCCAGCTCTTCATAATCCTGATAGGGTGCTAAACCTAGAGCCAGACCGGCGTTATTAACCAAGATGTCAACCTTCCCTATCATTTCTAGAATATCAGAGCAGACAGTCTTTACCATGGTCATATCCGTGATATCTAGGGGAAAAGTCCAAACTGTTTGATTTGGAAAAGTTTCTGCAAACTCCGACTTGAGGATTTCTAGTCTGTCTATCCGTCGTCCTGTTAGAACGACATTCTCCCCCTGCTCCAGATAAGCGCGCGCAATCGCTTCACCGATTCCTGAGGTCGCT
Organism: Streptococcus mitis; assembly: GCF_005844455.1. GTDB lineage: Bacteria > Bacillota > Bacilli > Lactobacillales > Streptococcaceae > Streptococcus > Streptococcus mitis_BF. The sequence continues at coordinate 2,279 of NZ_SPGF01000098.1, read as the reverse complement.
CCTGTAATCACTACATTTTTTGCCATCTTATTTCCTTCTAGCTGGTCTATCAGATATTAACAACTTCTTAGGCAGTCCAGTGTTTAGCTGGATCAAATGGAGTTCCGACAACTTGATCTTCTGATAATTCAATAACACCACGTTTTTGCGGAGCATTTGGCAGATGCAATTCACAAGGACTGCACATCATGCCAAAACTCTTTTCGCCACGAAGTTGGCCTGGGAAAATGAGATTGCCTTTTGGCATCATAGCTCCAGGAAGAGCCACAATGGTTTTCAACCCAACACGCGCATTGGGAGCCCCTGCAACGATTTGCACTGTCTTGTCACTTGCGACTGCAACTTGGCAGATGTTGAGGTGGTCACTATCAGGATGGGCTACCATCTCGATAATTTCACCAACAACAAACTTAGGTTCCTTGTCATTGACAATTTCTTCTGTAAAACCTTCCACCTGCAATTCTTGGTTCAAACGAGCGACTTGCTCATCTGACAAAAATACTTGCCCACGCTCTTCAATTTCAAACAAACTTGAAACTTCAAAAATATTCCAAGCCACTGTTTCTCCATTATCTTTGACAAAAACACGAACTACATTTCCTTTGCGTTCCACATCCAGTTTGGCATCTCCGCTATTTTTCACGATGACCATAAGGACATCACCGACATGTTCTTTGTTATATGTAAAAATCATTGTTTCTCTTTTCTCCTATTTCAATCCTGCTAAAAAGTCATTAATTTGTTGCTTGCTTTTACGGTCGCGATTGACAAAACGGCCGATTTCCTTGTCTTTTTCTAGAACAACAAGGCTAGGAATCCCGTAAACATCCCAGAGTTTAGCCAAATCCAGATACTGGTCTCGGTCCACTCGAATAAAGGTGAACTCTGGATTGGTCTCCTCAATTTCTGGCAAGGCAGGATAGATATAACGACAATCGCCACACCAGTCTGCTACAAAAAGAAAGACCTTCTTGCCATCTTTTTCTACTAATGATGCTAATTCTTCTAAACTTGCTGGTTGTATCATAAAATTTCCTCCTCATAGACTAGGTCTTCATTTTCATAGACAAAGGTATAATGACGGCCATGGCCATCCTCAAAAATGACGCCACCAACCAAGCTCTCCAGACTACTTTCATAAACTTGAACATAGAGGGTCGCAATTTCCCCCATGTCTGAAAAATGGTCTCGCACAATCGCTGTCAACTCTTCCTGAGTCTTCATGATCTTGCGGTTATCTGCAACTTTTTTCGTAGCAAGGGCAAGGCTTCCAATACCAAGCAGAGCCAAGCCTGCCATCCACATTTTTTTAGCTTTCATACCATTCATTTTAACACAAAAAACGCTTCAGGACAAATGAGGAAGCAGCAGAAAAGCAAGTAAAAATCCTCTTCCTTGCAGGAAAAGGACTTCTTATTCTTATTGCCAGGCACCTGAGTTGCCAACGTAGTAACCATCTGGTGTGTAGGTATTGCGAAGCATCTTACCTGATGAAGCTAGATAATACCACTTGCCGTTGTCTTTGATCCAATCATTCGCAAGCATGGCACCAGAAGAACTTACATAATACCATTCTCCCTTATCATAAACCCAAGCGCTTGCTTTCATATCTCCTGAAGTTGATAAATAGTACCACTTGCCTTGGTCGTAAAGCCAGTCACCAGCAATCATGGCTCCTGATGATTTAAAGACATACCAGTTGCCACCTTGATAGAGCCAGTTTGATTGAACATGACTCCTTTATCATTCATAAAGTACCAAGTTCCACTGTCCTTAACCCAAGCATTTTGAACTAGTTGACCTTGTTTTTGATAGTACCACTTTTCACTGTAATTATTTTTTAGCCAGCTTTCTGCTTTTACAATCGGATAAAGTGTTTTAAAGGCTCCTCCCCCTTTGTAGAAATGACTGATAACTCCTGGTTTTTCAAGTTTCAATTCTACATAGTCGTTTGCCCAAGCAAATACTTTTTGACCATTGACAGTCTCTGGTAAGGTAGCAGTGTAGGTCTTGGTTTTATAATCCCATTTTGTATCAAGGTAGGTGTATTGATCATTTGATTCGTCAATACGGTATAGTCATTTAGTTTTAAAAAAGCACTTTAAACATTCAAAAACATTTGGAACTTTCCTTAATAAATCTGTCACTTTCTTTTTCAAGATAGCCCAAGCCTGCTCAATAGGATTCAAATCTGGTGAATACGGTGGTAGAGGTAAGAAAAAGTGCTTATCTTGAATGCAAAGTTCATCCAAAATGTTCTTGGGATGAAAACTAGCATT
>NZ_SPGF01000097.1 GCF_005844455.1 Streptococcus mitis | reverse complement strand
GATTGATGGTGCGGTAGCTGACAACTAACTGCCCTGTTAGGTATTGCATAGCCAGATTTTCAATCATCATTTTTTCACCCAGAGAAAATCCCTTGTGAATAGGCAAATAGAAGAGCAGATACAAGCATTTTAGGGTGATAAGATGGGCGACCAAAGGCATGATAGAAGGCATGGAAGTGGCTATCTTCCAAGGTATTCACTACTTTTTCAATAGTAAAAACGAGATGGTCTTGTGGCAAGAAAGAACTGATTTCTAGTGGTAAAGTTGTTTGATTTGTGTTATAGTGAATATGCATGGGATAGCCTTTCTAAATGGTTTATTGAGCAATTCTATTTTATCAAGACTATCGCAACCATGCAAAAAAGCAACGGCAAATCCGTTGCTTTTTTTGGAGACAAGAGACTTTTGTCCCAAGCTCGTTTTATTGTAGGAGAATGCATATTTAATTGAAATTAGAGTAGTACGACACAAATTCTAAAACATTTTCACGTTCGACTTAGCAAATACATTGTCACATTCGAATCACAGGCAAATCAGTTGACATTTTTGCATTTAAATTTTACAATTAGAGTGTAGTCTTATATCAAGGAAATGAATATAATAATCCAGCTTATAAATGGGGAATCAGTTTGGAATATTATTTCTAATTTGGTATAAATTACTAATTAATACAATCATATAAGGAGGCCTTTTGATGGAAAACAAGAGTAATCCATTGAGTCGAGTTAAACGAATGGAATCTCAAGCGAATCAGCGAATTTTGAGATTTTCTATTCGTAAATATAGTTTTGGTGCTGCATCGGTTGCAGTCGCTGCACTAATGTTTTTAGGAGCACGAGCTAGTGTTGTTCAGGCGGATACTACAGCTACTACAGCAAATGCTACGGAAGTGTCTGCACCTAATTTAGAACCATCGGGCACAGGACATTCTGACTCAACTGCTGAGGGAACTATTGAAGCTCCTACTGCTAAAGTAGACAAAACGCAGTTGCAAGCATACTATGATAAATTAACTAAACTGCTTGCGGAAAGCGATTTACAGGGAGAAGTTGCTAAAAACGCTAAAACTTTACTAAGTACGGTGAAGGATTTACTTTCAGATGACAAAGCAAGCTCGGAAACTGTTGCAAAAACAGAAAAAGTTCTTGAGAAAACGATTGCTGAAGTTGAAAAAGCTCTAGCACAAAGAACTGAAGCTGCAACAGGTCCTAAAACAACAGAAATTAAAGCAGAAAAGGTATCAGAAACAGAGTCTAGCAACAATGTAGCAGACGATTTGATGAGCAAGTCTGCTCCTGAAACAACAGAAATTTCGAGTTTAATAGGAAGTGATCGATCTGTGTCTGATTCACAAACAAGAGACGCTGATTGGAAACTAGATGATAAATTAGAAGATAATAGTGTTGCTAAAACAATGGCTGAAACTGGTAAAAGTCAGATTAGTGGTGCGAATTGGAGGAATGGCGTTTCTGAAGTTACCTATCAGGAAGGTGATGCTAATTTTTCTAACGGTTGGTCAAGAAAACCTGGTGGAAATAGCAACTACGCAGATGAAGTGCTTCGTGTCAGAGCTCAGTATGATAGAGAACAGGATGTTATTCATTGGCAGATTGTTGTAAAAGGAAATGGTACTGGAACTTTTGCAGGGGTTGCTAAGGATTTTGCTAGACCTTACTATCTTTTTACCACTTCTCGTGGTTTACATAAGCCGGAGAATATGACTGTCCATAGCGTGAGCTATCAGGGGATATTGCAAAAGCAGGAAGGATACCCAAGTGATATAGATAAATGGCCTACAAAATCTAGAGAGCTTTTTAATCCTAGTAAGGTTAAGGTTAATGGGAAAGAAACTGAGATATTAGGGCCATCTAGTAAAATGATGACAGAATGGGCAGGAGGTTATCGTTTAGGGTGTACTGGTACTGATAAAGAAAAAGGGCAAAAATATAATATTGAGAAACACATATACTACTCTAAATATGGTTTTAAAGATTGGCTCGCTTCATCTGGTCAATCAGGTACTCGGATTTACAACTTTGATACAAAAATCAATAGACAAGAGTTAAATGAGTTAGGTCAGCTTCCTAATGTTGATAGTCAATTTGGTGATTGGATGGGTTGGGGGACCCGTTTTCGCGAGGATACTGACCTAGTCAATAAAGTTTGGGTAACGGTTGGGTTGACTTCTCGGGAAGCTGGCGGAGGCATGTCTCATCCAGCTGGTCGCGGTATTTATAACTTTAGTAAAATTGCAACTGTAGATGTTTCTAAATTACCTAAAGAAGCCGATGAATATTCGCCGCAGTATGATGATGGTTCAGGCTATCCAAATGATACAGTAAATCTTAAAATCAAAGAAAAAAATAAGAAGCAAATTCCAGCAGGAACAACTTATAAGACCGAACCTAATTCGCCTATTACAGTTGATCAAAACACTGGGGAAGTAACTGTTAAGATCCCAGCTGATGCAAAACCAGGTAGTGCTATTACAGGTAATGTAATAGTGACTTATCCAGATGATGGCTCGAAGGATGAAGTTCCAGTTAATGTAACAGTTAAGACATATCCAGATAATATTAAGTATTCACCAGAAGCTAAGCATAGGACTGTTGAACAACACGCGAAATTAGATGCAAAAGATAGCATTGCAAATACAAATGAATTGCCATCAAAGTCAACGTATAAATGGAAAGATGGTCATAAACCAGACACCTCAACATCAGGTGAAAAAGACGGAATTGTTGAAGTTCACTATCCAGATGGTACTGTTGATGATGTGAATGTTAAAGTAACCGTTACATCGAAAAAAACTGATAATACAGCTCCCAAATTAACCGTCACTCCAGAGCAACAGACTGTTAAAGTGGATGAAGATATTACCTTTACGGTTACAGTTGAAGACGAAAATGAAGTTGATCTAGGTTTAGATGATCTTAAAGCTAAGTATGGAAAAGATATCATTGCAGGTCGTGTTAAAATTGAATATCTTACTAACGAAGCTAATAAGAAAGTCATGAAAGTGACAATTATGAGAGCCACTTTAGCAGATAAGGGCGCAATTACCTTTACTGCAAAAGATAAAGCAGGTCATCAAGCAGAACCTAAGACAGTTACCATCAATGTTCTTCCGCTTAAGGATAAGTACGAACCAAAAGGTAAGGACCAAACGGTCAATGTTGGTGAAACACCAGATCCTAAGAAATCAATCGGCAACGTTCCAGAATTGCCAAACGGAACGAAGTTTGAATACGAAACACCGGTTGATACCAAAACGCCAGGCGATAAAGATGCGAAGGTGATTGTGACTTACCCAGACGGTTCTACAGATGAAGTTCCAGTGAAGGTTCATGTCACGAAGACTCCGACCCAAGCGGATAGCAACGAACCAAAAGGTAAGGATCAAACAGTCAAAACAGGTGAAACACCAGATCCTAAGAAATCAATCGGCAACGTTCCAGAATTGCCAAACGGAACGAAGTTTGAATACGAAAC
>NZ_SPGF01000096.1 GCF_005844455.1 Streptococcus mitis | reverse complement strand
ATACTCTTATTCAAGTGGGCTTTTATTTGTTTTATCATGGGAAATCCCTCCTTAACTATAAGTTTATCACATAAAAAAGAAACCCAAATACAGAATTGTATTTGAATTTCTTAACTTAATGACATTGACCTTAGGGCTGGTTTCTTTTACATATTAATCTTCTTTCAACTTGGCCAATTCCTGTGCAAGGAGCTTAAGGGCGACTTGTGGGTTCGCTTGTCCTTTGGTTGCTTTCATAAGGAAGCCTGTGAAGGCCTTGTCTGCGTTACGTTTGCCTGACTTGAAGTCGGCAACTGCGGCTTCGTTATCCGCAAAGACTTGGTGGATGATTGGAATCAAGATTTCTGGATCTGAGATTTGCACCATGCCTGCTTTTTCAACGTATTCACGCGCGCCACCACCGTTTTTAGCCAAGTGGACAAAGACTTTCTTGGCAATCTTAGAAGAGATCGTGCCGTCTTCGATGATGGCAATCATTTCTACTAAGTTTTCTGGTGTCAATTCGATTTGTTCTAGTGTCCTGCCTTCAGCGTTCAAGAATTGAGCGACTTCGCCTTGGAGCCAGTTAGAAACTTGTTTAGCATCACCACCGAGAGCCACAGCTTTTTCAAAGAAATCAGAAGTGACTTTGTTTGCAGTCAACTGGCTAGCATCGTAGTCTGACAAGCCAAGGTCAGATACATAACGCGCACGGCGTTCTTTTGGAAACTCTGGCAATTCAGTACGCATTTCCTCAATCCACTCGTCTGAGATTTCAAAGAGTGGTAGGTCTGGTTCTGGGAAGTAGCGGTAGTCTGCAGCCCCTTCCTTAACACGCATGAGGATGGTTGCCTTGTTGGCTTCATCATAACGGCGTGTTTCTTGGCGAATTTGACCACCTGAACGAAGGATTTCAGCCTGACGTTGGACTTCGTATTCAAGACCTTTACGAACGTTTGAGAAGGAATTGAGGTTCTTCAACTCAGTCTTGGTACCGAATTTTTCTTGACCATAAGGACGAAGGGAAATGTTGGCATCCACACGCATCGAACCTTCTTCCATCTTAACGTCAGAAATACCAGCGTACTGGATAACTTCCTTGAGGGCTGTTAGATAAGCATAGGCTTCTTCAGGAGAACGCATGTCAGCTTCAGATACAATCTCAATCAAGGGCACCCCTTGGCGGTTGAGGTCAACATAAGAGTAGCCATCTGTACCGTGGGTGTTTTTACCAGCATCTTCTTCCAAGTGAGCGCGTTCGATACCGATTTTCTTGGTTGTACCATCTTCTAGCTCGACTTCAATCCAGCCGTTATAACCGATTGGCTCGTCAAACTGAGAAATTTGGTAGGCTTTTGGATTATCAGGGTAGAAGTAGTTCTTGCGGTCAAAGTGCATCTTTTTGTGGATGTCCATATTGAGGGCAAGAGCTGCCTTGATACCGGCATCGACAACACCTTTGTTGAGAACCGGAAGTACTCCTGGGAAAGACCAGTCAATCACGTTAGTGTTGGCATTTTGGTCATTTCCGAAGTGGGCAGAAGTAGGTGAGAAGATTTTTGAATTGGTGTTGAGCTCTACGTGGACTTCAAGTCCAATGACTGTTTCAAAGTTCATTAGTTGTCACCTCCAAAAATCACGGGTTGTTGTTTGTGGTAGTCTGTTGTCGCTTCAAAAGCAGCAGCAGCTTGGTAAATGGTTTCCTCAGAGTACTTAGGACCAATCAATTGCAGACCGACAGGTAGACCTTGAGAGAATCCAGCAGGAATCGAAATCCCTGGAAGACCTGCCAAGTTGACTGGGATTGTCAAAAGATCAGCCAAGTACATGGCAACTGGGTCGTGGTTGAGCGAATCCAAGTCATAGGCAACACTAGGAGCAGTTGGTCCCAAAATCAAATCGTAATCCGCGAAGACTTTTTCGAAATCTTGGATGATGAGGGTACGGACCTGACCAGCTTTCTTGTAGTAAGCATCGTAGTAGCCTGATGAAAGGCTGAAAGTACCTAGCATGATACGGCGTTTCACCTCTTCACCAAAACCTTGGCTACGGCTGTTTACATAGATTTCATCAAGGTTGGTTGCATCTTCTGCGCGGTAGCCGTAACGGATACCGTCAAAACGTTGCAAGTTTGATGAAGCTTCAGATGAAGCAATGATGTAGTAAACGGCAACCCCATATTTAGAGTGAGGAAGACTGACTTCTTCGACGATGGCACCAAGTTTTTCAAAGTGTTTAGCTGCATTGATAATGGTTTCTTTAACTTCTGGGTCAATTCCTTCACCGAGGTATTCCTTAGGCAAAGCAATTTTCATACCCTTGATGTCTTGACCGATTTTTGAAGTAAAGTCGGCAATGCGGACAGGAGCAGAAGTAGAGTCTTTAGCATCTTCGCTGGCAATAGCGTTGAGCAAGAGGGCATTTTCCTTAACAGTTGGTGCAAAAGGTCCAATCTGGTCTAATGAGCTACCAAAGGCAATGAGACCGAATCGAGAAACCGTTCCGTAGGTAGGTTTGAGACCAACGATTCCGTTGAAGGCAGCAGGTTGGCGGATGGAACCACCAGTATCAGAACCAAGTGACAAGCGGACTTGCCCAGAAGCAACAGAAGCCGCAGAACCACTTGATGAACCACCAGGAACCTTGCTGTGGTCCCAAGCATTTTTAGTGGCACCGTAGTGTGAAGTTTCACCTGAACCACCCATGGCAAATTCGTCCATGTTGGTTTTTCCGACAACAATCATGCCTTTAGCTTTTGCATTGGCAACCGCAGTCGCATCAAAGATTGGCTCGTAGTTGTAGAGCATTTTTGAGGCTGCAGTTGTGAGGATACCATCTGTAGAGATATTATCCTTAACAGCAAGCGGAATTCCTGAAAGGACATTGTCAGCGTCAATTCCAGCTTCATCAATAGCCTTAGCTTGAGCAAGGGCTTGCTCCTCAGCGATAGTAACAAAAGCGTTGATAGCTGTCTCGCGAGATTTGATATCTTCAAGCGTTGCTTGGGTCAATTCAGTTGCAGAAATTTCCTTAGAGACAAGGAGATTGTGCAAGTCTTCAATAGTTTTGTTATTAAAAGTCATTAGGCATCTCCTCCATCGTCTAGGATAGCTGGTACCTTGATATAGTAGTTGTCTTTTTCAGGTACGTTTTTAAACAAGCGGTCGCGGTCTGTTCCTTCTTCGGCTACATCAGGGCGGAGTACAGTCTTGCGGTCAGCCATGGTTGTAGTAGGTGCGACACCAGTAGTGTCAACTTCGCCCAGCAATTCAACCATGTCTACAATTTTAGACAAGGTAGTCGCAAAGGCAGCAGTTTCTTCTTCAGAGAATCTTAATTTTGAAAGATTGGCAACGTGTGTTACCTCTTCTTGCGTAATTTTCATCTTGCATCCTTTCGTGAAATGATGATTTTTAGTCTGTTCTATTTTACCATATTTTCCTATAAATAAGGGATCCAAACTGAAAAGAAATAGAAATTGAAAAATCGCTTTTATGAAAGTTCTATAATGAGGTTAGCCACCCAGCCCTCCTAAAAATTAGATGGTTCAACTGGTTTATAGCTAGTACTC
>NZ_SPGF01000095.1 GCF_005844455.1 Streptococcus mitis | reverse complement strand
ACACAGAAGTTAAGCCCTAGAACGCCGGAAGTAGTTGGGGGTTGCCCCCTGTGAGATATGGAAGTCGCTTAGCTCTAGGGAGTTTAGCTCAGCTGGGAGAGCATCTGCCTTACAAGCAGAGGGTCAGCGGTTCGATCCCGTTAACTCCCAAAGGTCCCGTAGTGTAGCGGTTATCACGTCGCCCTGTCACGGCGAAGATCGCGGGTTCGATTCCCGTCGGGACCGTTTAAGATAACGCAAGTTATTTTAGACTCGTTAGCTCAGTTGGTAGAGCAATTGACTTTTAATCAATGGGTCACTGGTTCGAGCCCAGTACGGGTCATATATGCGGGTTTGGCGGAATTGGCAGACGCACCAGATTTAGGATCTGGCGCTTAACGGCGTGGGGGTTCAAGTCCCTTAACCCGCATTAAGATATAACAAATGAGCCGGCTTAGCTCAGTTGGTAGAGCATCTGATTTGTAATCAGAGGGTCGCGTGTTCAAGTCATGTAGCCGGCATTTTTAGATAGAAGAAAATAGTGCGAACGTAGTTCAGTGGTAGAACACCACCTTGCCAAGGTGGGGGTCGCGGGTTCGAATCCCGTCGTTCGCTTAGAGAGGCCGGGGTGGCGGAACTGGCAGACGCACAGGACTTAAAATCCTGCGATTGGTAACGATCGTACCGGTTCGATTCCGGTCCTCGGCATAATCTAATGAGCACCCTTAGCTCAACTGGATAGAGTACCTGACTACGAATCAGGCGGTTAGAGGTTCGACTCCTCTAGGGTGCATTTTTCTATTTAACTCGGGAAGTAGCTCAGCTTGGTAGAGTACTTGGTTTGGGACCAAGGTGTCGCAGGTTCGAATCCTGTCTTCCCGATATATGGCGGTGTAGCTCAGCTGGCTAGAGCGTCCGGTTCATACCCGGGAGGTCGGGGGTTCGATCCCCTTCGCCGCTATAAAGATCTTGTTGGACCTTTAGCTCAGCTGGTTAGAGCTCTCGGCTCATAACCGAGTGGTCGTAGGTTCAAGTCCTACAAGGTCCATTTGAATAGTATGGAGGATTACCCAAGTCCGGCTGAAGGGAACGGTCTTGAAAACCGTCAGGCGTGTAAAAGCGTGCGTGGGTTCGAATCCCACATCCTCCTTTTTTATTAACGCGGGATGGAGCAGCTCGGTAGCTCGTCGGGCTCATAACCCGAAGGTCGTAGGTTCAAATCCTGCTCCCGCAATAAGGCTCGGTAGCTCAGTTGGTAGAGCAATGGATTGAAGCTCCATGTGTCGGCGGTTCGATTCCGTCTCGCGCCATTTTTATTAATAGTATGTATGCGGGTGTAGTTTAGTGGTAAAACTACAGCCTTCCAAGCTGTTGTCGCGAGTTCGATTCTCGTCACCCGCTTTGAACTTTGTTCAAATTACCAAGTTTTTAACTTGGGCGCGTAGCTCAGGTGGTTAGAGCGCACGCCTGATAAGCGTGAGGTCGGTGGTTCGAGTCCACTCGTGCCCATAATAGGAGAATTACTCAAGAGGCTGAAGAGGACGGTTTGCTAAATCGTTAGGTCGGGTAACTGGCGCAAGGGTTCGAATCCCTTATTCTCCGTTTTAGTGGCTCATTGTCAACTGTAGTGGGTTGAAGTCAGCTAAGATCTAGAAAGGACAAATTTCGTCCTTTCTTTTTTGATATTTAGGGCGATAAAAATTCGTTTTTTGAAGTTTTCAAAGTTCCGAAAACCAAAGGCATTGCGCTTGATAAGTTTGATGAGATTATTAGTGGCTTCCAATTTGGCGTTGGAATAGGGTAATTGAAGAGCGTTGACAATCTTTTCTTTATCCTTGAGAAAAGTTTTAAAGACAGTCTGAAAAAGAGGACGAACCAGCTTAAGCTTGTCCTTAATGAGTCCGAAAAATTTGTCTGGCTCCTTGTTCTGAAAGTGAAAAAGCAAGAGCTGATAGATATTATAGTGGTGTCTCAAGTCTTCTGAATAGCTCAAAAGCTTGTCTAGAATCTCTTTGTTGGTTAGATGCATACGAAAAGTAGGACGATAAAATCGCTTATCGCTCAGTTTACGAGTATCCTGCTGTATAAGCTTCCAGTAGTGTTTGATGGCCTTGTATTCATGGGATTTTCGATCGAATTGATTCATGATTTGAACACGGACACGACTCATAGCACGGCTAAGATGTTGAACAATGTGAAAACAATCTAGAACGATTTTAGCACATGGGAGTGAAACAGTCTGGGAGACTGTTTCAGCCTGAGCCTAGAATTTCGAAAGCGAAGCTGTTTAGCTAAGTCATAGTAGGGACTAAACATATCCATAGTAATGATTTTTACCTGACAACGAACAGCTCGATTGTAGCGCAAAAAATGATTTCTTATGATAGCTTGTGTTCTGCCCTCAAGAACAGTGATGATATTGAGCTTTTCAAAATCTTGCGCAATAAAACTCATCTTTCCCTTAGTGAAGGCATATTCGTCCCAGGACATAATCTCAGGCAGACGAGAAAAATCATGCTCAAAGTGAAAGTCATTGAGCTTGCGAATAACAGTTGAAGTTGAAATAGACAACTGATGGGCAATGTCGGTCATAGAAGTCTTTTCAATTAGCTTCTGGGCAATCTTTTGGTTGATGATACGAGGGATTTGATGATTCTTCTTGACGAGAGAAGTCTCAGCGACCATCATTTTCGAGCACTGATAGCACTTGAAACGTCGCTTTTTAAGGAGAATTCTAGTAGGCATACCAGTTTTTTCGAGGTAAGGAATTTTCGACGGTTTTTGGAAGTCATATTTCTTCATTTGACTTCCACACTCAGGACAAGATGGAGCGTAGTAGTCCAGTTTAGCGATGATTTCCTTGTGTGTATCCCTATTAATGACATCCATAATTTGGATATTTGGGTCTTTAATGTCTAGTAATTTTGTGATAAAATGTAATTGTTCCATATGATTCTTTCTAATGATGGTTTGGTCACTTTTCATTATAGGTCTTATGGGACTTTTTTTCTACAACAAAATAGGCTCCATAAGATCTATAGGGGGGGTACCCACTACAAATATAGTAGATTGAAATAAGATGTGAACAAATCAATTAGGAAAGTTAAATTAATTCCTAGAAATATTTTAGCAGCCGTAGTGTACTACTCTAGTTTCAATCTACTATATTATAGAGCCGATATTTAAAGCGATGAGGATCCTAGTTTTATAGTAAAATGAACCAAAAATAGTACATAATGTGGTATAATATTCTTATGGCATATTCAATAGATTTTCGTAAAAAAGTTCTCGCCTATTGTGAGCGAACAGGTAGTATAACAGAAGCATCACACGTTTTCCAAATCTCACGTAATACCATTTATGGCTGGTTAAAGCTAAAAGAGAAAACAGGAGAGCTAAACCATCAAGTGAAAGGAACAAAACCAAGAAAAGTTAATAGAGATAGACTTATACTCATCAAAAATCTATTATGGACAAATCCATTTTCTGTGAACAATCTTCCTCAGGCATTCTATTTCCAAATTTTGAATCACTGTTTCTAACTTCAAAATGACTTCTTCTAAAGATTTGAAGGCCTTGTTTTTGAATCCACGCTTTCGTATCTCTGCCCAAACTTGCTCAATGGGATTCATTTCTGGAGTGTAGGGAGGAATAAATGTACACGTGATATTTTCTGGCAACTCCAAAGCCTGAGACTTGTGCCAGGTGCATTATCCATGACCAAAATCAGATAATCATCCGAATAATAGGCGGATAATTGCTGTAAAAATTCGTTCATCCAAGC
>NZ_SPGF01000094.1:2375-3912 GCF_005844455.1 Streptococcus mitis | reverse complement strand
GTTTCTTTCAGCTTGATTATATTCAAGACTGGAATCACTGTGTGGTTTTATTTAGAAGCTAGTTTTTGCCCAACCTCAAATAAACCACAATTTGTAGGACCATTAATGACAAGATACTTAGTTGCTGAAGATTTAGAAGGTGCAGTATTTTCCCCACCACTTCAGAATAGTGATCTTGAGCAAGAAGGAGCTTTCAAACTTGTAGTTCGTGAACAAACTCAGAAATACAATATTGAAAGTCAAACAAACGAAGCTGATAAAATCGCAGTTTCTGATCCAAATAATCTATCTGAAGCTGATCTTACTAAAATTAAAGAGAATATCAAGGTTAAATATAGCACAGCTGATGATGCAAGATTGTCAAATAAAAATAATAAAGAAGTAGAAAATGCATCAAATTACATCAAATCTGTAGCAAAACAAGGTGACCAACTTGTCGTTACTTATAACGATGGATCTACTGATAGTGTTCCCTTGACAGGTGTTGTAAAACTGGATAAACAACCTGCTATACAAGCAGTAGAACAAGCAGCTACTGCACAAATTGAAAAAATTAATGGCAATAAAGCTGCAACCAAAGAAGAAAAAGAGGCAGCAATTGTTAAAGTAAATGCTGATAAGAAAAAAGCTCTTGATGCAATTAATGCTGACACTGTTAAAACTCAAGCAGCTCTAAAAAAAGCAAAGGATGAAGGTACAACTGAGATTAGCAAAGATAATCCTGTCGTATCTGCAAAACCAGATGCTAAGACAGCAGTTGACAAGGCTGTTAAAGCTAAACAAGACGAAATCAACAAAGATCCTAACTTAAGTGATAATGAAAAAGCTGATGCACTTAAGAAAGTTAAGGAAGAAGCTGATAAAGTTAAAGCTCAAATCGATGCAGCACCAACAAATGCAGATGTAGATACTGCAGCAGCGAAAATTGGAGATGCGCTTAAAAAAGTTAATCCAGTAGGAAAAGATTTAGCAAAAGAAGCTGTCACAAATGCATTAGCAGATAAAGAAAAAGCAATCGAAGGTCGTACAGACTTAACTCCAGCAGAGAAAAAAGCAGCTAAAGACAAAGCTAAGGAATTAGCAGATGCACAATTAGCGAAAATTGCTGAGCAACCAGACTTTACTGATACACCAGAGGAAGCAACAACTGCTCAAAAAGCTGTGAATGATGCAGAAGATCAAGGTATAGCAGACGTTAAGACTGTAAACCCAATCGCTAAAGAAAATGCTCTAAAAGCAGTAGCTGATGAATTAGCTAAAAAAGAAAAACAAATCGACGATCGTACAGACTTAACAAAAGAAGAAAAAGATGCAGCTAAAGAAGAAGCTAAAGGATTAGCGAAAAAAGCAACAGATGCGATTAACGAACAACCTAATACAGCAGCAACACCAGAAGCAGCTAAAACAGCTCAAGGTAAAGTAGATGCAGCTAAGAAAGACGGTGTTGATAAAGTAGCGGCTGTAAACCCAGAAGCTAAATCTAAACCAGCAGCTAAGAAAGCGATTGACGATGCTCTTAAAGCTAAAGAAGCAGTCG
>NZ_SPGF01000094.1:0-2307 GCF_005844455.1 Streptococcus mitis | reverse complement strand
GATAAAGCTAAAGAAGCAGTCGATGCAGCAACAACAGATACAGCAGTAGATCAAGCTAAAAATAATGGTACAGGTGACATTGCGAAAGTTAACCCAGTAGCCAAAGAAGCAGCTAAGAAGGCAGTAGCAGATGAATTAGCAGAAAAAGAAAAAGCAATCGATGCTCGTACAGACTTAACTGACGAAGAAAAAGATGCTGCTAAGAAAGATGCGCAAGCAAAAGCTAAAGCAGCAACAGACGCAATTAACGCACAGCCATCTAACGCAGAAACACCAGAAGCAGCAAAAGCAGCACAAGATGCAGTAGACGCAGCTAAGAAAGACGGTGTTGATAAAGTAGCGGCTGTAAATCCAGAAGCTAAATCTAAACCAGCAGCTAAGAAAGCGATTGATGATAAATTAGATAAGCAATTAAAAGATATTGCTAATACTCCAGATGCTACTGATGAAGAGAAGAAAGTTGCAGCAGAAGCAGCAAAAGCAGCAAAAGCAGAAGTTGATAAAGCAACGACAGATGCTGCAGTGAAAGCTGCAAAAGATAAGGCTGTTGGTGAAGGAGATACTAAAGGTACAATCGATCAAGCAGTCCCTGTTGTAAAAGATAAGCCAAATGCACGTAAAGCAATTGAAGACGAAGCAAAAGCTAAGAAAGCAGCAATTGATGCACGTACAGACTTAACTCCAAAAGCAAAAGGAAATCTAAAAGCAGAAGTAGATGCAATTGCAGATCAAGCTAAGAAAGCAGTAGATAAAGCTACATCAGCAACAGATGTTGACAAGATTGAAAAAGCTGATAAGGCAGCGGTTAAAGCAGTTGGTGAAGTTAAAGAACCAGTTGACAAAACTCTAGTTAAAGATCCAGCTAACTTAACAGACGCTGAAAAAGCTAAACTTTTAGAAGAAGTTAAGAAAGTTAACCCAACAGCCAAAGAAGTTAAATACGATGAAGATGGAAACATCGAAGTAACAACTCAAAATGGTGATAAAGGAACAATCAAACCAGCTGATATCGTTAAAACAGAAGATGATCTAGATAACGGTAAAGGTGGAAACGACATCAACAAACCAATCGATAAAGTGGTAGTTAAAGATCCAGCTAACTTGACAGATGCTGAGAAAGCTAAACTTGTTGATGAAGTTAAAGCTGTAAACCCAAATTCTATCGTAACAATCGACGATAAAGGAACAGTTACAGTTTCTACTCCAGACGGAGAAACTGCAGCAATTCCAGCAGCTGAATTAGTAAGAACTAAAGAAGATACAACTAAACCAGACGCAGGAAACAGCGAAGTTGTTAAACCAGCGGACAAAGTAGTTGGAGAAGCAACAGATCCAGCAGCTCAAGCTAAAGTGGAAGAAAAATTAAAAGAATTAAATCCAGAAGCTAAATCTGTTAAATTTGATGATAAAGGAAATGCAACAGTTACTCTAAACGATGGAACTACTGCAACAATTCCAGCTAAAGATTTATTCAAAACACCAGAAGAAGCAGCTCAACCAAATGCAGGAAATGATGTAAATAAACCAGCAGATAAAGCTGTAGTTAAAGATCCAGCTAACTTAACTCCAGAAGAGAAGAAAGCGATCGAAGACAAAGTTAAAGCTGTAAACCCAGATGCAACTGTAGTAGTAGACGATAAAGGAAATGCGACAGTAACAACCCCAGAAGGTAAGACAGCAGTAATTCCAGCAGCAGACTTGACGAAAGATCCAGAAGCTGCAACTAAACCAAATGCAGGAAACGACATCGTTAAACCAGCGGATAAGACAGTAGTAGCAAATCCAGATGCGTTAACTCCAGAAGAGAAGAAAGCCATCGAAGATAAGGTTAAAGCAGTCAACCCAGGTTCAACTGTAGTAGTGGACGATAAAGGCAATGCGACAGTTACAACTCCAGCAGGTAAGACAGCAGTAATTCCAGCAGCAGACTTAACTAAATCACCAGAAGAAGCAGCTAAGCCAGAAGCAGGAAACGACGTAAATACACCAGCGGATAAAGCTGTAGTAAAAGATCCAGCTAACTTAACTCCAGAAGAGAAGAAAGCAATCGAAGACAAAGTTAAAGCTGTAAATCCAGATGCAACTGTAGTAGTAGACGATAAAGGAAATGCGACAGTCACAACCCCAGCAGGTAAGACAGCAGTAATTCCAGCAGCAGACTTAACTAATACTAGACTAAAATCAAAAAACATCTTATAATAGTAGTTATGAAACTTACAAATGAAGAAACACAAAAAATTGAAAAACTCCTAAGAGATTCATAGTACGCCAAATATCACAAACGTCTACAGATTATTTATTTTCGCT
>NZ_SPGF01000093.1 GCF_005844455.1 Streptococcus mitis | reverse complement strand
CGGAATTCAACCGATTGTCTGATGTGTTTTCTAAGGAACATATCTATTATGCGCACCCCTATGCCTCTTGGGAAAGGAGAACTAATGAGAATCACAACAGGCTCATTCGTAGATGGTTACCTAAAGGAACTAAGAAAACGACTCCTAAAGAAGTCGCCTTAATCGAAAATTGGATTAATAACTATCCTAAAAAATGCTTGAACTACAAGTCACCCAGAGAAGACTTCTGGATGGCTAACTTGAACTTGAAATTCGCCAATTACTCAGAAATTTCATTTAGATTTTCATCTACTAACTTAGCTCCAAGTGTGTTTTTGAAATGACCTAGGGCAAATTGATGATTTTCAGGCCAGATGGAAGCAACAGCTGGTTTAACAATCTCGATATCATATCCTAGATTATAGGCATCTATAGCTGTATGTAAGACACAGATATCCGTCAAGACACCTGTTAAGATAACGGTAGACACTCTCCGCTCTCTCAAACGGATATCCAGATCAGTCCCTGAAAAAGCTGAGTAATGGCGTTTATCCATCCAAAAGACACGACTGTCTGAACTATGCTCTTGATAAAAGGTCCCCAAATCTCCGTATAAATTCCGTCCACTAGTCCCAATCAAATTGTGAGGAGGAAATAGTTTGCTTTCTGGATGGAAGCAATCGTTTTCTTCATGAGCATCAATAGTAAAGAAGATGTAGTCTCCTCGTTCAAAAGCTAGTCGAGTCACCTTGCTGATGGCATCCGAAATCGCCTGAGCTGGAGCGCCTGCTGTCAATTTTCCACTATCAGCAACAAAATCTTCTGTATAATCAATCGAAATCAAAGCCTTAGCCATTAGTAATCTCTTTTCTTCACTTCTTCAAAAATATCTGAAATCAAAACCTTAAGGTAGGTTCCCTTCATTCCAAGTGAGCGACTTTCAATAATTCCAGCAGACTCAAGTTTACGAAGGGCATTGACAATCACAGAACGAGTAATTCCAATACGATCTGCAATCACTGACGCAGTCAACTGACCTTCGTTTCCATTCAATTCCCCTAAAATTGCTGATACAGCACGGAGTTCTGAGTAAGAAAGGGTATTGACCGCCATAGTCACAGCAGTACGACGGCGGATATTTTTCTCATCTTCTTCACGTTGGAAGTTGAGGAGCTGAATCCCAACAACGGTACTAGCAATCTCAACAAGAATCAAGTCCTCGTCTTCGAATTTTTTATCATTGCGCCAAATAATCAAAGAACCAAGGCGAATCCCTGATACATGAATCGGTGCAATAGTTGTCAAGCCATCTGGAAAATCAGAACGACTCTCTACAGGGAAAATACTCAAATCATGATCAACTGTCAGATTGGCCTCTGTATCGTAAATCATGTTTGCACCCTGTACATAGTCATCCGGGAAAATCTTCGTTTGGAAGAACTGTTCTACGCGATCTGTATTGGTTTTATAACGCATAAAATAGCCAAGGAGACGCCCCTTGCTGTTAACAATACAAGCATTACAATCAATAATATCAGCAAGCTGACGTGTAATCGCATTGTAAGGAAGTTCTTCCTGCAACTGCTCCTCCGAGCGCTTCAGGATAGAAGTAATTTTTCTAGTTTTTTCTAATAAATGTACCATTTTTCACCTCGAATTTAATCGCTACCATTATAACATAAAAAGCTTGAATTTTCAATTATTATCTGAAAATTGCTTATTTAATTGCAATTGCAATTTAGACTAGCTGAAATATTTTAGAAAAATAGATTTTTATCATTGACAAGCTAATTTGTTTTTTTGATATTATATTATCATAAGAAGATAACTGGATAATACCTTTCCATTTCACTTATCCTTTGCTATCACCATCTTCTTTTACCCTCGGTCTCCTTATATAAAAAAGCGATTTATTTTGAACCGCTTTTTCTTATTTATCGCCCTTGTTACGAATAACAAAGCCTGTTTTCTTTTCGCTTGAAGTAGTGCGTGGTTTTTTATTATCCTTACGGTAACGTTTTTCCTTATCATAACGATCATTTCCACGACTGCCTTTTTTGAAATCATCACGGCGACCATTGCCACGGCGTTCACGATCACGACGGTCATCTCCACGACGACCTCCCTTAGCTTTACCACCGAAGCCATTACCTGATGGTTTAAATGGTAGTGGTTTTTCACGCGCAATCTCCACTTCAGGAAGACTATCCGGATCTTGAACAGTCAGACTCAAGATATACATTGCCAATTCTTCTGGACTAAATTCTGCAGCTAACTTACGAGCATCTTTAACAAATTTCTCAAAGTTCCCACGAATGGCTTCGTCAGCGAAGTCTCGTTCGATTTTCTTGAGCGCTACTTGTTTCTTAGCTTGGAAGGCTTCGTCTGCACTTGCAGGTTTGAGACCTTTCATGCGTTTCTTAGTCAAGTTTTCAATGATTTGTAGGTAGCCCATTTCATTTGGTGATACGAAAGTAATAGACTGACCTGACTTACCGGCACGACCTGTACGACCGATACGGTGAACATAGCTTTCAGGATCTTGTGGAATATCGTAGTTATAGACATGGGTCACACCTGAAATATCCAAACCACGCGCTGCCACGTCTGTCGCAACCAAAACATCAAGATTGCCATTTTTAAAATCACGAAGGACACGAAGACGTTTGTTTTGGTCCAAATCACCATGAATTCCTTCAGCACGGAAGCCACGGATTTTAAGTCCACGTGTCAATTCATCTACACGGCGTTTGGTACGACCAAATACGATAGCAAGTTCTGGTTGTTCCACATCCATAAGACGTGTCATAGTATCAAATTTTTCTTGTTCCTTGACACGGATATAGTACTGGTCAACCAATTCTGTTGTCAATTCCTTGGCAGCAATCTTGACATGCTCAGGATCTTTCATAAATTGAACACCAATACGTTTGATAGCGTCTGGCATGGTTGCTGAAAAGAGCAAGGTTTGACGATTTTCAGGGACACGGGAAATGATGGCTTCGATGTCTTCAAGGAAGCCCATGTTGAGCATTTCATCCGCTTCATCAAGGATGAGGGTTTCAATGTCTTGTAATTTCAAGGCCTTGCGTTTGATTAAGTCCAAAAGACGACCTGGTGTTCCTACCACGATGTGGGCACCAGATTTAAGGGCCTTGATTTGTTTTTCAATACTTGAACCACCGTAAACTGAGCGAACTTTCACTCCCTTGCTACGGCCAAAGCGGAAGAGTTCTTCTTGACTTTGGACAGCGAGTTCACGAGTTGGAGCGATAACCAAGGCTTGGATGGTCGCTTCTTCTGTACGGATTTTTTCAAGGGTTGGCAAGCCAAAGGCTGCGGTTTTCCCTGTACCAGTCTGAGCTTGACCAATAACGTCTTTTCCTTCGAGAGCCAATGGAATGGTCTGTTCTTGGATAGGACTTGCTTCTACAAATCCAGCTTTTTCAATCTCTGCTAGCAATTCAGCAGACAAGTTAAATTCATTAAATTTCACGTTTTTCTTCTTTCTAAAGGTGGTGCGAAGCCACCCTATAAGGCTTTAGTGTATACTTTTCTTTTCATGACGTATCTTCTACAAAAATGAGATACCGTGTTGCTTCTTTTCCACGAAAGAAAAGTACTGGTTTCTTTGCAACTTATCTAGTATAACACAAGACTAGAGCAAAAGATAGCCCAATCCGTCGATAAAAGTCATGTAAACGATTTTTTGAGAAAGTAATGAGAAAGTAAGGCTATAATTTCCACTATTTCATAAACTTTTTTAAAGCGTAGCAGAATTGTGCAAAAGTTTTTTTCTTGTGCTAGAATGAAATTCGAATAGGAGAAGTAAAAATATTAATACTAGACTAAAATCAAAAAACATCTTATAATAGTAGTTATGAAACTTACAAATGAAGAAACACAAAAAATTGAAAAACTCCTAAGAGATTCATCGTACGCCAAATATCACAAACGTCTACAGATTATTTATTTTCGCT
>NZ_SPGF01000092.1 GCF_005844455.1 Streptococcus mitis | reverse complement strand
AGGATTGGAAAAAAGTGTTTTAAAGTCCACTGTCAGCAGACAATGGACAAAGTTGCTTTTTGGAAACAATTGAGTATAAGTTATTTTGGGGAAGGTATTTTTTATTGCTTGCCTCGTAGCAAATTTGTAGAAAGTCATAAGGAGGAGATTCGAGAGAAATACAATCTTTCAAACGAAATGCCAAAGATAAACGGCATCTATTTAGGGACTTTTATAAAAATGAGGGCATGGGATAGAATTAGAAAAACCAAACCAAGCTTAAAAGAAATTATAAACATGGTTGAAAAGTGAAATAGTGGCTATCTATTAGAAGGAGTTTTTACTCCATTTAATCTTGATTGATAATTTCAACTGTTACAATTTCATTCTTGAATAGTCTAATCCATCTATTTCCTGTTTTGATAGATAAACTGTCGTATTCTTCATCATAGACTTCTTTATCATTAAAAAAACAAATCCCTACAAATGTTTGATCGTCAATATCAGTAATTTTAACAACTTTATTGTTGAAGTTTTCAAGTTTCATAAATTTTTCCTTTTTATATTATTGGAATACCTTTTGCGTAAGCTTCTTTCGCTTCTGCAAGCGTCATTTCATTAGGTCCACCATCTATATTAGTTTCTCCTGTATTTTGCCACTGACAGACGTCGCAGATATCATACACTGCTGTAACAGTACCACATACTGGACAATGGACATATTCGCTACCGTTAATAATGATTAAATTCTCTTTTCCAGTCTTATTCATTTAAGGTTACTCCCAACACTATACAAATATATTAGCTATTCCTATACACTACTTTTTCAATATCATTGATTGTAATTGTTATGGTATCCCAGTCTTTCGGGGAATTTCCTATGTCAGCAATAAAAGTATCTTCACTTAACTTTTCGACAATTGTCGCCGTTTGACCGTTTTTTAACAACACTGTATCAAATTCTCGAATTTTTACGATTTTTCTCCTTGCGTAAGCTTCTTTGGCTTCGGCTAGAGTCATTTTATTTGGGCCACCGTCAATATTTATAATACCCGTATTTTGCCAACGACAAACGTCACAGATATCATAGTCTATTACGTCATTCCCACAAACAGGACAATGTAGCCAGGTCTCCCCATTAATTACCCAAGTCTTTTGTGATTCATTTATGTCGTTTTTCCTTTTATAAGCCATTTTCGCTTCAGCAAGCGTCATTTTATTAGGACCGCCATCGATATTAAATGCTCCCGTATTTTGCCAATGACAAACATCGCAAATATCATAAGTTTCTACTAAAGTTCCACATACAGGGCAATGCACATGCTCCCAACCATCAATGAAAATTAAATTCTCTTTTTTAGTTTTATTCATGATAAACAACTCCCGTTATTTTGTAATACCGTATTGAGTTAACTCTATTGATGCGATTTCAGATTCATTAAATCCAACATATAGATATTTATCTGTTCTTATTGTAATTTCATCATAGAGTTCATCTACCGTATCAAGTTTCCCTGTAAAGCTATTACAATGACCCTCTAAAATTTGACCGTCAACAAAAACAACCCTAATTTCTTTTCCTAAATATTGTTCTAAATTCATTACTGATTTCCTTTCCAATATTATACTTCAAATCAAGGATATTACTAATGAATGAAGTATGGTAAATGATAAAACAGTTTATCTGACAATACAAGTTTCTCGTATGCCGAATGTATTGATTTAGTAGTTTTTGGAGGTCTTTTATAAAATCTGTAATCTAATTTTTTGTGATAATCATTTTTAATGAAGAGAGGATAGAAGTTGAGAATCTGTCTTGGAGCGAGAAATTCAGGATCTCCGACTGTCCTGCCTATCCTTTTATATAATGCTTCCCTTAGAACCACATCTAGGATCTTTGATGGTATAAGAGAATAATACGTCTCATTCTTTACAATACGTGTAGCACGTGTTATAATGGTGTTGTCAGGGGGTAAAAGCGCTATGCCTATGACACAAAAAGAGATGGTTAAACTCCTTACGGCTCATGGTTGGATAAAGACCAAAGGCGGTAAAGGCTCCCATATTAAAATGGAGAAGCAAGGGGAAAGACCTATCACAATCCCTCATGGTGAGCTGAATAAGTACACTGAAAGAGGGATAAGAAAGCAAGCTGGGTTGTAAAATTCAGCCCCTGCTTTTTGATATGGAGGTAGTGAGATGTTAGTTACGTATCCAGCTTTATTTTATTATGACGATACAGACGGAGTAGAAGCGACTTATTTTGTCCATTTCCCGGATTTTGAATACTCAGCTACACAAGGAGAGGGGATTTCTGAGGCTTTGGCTATGGGTTCGGAGTGGCTAGGGATAACTGTCGCAGATTTGATAGAGAGTGATGGAGACTTACCTCAGCCTTCAGATATCAATAGCTTGTCTTTGATTAAAAATGATCCTTTTAAAGACGATGACGATTTTGAGTCAACTTATGATCTTGATAAATCTTTTATTTCTATGGTATCTGTTGATGTATCAGAATATCTAGGAAGTCAGGAACCAATTAAAAAGACCTTGACCATACCAAGGTGGGCAGATAAGTTGGGACGAGAAATGGGACTTAACTTTTCTCAGACTTTGACAGAAGCTATTGCAGATAAGAAAATTCAAGCATAAGATTAAGTATGACATCGTGGGAATAGTCAATAAAAAAGCACGTCTAATTGTGCTAGTTACTTGTCTATTGATCCTATAGATTTGCTAGCCCTTTCGAGGGCTTTTTGTGTTGAGTTTTTGGAAAAAATAAGGAAATCAACCGTTTAAGAAAATCACTGATACCAAGAGTTTAAATGAGGTAATATGGTATAATTAGGACATAAAATAATTTTGTGGTAAGATGGTAGTATCTATTTTAGCACATTTCCGAGCAATCGGGGCGATTAAAGAGTCGCATAGAAAGAGGATAAAATGGCAACATACGGATTTTTAGATGTTTTAGAGGAAGAGTTGGAGAAGAACTTTCCTTTTGACTTTGAGATTAGCTGGGACAAGCGTAACCACGCAGTTGAAGTGAGTTTTCTATTGGAAGCGCAAAACGCTGCAGGTGTGGAGATGGTGGATGAAGACGGAGAGGTGTCATCAGATGATATCCTCTTTGAGGAAGCAGTCCTTTTTTACAATCCTGCCAAGTCAACCGTCAATGCAGAAGACTATTTGACTGTTATTCCTTACCTGCCTAAAAAAGGATTTTCTCGTGAATTTTTAGCTTATTTTGCCCTTTTCCTCAAAGATACTGCCGAGGTTGGGCTGGATGCCCTCATGGACTTTTTGGAAGACCCAGAAGCAGAAGAATTTGTCATGGAATGGAACCAAGAAGTCTTTGAAGAGGGGAAAGTTGGCTTGGAAGAGGGAGAATTTTATCCTTATCCGAGATATTAGGAGTTGGTTGGAGATTTTATGAAGAAAATTGGGACTTATTTGGTTTATGTGCTAGCTTTTGTCTTTATTATGCTAGCTTTTGCTTGTGGAACCATCGCATTTGCAGATTTGGGATATTCCGCAGTTTTAGCCTTTACTTTTGGTTATGCCTTCGCTCTTCTAAGTATGTATTTAATCTTTATTCTTCATGAGTTGGGTCATGCTTTTTGTGGCTACTTGACAGGCTATCGGCTGGTGGCTTTTGGATTAGGACATTTTCTTTTTACAAAAAAGTCAGGCAGGTTTCATCTTAGTCGAACAGCCATTCTGAAAAATGTTGGTGCTCAGTATATTAGACTTGTTCGGCAACTCAAAAGTGGTATACTAAAGCTATGGAAACAACATACGAAAAAGCCTTAAAATTAAACTCAGAGAATTTCAAATTGTTGATAGGTGTTAAAAAAGCGACGTTTCAACTGATGCTTGATTGTCTCACTGACGCTTATCAAGAGCAACACCGAAAAGGAGGACGCCCACGCCGTCTAAGTATGGAAGACCAACTTATCATGACCTTGCCCTACTTACGCT
>NZ_SPGF01000091.1 GCF_005844455.1 Streptococcus mitis | reverse complement strand
TTCGTTGTCAGGTGAAAATTATTACGATGGATATGTTTAGTCCTTATTATGCCTTGGCTAAACAGCTTCGCTTTCGAAATTCTAGGCTCAGGCTGAAACAGTCTCCCAGACTGTTTCACTCCCATGTGCTAAAATCGTTCTAGATCGTTTTCATATTGTCCAACATCTCAGCCGTGCTATGAGTCGTGTCCGTGTTCAAATCATGAACCAATTTGAACGAAAATCTCATGAATATAAGGTCATCAAACGTTACTGGAAGCTCATTCAACAGGATAGTCGTAAACTCAGCCATAAGCGATTTTATCGCCCTACTTTTCGTATGCACTTGACGAATAAAGAAATTCTAGACAAGCTTTTGAGCTATTCAGAAGACTTGAAACACCACTATAATCTCTATCAACTCTTGCTTTTTCACTTTCAGAATAAGAACTGGATAAATTTTTCGGACTCATTGAGGACAATCTAAAGCAGATTTATCCTCTCTCAAGGACAAAGAGAAAATTGTCAACACCCTTCAATTGCCCTATTCCAACGGTAAGTTGGAAGCGACTAATAATCTCATTAAACTCATCAAACGAAATGCCTTTGGTTTTCGGAACTTTGAAAACTTTAAGAAACGGATTTTTATCGCTCTAAATATCAAAAAAGAAAGGACGAAATGTGTCCTTTCTCGAGCTTAGCTTTTCTTCAATCATTTGCAGTTGATAGATAGCCAAAACTTTCAGTTTTTAGTCTTCTTTTTTCTTGCGAGAAAGAAGTCCAAATCCGCCAAGTGCTCCAAGAAGTCCAAGTGTTGCTAGGCCTGCATGGGCTTCTGTACCTGTATTAGGCAATTCCTTCGCTTCTGCTTTCTTAGCTGCTGTAACTACCTCTCCTTGTGCTTTTGAAGCAGATTGAGGAGCTTCTGGAGCTAAAACGGTGTATCCTGTAATTTTACCTGTTTCATTCACAACCGGAATTGGTTGTTTCCCTTGTGCCACTAAGCTATCGTATTCAGCTTGAAGACGTTCTTTTTCTTGTGCCTCAAGGACATTTTGATAAGCTTTTGAAGTCGTATCATAAACAGCTTGCGCCGCTACTTGTTTAACTTGTAAATCTTTTAGTTTTAGCAATTCTGCCTCTAAACTATCCAGAGCATCTAACAAGTTTGCTTTTGCGATTGCTTCCTTAGCTTGTGCTTCTTTCAGTAATTGTGGTGCATTTTTTAGATTAGCTAAGGTTACTTGAGCTTCACCTAAAATAGCTTTTGCTTTATCCACATTAGCTTTCGCAGTCACTACATTTTCTTGAGCCATTAGCAAGTCGGCTTGCAGGCTAGCTAAACGAGCTTTAGATTGGGTAAGCACATCTTGTTTAGCTGTTAAATCTGCTTGTTTGGAAGCAAGAACTTCTTTAGCAGCTACTAAATTAGCTTGCTTAACGGTAATATCAGCACTTAAATCATCCACTGCCTGTTGAGCTTTAACAAGATTTTCTTGTGCTTGGATCAATGTGGCTTTAGCAGACGACAAGTTTGCTTGAGCAGTCGGAGTTTGAACAGCCACTGATTGTGCTTGGGTCAAGTTTGCACTAACTGATGACAATTGTGATACTGCATTATCGTAGGCTGTTTGAGCAGTCATTTTAGCTTCTTGAACTACTTTATTATTAGCTTGTGCTTGGGCTAATTCTGATTGGGTAGTTGCTAGCACTACTTTAGCAGAAGTTAAGGCTGCTTGTTTCGCTTTAATATCAGCATTTAAAGCATCTACTGCTTGAGTTGCTTTTGTTAAACGTTCTTGTGCTTTAGTTAAAGCTGTCTCTGCTAAAGTAAGATTAGCTTGAGCAGTCGGAGTTTGAACAGCCACTGATTGAGCTTCATCTAAAACTTGTTGAGCCTTAGTGTTAATAGCAACTGCGTTATTGTAATTATTTTGAGCAGCGCTTAAAGCTGATTGCACACTGTTATTAGTTGCTGTTTTAGCTTCTACATCAGCTTTAGCTGTGTTATATGTTGTAATGATATTGTCGCTTGAGTTTGGATTAGGAAGTGGTGTTTTATCAAACTGTGACAAATCTGAAGAATCTGTATTGAAAATATTCAGACTAAGACTTAAAGTTCCATCTTTTAAGCGAGATAAACCTACACCAATATAATTCTCTCCAGTAGTAGCGTTACGTGTTCCTACAACACTTGATGCATGTAACCACTCATCTGGTGCGAAAATCCAACGTCTAATAGCATCATAAACATAATACTTAGCATCATCCATTGTTTCTTTCCCCAATTCAGTTGGATTCGCCCAACTAGAAGTATTAAAATAATTACCTGCCCAATCTTCATCAACCCATCTATATTTAGCATCTAAATCAGACGTATCATGATTAAACGTCCACATCTTCATATCTGTTGTCGCATAATAGTTTGCGTGCTTTTGGGCTTCGATAGCTGATTCTGCTGTTACTGCAACTGGTGTTGTACCAACTAGTTTACGGGCTTGATTAATTAAATCAGCCGCAAAAAGAGAAAGCTCTTTAGCTTGTTCAGCAGTTACATGATTAATATCAAACGATTGTTTTTTGTCATTTTCATTATGAATAAATTTATTCTTAGAATCTTCTGATTTAGCTAAGCTAGCTAAAGTATTAAGCGCTACATCACGTTGCTCTGTTGTTAACGAAGAATCATAGGCATCTTTAAGAGCTTTTGCATATTCGTCAGACATTGTAATTGTATTAATCGCTTTATAGTCGTTTTCAGCTGTTTTGTATGCGAATTGAGCATCCGTTAAAGCTTGTGCTGCCTGTTGGGCTTTAGTTGTTTTAGCATCTAAATCTGATTTTGCTGTAGAAACGTTTTTGCTTGCCGCATCAATGTCTTTTTGAGCTTTGTCAATCGCTTGTTGACGGTTAGCATCCGCCTCTTGCGCTTTTTGCAACGCTGTTTTATCTTCTGACAAATGAGCTTGTTTACTGGCTTCATCATTTTTTGCAGCTTCAGCTTCGTCCAAGATAGCTTTTTGACCTGTGACATCTAAGATGGCTTGTTTATCATTGACATCTTTTTGCGCTGTAGCAACATCGGCTTGTTTGGCATCTTCAATAGCTTGTGTTTGATGAGCTTGAGCTGTCTTAGCATCTAAATCTGCTTTTGTTGACGTAACAGTTTGATTGGCTGCATCAACCGCTTGTTGAGCATTGTCAATCGCTTGCTGACGATTAGCATCTGCTGTTTGAGCTTTTGTTAAATCAGACTCTGCTTGGGAAACGTGATCTTGTGCAGTGTTAACTGCTGCTTGAGCATTATCACGATTAGCAATAACTTCGGCTTGACCTGTACCATCCAAAATAGCTTGTTTATTATTGACATCTTTTTGAGCAGCATCTACAGCAGCTTGTGATGTCGTCACTTGATCTTGTGCCTGACTAACCGTTTGAGTTTGGTTGGCAACTGCTGTTTCTGCCGTTGCTTGATTGCTTTCAGCTTGTGCCTGTAAGTCTTCAGCTTGTGACACTTGGTTTTGAGCCGCTGTGACATCAGCTGTTGCTTCAGAAATAGCTTCTGGCGTTGCTTGGGCTACCAGTGCTCGGGCTTCGTCTGTCGCTTGACTAGCTTCATCATAAGTCACTTGAGCACTATCTGCCTCTTTTGCTTGGGCTTGAACCGTTGCTTCTTGATGGCTTACAGCTTCATTAGCCGTATCAAGACTTGTTTTGGCTTCTGTGACATCAGCTTGAGTGACAGCCGCCTTGTCTTGGTTTACTTGTGTTTCAGGTTGGCTGGGTGTAGTCACACCGTCGGCATGGACGTTTGCCGCTACACCCAAACCAGCCATTAGAGTTGTCGCAGCTGCGACGGTTTTTGTTTTTGTCATAACATCTTTAATACCTGTTGATTTCATCAGTATAATCTCCTTAAAAATTTTTGTTGTTACTAACATTATACCCCACCGAATGCTTTTGTCAAGCGGTTTTCGGGACTTTTTGAGGGTTTTTTTGACTCATTTTTTAGGTCGTTTTTTGGTGGGTTAAACCACTTGATATAGTTGCTTAGTTTTAAACAAGCATGTTATAATAAAGCTATGGCATATAGTACAGATTTTAAACAACGAGCATTAGATTACATCAAAGAAGGACACAGCCATGTCGAGGCAGCTAAAGTTTTTGATGTTGGCGTCAGAACTCTC
>NZ_SPGF01000090.1 GCF_005844455.1 Streptococcus mitis | reverse complement strand
CAAAAAAGAAGGAAGGGATTCTCCAAGAAATCTTTGCTCGCTTTACAAATTTTAACTTTTGTCGTTGGGTAACCTCGAAAGTTGCCATCGACAGTAGTCACAAGAAACAAAGATATAAAGTGTGTTTCTCAGATGCGGCTTATGCCTGCCGTTTGTTTTTTAACGGTTCCCTTTCTTCCCTCCAGTTGAAAAACTATAGTAGATTGAATCTAGAATAGTACGCCATGGTTGCTAAAATATTTCTATACATTAATTTGACTTTCCTAATCAATTTGTTCACATCTTATTTCAATCTACTATACCTCAAGAAACAGTTATCTATTATTCGATCGAATCGAAAATATCCAAGAAAGATAAAGGCTCAATCGGTAGTTGATTTCATCTATAGAGTAACATAAATCTCAAAAAATAGGGTGAAAAACCCTTTATTTGTCATGCAAAAAAATAGAAGATGTGATAGAGAATCACTTTGATGTTCTCAATCACACCTCCTATTCAAGTAGTTAGATCACTAACTTAATGACATTGGAATCAAATATAGTTCTCTTATGTATAAAGCGATTCCTTGGAAGGTGATTGCAGACAAGAACTCCAAAATGTGTACTGATAACCCTATCACAAGAGAGTTGGTCAAGACGGCTATTATAGAAACTGGGCGAGATGTTTTCTTGAACCTTGGAATAACAGGTTTCTTGGCAGTCCATGAGATAGAAGTATATAAAGGGAATCCTCCTATGCTTTTAGTAAGAGGAGAAAATGATTTTCCCAAACACCTAAAAATAATCTATGATGGTATAATTGCTCTAAATCCCAATGCGCGTCAAGTAACGATTTCAGACAGCAAACACCAACCGATGAATGATCATCCTGAAGAGTTTAATCAGATAATTGGTGAATTCTTTGAAGAAGTAGTAACTCTGTAAGATGAGATTTATCCAACTTGTGAAAATCCCTGGAACGTGATAAAATAAAGGATAAGGATTTTTAATAATTCATTATATAGAATGAGTGGATTTCTTTATGAAGAGGATTGATGTGTCTACGAAAATTGGCAGTCTCTCTGTTACTTATCAAAAGCAAAAGAAAGTGCTAGTTTGTCTAAATGGAGCAGGTTTGCTACCAAGTTATGAAAATTTTTCACTTATACTTGAAAAACTTCCTCCCACAATTGGTTATTTGACAATTGATTTTCCAAACACAGGTAGAAGTCCGATTCATGACCAAGCTGGAAAAAAGCTGGATAATCTTGTAGATGCAGTTTATGAAGTACTTGAAGAATTGGCGATTTCTGAATATATACTTTGTGTACATAGTTTGAGTGGAATTTTAGCTTGCAAATTGCTCAACAAGCCAATTAAGTGTCAGGCTTTAGTAGTAATTGAACCTACAACTAAAAAAGTAATGTTTGCTGATTTTTCAGAAACTCCTTATCCAGAAATGGAAGAGCAGATGAGGTTGATTGACGAGTATGGTCCTGAACTTTATTTGAAGAATTTAACTCAAGCAATATTTAGCTCTGAAACGAATAAAGTAATCTGGGAAATAATGCAAGAAAAAGGCTTAGAGTTGGAAAAGCAAAATTCAGGATTTCGGATATCTGGAGAGATTACCGAGGAAGATTTTGAGGATGTATCAATAGCAGATTGTATCCCTGTATTTATTTTCTGTCAGGCTTATAGAGAAAAAGAGTACAGAGAATCAGAGTATTGGACTTCACATTCTAAACTCATTTTAGGAGGAAATCACCATTATTTACAATGGTCAGAATCAGAAAAGATTGCGGCTATCATTCGAGAATTGTCAGAATAAGATGGAAAGAAGGAGAGTGCAGGAGACAAGATGAACTACTTTAATGTTGGGAAAATCGTCAATACGCAGGGTCTGCAGGGTGAGATGCGAGTCTTGTCTGTGACGGATTTTGCCGAGGAACGTTTTAAAAAAGGGGCAGAGTTGGCTTTATTTGATGAAAAAGATCAGTTTGTCCAAGCAGTAATAATTGCTAGCCACCGCAAGCATAAGAACTTTGACATTATCAAATTCAAAGACATGTATCATATCAATGCGATTGAAAAGTACAAGGGTTATAATCTCAAGGTCGCTGAGGAAGATTTGAACGATTTAGATGATGGTGAATTCTATTATCACGAGATTATCGGTTTGGATGTTTACGAGGGAGATAACTTGGTTGGAACCATCAAGGAAATCTTACAACCAGGAGCCAATGATGTCTGGGTGGTCAAGCGAAAAGGCAAGCGTGATTTGCTTTTACCCTACATACCGCCAGTAGTTCTCAATGTTGATATTCCAAACAAGCGGGTTGATGTGGACATCTTAGAAGGGTTAGATGATGAAGATTGATATTTTAACCCTCTTTCCAGAGATGTTCTCTCCACTGGAGCACTCAATCGTTGGAAAGGCTCGTGAAAAAGGGATCTTGGATATCCAGTATCATAATTTTCGAGAATATGCTGAAAAGGCCCGTCATGTTGACGATGAGCCCTACGGAGGCGGTCAGGGGATGTTGCTCCGAGCCCAACCCATTTTCGATGCCTTTGATGCCATTGAAAAGAAAAATCCCCGCGTCATTCTTCTTGATCCTGCTGGGAAACAGTTCGATCAAGCTTACGCTGAGGATTTGGCTCAGGAAGAGGAACTGATCTTTATTTGTGGTCACTATGAAGGGTATGACGAGCGCATCAAGACCTTAGTAACCGATGAAATATCTCTAGGAGACTATGTCTTGACTGGAGGAGAATTGGCGGCCATGACCATGATTGATGCGACTGTTCGCCTGATACCAGAAGTGATTGGCAAGGAGTCTAGTCACCAGGATGATAGCTTCTCTTCAGGTCTTCTCGAATATCCTCAATACACACGCCCTTATGACTATCGTGGCATGGTGGTACCAGATGTTCTCATGAGTGGACACCATGAAAAGATTCGTCAGTGGCGGCTGTATGAGAGTTTAAAGAAAACCTACGAGCGCAGACCCGACCTGCTAGATAACTATCAACTAACAGCCGAAGAAGAAAAGATGCTGGCTAAAATTAAAGAAAACAAAGAATAAAGGAGAACCTTATGCAAGTAATCAAACGTAATGGAGAAATTGCTGAATTTGATCCAGATAAAATTTACCAAGCTGTCCTAAAAGCAGCTCAAACCGTTTATGTTTTGACAGATGATTTGCGTCAAAACCTTGCACAAGTTACTAAAAAAGTCGTTTTGGACTTGGAGGAAGCCAAGGTAGAACGTGCGACTATCAGCATGATCCAATCAATGGTTGAGCACCGCTTACTTGGAGCTGGCTACATTACTATTGCAGAACACTATATCTCTTATCGCTTGCAACGCGATTTGGAGAGAAGTGGCTATGGTGACCATATCGCCGTTCACCTTCATTTTGAACAAATCCGTTAAGAAAAAGAGTGGGATGCAAAGAACATCTCACTCTTTCTTAAATCTATTTTTTTGGGCTGTTTGGACAGTTGAGGGGACAAATCGCAGGCGTTGAATATCGCTTATGTGGATAATACGGGTCACATTTTTGGCAAAATTTTTCACGATAATTTGCTGGCGTTGCTGATCGTATTTGATGATATCACCTGTAAAGCTTGTCTCAGCAAGTATCACATGAACAGCCGTCTTTTTCTGGATGGCTTGTTCAATCATAGCAGTAAGGGAGTTGTCCTCGATTTGAGGATGATCATCATTCCCATTGAGAAAACTATGTAGTTTATCTAGAACTAGTTGGAATGCCTGTCTCATAGAATCCTCCCTTCTTACATATCCACATTATATAAAATTTTCTTAAAAACCACAAGATTTTTCGAATAATCTAATGAAAACTAAAAAGGAACTAAAAAGGAGAACAAAATGGCAGAATTTACATTTGAAATCGAAGAACACTTACTGACCTTGTCCGAAAATGAAAAAGGATGGACCAAGGAAATTAACCGCGTCAGCTTTAATGGAGCCCCTGCAAAGTTTGACATTCGCGCTTGGAGCCCAGATCATACTAAAATGGGCAAGGGAATTACTCTTACAAATGAAGAATTTCAGGTAATGGTGGATGCCTTTAAAGGGAATTAATAAAAAAGGACATTGAACTAAAATAGGGCTCTATAATTTCTGTTGTGGGTAAAACCTCCTATAGATATTATGAAGTCGTTTTTCTTTTTACATTAACGGAAATGTAGCTGAATTAGAATATGGCGAATTTCAAGTTCAAGTTAGCCATCCAGAAGTCTTCTCTGGGTGACTTGTAGTTCAAGCATTTTTTAGGATAGTT
>NZ_SPGF01000008.1 GCF_005844455.1 Streptococcus mitis | reverse complement strand
TCGTTTATGAAAGCGCAGATTTTTCTTATCTTTGAGAGTTTTTGTGAGAATGTTTTTGTCATTGGTAGTAAATGTTGCTTGTGTCATATATCTATTATACGTCAATTTTTGATTTTTGTTTAGTATAAGGATGACGGCGTTGGCTTCCAAAATCCTGGAGATAGTAGTCAAAGTCAGCTCAAACGTGGGGGAGTTGGCCTACAAAATGTCAACCAACGACTCAAACTTCATTTTGGAGACAATTACCAGATGAAGATCAATTCTGCACCCGAAAAAGGGACGACAGTTGAAATATACATCAATAAAATAGCAACCAGCTAACTCCCAGTCAATTCTGGGAGTTTTATGCGTAATTGGGCAAGCTTTATAAGTTGTCTATCTTGCTAAAAACAAGAAAAAACGATATGATAGATAATGACAAAAGAGGTATCAAGCATGAAGGAAAAAGACATTCAAAGAGAAACAAGCCAGATTGTAGAAGATGTGTTGGAAAAGGCTAATTTGAAGCAAGGAGCTATCTTTGTTTTGGGCCTTTCTTCTAGTGAGGTGATAGGTGGTCAGATTGGCAAGGAATCCAGTCAAGAAATTGGGGAAATCATTGTGAAAACCATCCTAGATATCCTAGAGGAAAAAGGAATTCATCTAGCCGTTCAAGGTTGTGAACATGTCAATCGTGCACTCGTTGTTGAGCGTCAGGTGGCAGAGCAGTTTGGTCTGGAAATCGTCAGTGTCCTTCCTACACTTCATGCAGGAGGTTCGGGTCAGCTAGCAGCCTTCAAGTTTATGCAGGATCCAGTTGAGGTTGAATTTATCAAGGCCCATGCTGGATTGGATATCGGAGACACTGCGATTGGCATGCATGTTAAGCATGTTCAGGTTCCGATTCGCCCCGTACTGCGTGAAATTGGGCATGCCCATGTAACAGCTCTAGCTAGTCGTCCCAAACTAATCGGAGGTGCGCGTGCGCAGTATCCAGAAGATTCTATCAGGAAGTCGTGAGAATGAGAAAAACAAAACAACAACTAGAAAAAATCACCAAATATTCGATTCGTAAGCTAACTGTTGGGATAGGTCCTGTAGCAATCGGGGCCTTCCTTTTTGGTGCTAGTATCCTTTCAGTGGATAAGGTGCAAGCCAATGAAGTTGGCGGTGCTCATAACGTTCATTACCGTTATCTGGCGGAACAGGAATTGACCGAGTCTGAAAAAGCCCTGATTCACAATGAGGTTCCTACAGAATTTCAAGATGATGATATTCTCTATGTAGTTTATCGTAAGAAGGCAGCTAACAGTCAACAACTTCCATACACAGGAAGTAAGGAACTAGCTTTGGCAGGTCTTGGTTTGGCAACGGCCTCACTAGCAGTCTTTTTGGTGTCCAAAAAAGGTCGCAAAGAGGTTCTAGGTGTTCTCTTGATTAGTTCTTTAGGAGCCAGCACCTTTGTACCTTATGGGACATTCGCATTTGAAAATAAAGAATTGCTTTCTTATAACCAAACTATTTCAGCTTCTACACATGAAGGCTTGGCTGAAGGGATTATCCACATTGATGGCTATGAATACATTGGTTACTTCAAGGAAGCAGAACTCCATCCATCAAGACCAGCTTCAGCTGAACAACCTCAGTTGCCAGTAGAAAAGCAAAGTTCAAAAGAAAATGAGAAAACAGAAGTAGTTCAAGAAAGACCTGCTGTCACTCCAGAAACTGTCATCGAAAAACCTGTAGTAGAGAATCCAGTTGCTCCTGCAGTTGAAGAAAAACCAGTTTCTGAGAAGCCTCAGGCTAGACAGGAAGAGAGTTTGGTAGAGATTCCTTTTGAAACGGTCACAAGCCCAGATGCTAATTTAGCAGAAGGACAGACTCGTATCGTCACAGCCGGAGTCAATGGTCAGCGTCGCCTTGTAACCAAAGTTTCGATAGTTAATGGTCAAGAAGTTAGAGAAGTCATTGAAGACCAAGTGGTTCAAAATCCTGTGTCGCAAGTTATTGCAGTCGGAACTAAGAAAGAGGTACAGCCTGCCCCAACTCCAGTACCACAAACTGAGCAAACACATCAAGTAGCTAAAGGAACTCAAGAGTCAGGTAAGGAAGGTCAATCCTTAACGCAACCGGAATTGCCAGAGGCTACAGTAGAGTCTAAAGGAACTCAAGAGGCAGGTAAAGAAGGTCAATCCTTAACGCAACCGGAATTGCCAGAGGCTACAGTAGAGTCTAAAGGAACCCAAGAGGTAGGTAAGGAAGGTCAAGCACTTGTTCAAGATCAGTTACCTGAGTATAAGGTAACTGAGGGAACCCTTGTCGAAGAATCAACTACAGAAATTGACTACAAAACTGAAACGACTGAGGATCCAACTAAGTATACAGACGAAGAAACTGTCCTACGAAATGGTGAAAAAGGAAGTCAAGTTACAAAAACAACCTATAAAACGGTAGAAGGTGTCAAAACTGACCAAGTTCTTTCAACCAGTACGGAAGTGACCAAGGAGCCTGTAAATCAACAGGTAAGTCGTGGTACAAAACCAATTGAAGGAACTCTTGTAGAGGAAAGCCTTGAAAAGATTCCATTCGAAGAAAAGATTGAAGAAGATGCTCAATTGAAAAAAGGTTTAGAAGTTGTAGCTCAAGAAGGTAAAGAAGGTCAGAAAAAAATCACTAAGACCTTTAATACTATCAAAGGAGTTAAGACTGAGGATGCACTAAAAGTAACGGAAGAAGTCATTGAGGCCCCTCAAGACCGAATTTTGAAACGTGGTACCAAGACATTTGAAAAACCAGTATTGACCCTCACTGCAGTGGAACTTAAGGATTTGAAACGTACTTCAGATGTTAAATACAGTCTAGAAAATCCAAGCAAGGCAGCCATTAAAACTATCACCTTAACTCTGAAAAAAGGTGATGAGATTGTGAAAACATTGAATGTTTCACCTGACAACTTAACAGCTAGCCTGACAGATTTGCAATACTACAAAGATTATAAGATTGAAACTAAGATGGTTTATGACCGTGGTGAAGGCGATGAGGAAGTAGTTCTGAATGAAGAACCTCTAAGAATTGACCTCAAAAAAGTTGAAATCAAAAATATCAAAGAAACAAGCTTGATGAGTGTGGACGCTGATGGTAACGAAACAGACACTAGTTTGCTTACAGAAAAACCAGCTGATGTTGCTCCGCTTTATTTACGAGTTACAACTCACGACAACAAAGTTACAAGACTTGCTGTTGACAAGATTGAAGAAGTAGAAAAAGATGGAAAAACTTTATACAAAGTCATTGCCAAAGCACCGGACTTAGTTCAACGTAATGCAGATAACACACTTAGTGAAGAGTATGTACATTACTTTGAAAAACAAAAAGCAAAAGAAGGTAATGTTTACTACAACTTCAATGAGCTTGTAAAAGATATGAAAGCTAACCCTAGCGGTGAGTTTAAACTTGGTGCGGATCTTAATGCAGCAAATGTTCCGACTCCGAATAAAGAGTATGTTCCTGGTACATTTAAAGGTAAGTTATCAAGTGTTGAGGGACAACGTTATTCAATCCACAATATGACACGTCAATTATTTGGTGGTATTGAAGGTGGTTCGGTTAAAGATGTTAACTTGGCTAATGTCGATATTAATATGCCTTGGATTGATAACATTTCTGCTCTTGCTAGAACTGTTAAAAACGCTACTGTTGAGAATATTAAAGTAACTGGTAGCATAACTGGTAGAGATGGAATTGCCGGACTTGTTAACAAATTAGATAACGGCGGACAGCTTACTAATGTTGCTTATATCGGTAAACTTACTGGTGTAGGTGATAGAGGATGGGATTTCGCTGGTATGGTTGGTGAAATCTGGAAAGGTAATGTCGATAAAGGATATGTAGAAGCTGATATAGTTGCTAATAAAGCTCGTATCGGTGGATTTGTTGCTAGATCAGATAACGGTTCTGATCCTAACGGAATTGGTAAATATGGTTCTGTTCGTAATGCTGTTACTAAAGGAACTATTAAGGTAAACACACCTGTTGAAGTAGGTGGTTTCCTTAGTAAGAACTGGGCATGGGGTAAAGTTGCAGACTCTGTGTCTATGATGAAAGTTGAAAACGGTGAAGTGTTCTATGGATCTAAAGATATCGACGAAGAGGGTGGATACTTCTCAAATAACGCTTTAGAACGTAACTTCGTTGTAAAAGATGTAAGTACAGGGAAACGTTCATTTAAATTCTCTGTTTCTAACCGAATTAAAGAAGTGTCTCAAGATGAAGCTGACCAGAAAATTGCAACATTAGGAATTACAGCTAATGATTATGTTATCAATCCTCTTGTTTTAGATACATTAAATAATGTTAAGCCAAAAGCTGACACTTACAAAGATACTCAAGACTACGACGCATCTCATGAGCTTGCTTACCGTAATATCGAAAAACTTCAACCGTTCTATAACAAAGAATGGATTGTAAATCAAGGTAACAAGATTCCTGCTGGATCAAACTTATTAACGAAAGAAGTATTGTCTGTAACTGCAATGAAAGGAAATGACTTTGTCACAGACCTTACAGATGCTGACCATATTATGGTTCACTATGCTGATAAGACAAAAGAAATCTTTAACATCTCACCTAAAGAATCTCAAGTGAAGCAAGTTAAAGAATACAGCATCGCTGAACTTGGTGAAGTCGTTTACACACCAAACATGGTTGTTAAAGATCGTGCAGATTTAATCAGCGCTATCGAAAGTAAATTGAGTCCAGTTGAATTGCAATCTGACCCGATTTACCAACACTTGGGTAGAACTGGTGGCAACAAAGTCAATGCAATTAAGGATTTGTACTTAGAAGAAAGTTTCAAGTATGTTAAAGATAATCTTAATCAATTCGTTACGAAGTTAGTGGAAAATGAAGATCACCAACTGAACACAGATGAAGCTGCTAAACGTGCCTTGATTAAGAAAATCGATGACAATAAGGCTGCAGTTCTTCTTGGTTTGTCTTACCTCAACCGTTACTACGGAGTTAAATTCGATGACTTTAATATTAAAGAATTAATGTTATTCAAACCTGACTTCTATGGTAAGAATGTTAGTGTCCTAGATCGAATCATCAATATTGGTTCTAAAGAAAGTTATATTAAGGGTGACCGCACTCACGATGCCTATCGTGAAGTGATTGCTGGTGCTACTGGTAAAGGTAATTTACATGAGTTCTTGAAATACAATATGGAACTCTTCACAAGTGAGACAGACTTAAACGATTGGTTCATAAAAGCAACTAAAGATAATGTATATGTCGTTGAGCCGAAGACAACAACTCCTGAGTTTGCTGATAAGAAACACAGAGCATACGAAGGACTAAATAACGACATGCACGGTAAGATGATCCTGCCACTTCTGAACTTAAAAGATGCGCACATGATTCTAATCTCAACATACAATACACTAGCATACAGTTCATTTGAGAAATACGGTAAGAATACTGAAGCAGAACGTGAGGCATTCAAACCTGAAATTGATAAAGTTGCTAAAGCTCAACAAAACTACTTGGATTTCTGGTCTCGTTTATCATTAGATAAAGTTCGCAACCAGCTATTGAAGAGCAATAACATGGTGCCAACACCAGTACTAGATAACCAAAACTACAAAGAAGGTACTGATAAATACGGTCACACTAATAGCGGTAAAGATGTCGCTCCAGTTCGTGAATTGTACGGACCAACAGGTCGTTACCATGCTACTGACTGGCGTATGGGAGCTGTAGCTCGTATCTACGGTAATCCTTATAAAGATGATTCAGTCTTCTTCATGGTTACCAATATGATTAGTGACTTTGGTATCTCAGCCTTCACTCACGAAACGACTCACGTAAATGACCGCATGGTTTACCTAGGTGGTTCTAGACACCGTGAAGGAACTGACTTAGAAGCATTCGCACAAGGTATGTTACAATCACCTGCTGAAACAAGTCCAAACGGCGACTTTAAAGCACTAGGATTGAACATGACCTACGAACGTCCAAATGACGGAAACCAATGGTACAACACAAATCCAAATGACCTTACATCTCGTGAAGAAATCGATCATTACATGAAAGGTTTCAATGATACGCTCATGCTTCTTGACTACCTTGAAGGAGAAGCCGTTCTTGATAAACACGATAAAGCCTTAAATAGTGCTTGGTTCAAGAAAGTGGATAAAAAACTACGTGGAGCGAATACGAAGAACCAATACGATGAGGTTCGTGATTTGAATGCAGAAGAAAAAGAATATAACTTAACTTCTGTTAACGATCTGGTAGATAAGAACTTCATGACCAAACATGGTCCTGGTAATGGTACTTATGACCCAACTGGATTTGGCTCTGCCTATGTAACGGTGCCTATCACTGCAGGTATTTACGGTGGTAATACAAGTGAAGGGGCTCCAGGAGCAATGTCATTCAAGCATAACACCTTCCGTATGTGGGGTTACTTTGGATATGAAAAAGGCTTCTTAAACTACGCTTCTAACATGCTAAAAAATGAGTCTAAACAGGCTGGTCATGCTACTCTAGGTGATGACTTCATCATTAAGAAAGTTTCTGATGGTAAATTTAGTACTCTAGAAGCTTGGAAGAAAGAATACTTCAAAGAAGTTGTTGATAAAGCTAAGGCAGGATTTAACTCTGTTACAATCGACGGCACTACTTACAGTAGTTACGAAGATTTGAAGAATGCATTTGCTGCAGCCGTTGAAAAAGATAAAGCTACTCTTAAGAATGAATCAGTTAAATTTGACAATACTGTTACACTTAAAGAAAAACTATACAAAAAACTTCTTCAACAAACAAATAGCTTTAAAACTTCAATCTTTAAATAATCGAAATCTCTCATCTGCTTTGCGGATGAGGGTTTTCTTAATTTGTGCTATACTTAAGGTATGCATAGAAAAACAGTGATTGATTTTAGGGCTTTGGGGGAGAGATACACCTTTACCCAGCCTATCAAAGAGTTAAAAACGAGAGATTTAGCGGAAGTAACAGCCTTGCTGGTACAAGTGGAAAACTACCAAAAGCAGGGCTACTATGTGGTGGGTTATGTCAGCTACGAGGCTGCACCTGCTTTTGAGGAAAAATTAGCAGTTCACAAGACTCCCCTACTGGGAGAGTACCTACTGTATTTTACTGTTCATGATAGGGTGGAAACCTCCCCTATTCCTCTGACTTATGAGGATGTTGATTTGCCTTATGATTGGCAGGAAGTAACGTCTGCAGCAGACTATGAAAAGGCGATTGCTCAGATTCACTATCATTTACGTCAGGGGGACACATATCAGGTCAACTACACAGTCCAACTCAAGCAAGATTTAAGTGCCAATCCTTTTGCTATCTACAATCGCATGGTGGTAGAACAGGAGGCGAGCTACAATGCTTATGTGGAACATGACGAGATGGCAGTGATTTCCATGAGTCCAGAGCTCTTTTTTGAGCAGAATAACCGCGAGTTGACAACGCGACCAATGAAGGGAACGACTCAGCGTGGGGTAACTGACCAAGAAGATCTTGAACAGGCTGGCTGGTTGGAACAGGATCCTAAAAATCGCTCTGAAAACATGATGATCGTGGACCTCTTGCGCAATGATATGAATCGTATTTCTGAAGTGGGGAGTGAGCATGTGGAGCGTCTCTGCCAAGTGGAACAGTATTCAACGGTTTGGCAGATGACTTCGACCATCAAGAGTCGGTTGCGAGAGGATGTGGACCTTGTTGAAATTTTCCGCTCCCTCTTTCCTTGCGGATCCATAACGGGCGCACCCAAAATTGCAACTATGGAAATCATTAAGGGCCTGGAACCACAACCGCGTGGAGTCTACTGTGGAACGGTTGGTCTCTTGCTTCCAAATGGACGACGGATTTTCAATGTTGCTATCCGGACTATTCAACTGCATCAAAGGAAAGCCATCTATGGAGTTGGCGGAGGCATTACATGGGATAGCACTTGGGAATCTGAATACCGCGAGGTTCATCAAAAGGCAGCTGTTCTCTATCGTAAACAAGATCGTTTCCAACTGATTACTACTGGGAAAATCAGCCAAAAACAACTGCTGTTTGAAGAACAACATTTGGAAAGACTGAGAATAGCTAGTCGCTATTTTGCCTTTCCTTTTGATGCAGAAGAAGTGAGAAAAAAGATAGAGGAAGAGTATCAGGCTTGTGATGCTAATCAAGATTACCGCTTGCGAATTTCTCTCAGCAAATCTGGAGAGATAGAACTCGATCGTCAAATCTTAACACCCCTTAGTCCATATTTCTGCCAGGCTAAACTTTGTCTGCAAGAAGCGGATTTGAATCAATCCTTCACCTATTTTAAAACAACTTACAGACCACATTTGAACCTAGGGGAGCAAGAGATTATTTACCACAATAAGTCTGGAGAACTTCTTGAAACCTCTATCGGAAATTTGGTTCTGAAAATCGCTGGGAAACTCTACACACCGCCTATCCGACTTGGAATCTTGCCAGGAATTTATCGTCAGCATTTGCTGGAAAGAGGACAGGTAGAAGAGAAAGTTTTGACCTTGGCAGATTTAACCCAAGCAGAAGCTATTTACGGTTGTAATGCAGTGAGAGGCTTGTATGAATTAAGCCTTGAGGAGAACTAGATGAAACTGGTATTTTTACACGGGTTAGGGCAGTCAGCAGAGTCTTGGAAAGAAGTTCGGAATCATTTGAAGTATAAGCTCACAGAGACTCTTGAATTGCTGAAATAAGTTTGATAAAATAATAGTGAAATCGATATCATAATTATGGGAGAAAGAAATGAACAAACGTCTATTTTTAAAAATAAGTCTATCTACCTTGCCAGTTTTAGCCTTGTTTTCACAACCTGTGTTAGCAGACGAAAACATCCATTTTTCTAGCTGTAAGGAAGCTTGGGCTAATGGCTATTCAGATCTTCATGAGGGGGATCCTGGTTATTCTGCCAAGTTAGACCGCGATCATGACGGTGTGGCTTGCGAATTGAAAAATGTCCCTAAGGGTGCTTTTAAAGCAAAACAAAAGACTACAACTCAAACTGATACAAGTTCAGCAACAACAAGTGGCTGGGTTAAGCAGGATGGTGCATGGTACTACTTTGATGAAAATGGAAATCCAGTGAAAAATGCTTGGCAGGGAAGCTATTACCTGAAAGCAGACGGAAAAATGGCCCAGAGCGAATGGATTTATGATGCTTTTTATCAAGCTTGGTATTATTTGAAATCAGATGGATCTTATGCAAAGAATGCATGGCAAGGAGCTTACTACCTTAAATCAAACGGTAAAATGGCACAAGGTGAATGGGTTTATGACTCTTCTTATCAAGCCTGGTATTACTTGAAATCAGATGGTTCATACGCTCGCAATGCATGGCAAGGAAATTACTATTTGAAATCAGATGGTAAAATGGCTAAAAATGAGCGAGTTGATGGAGGTCGCTACTACGTAGATGCTTTCGGCCTCTGGAAACCATAAGTCAGAATAAAATCCAGAAAGTCAATGCAAACCTTTGCATAAATGAGTGAAATTTGTTATACTAGTACTGTAAGCATTTTCAATTACTACGCAATGAAAAAGGAGAATATGATGAGTCAAAAGATTATTGGGATTGACCTTGGTGGAACTTCTATCAAATTTGCAATCTTAACAACAGCAGGAGAAATCCAAGAAAAATGGTCTATCAAGACTAACATTTTGGATGAGGGAAGTCATATCGTAGATGATATGATTGAGTCTATTCAACATCGTTTGGACTTGCTTGGATTGGTAGCAGCGGACTTCCAAGGTATTGGAATGGGATCACCAGGTGTGGTTGACCGTGAAAAAGGAACTGTTATTGGTGCCTACAACTTGAACTGGAAAACCCTTCAACCAATTAAAGAGAAAATTGAAAAAGCCTTGGGCATTCCATTCTTCATCGATAATGATGCCAACGTGGCAGCCCTTGGTGAACGTTGGATGGGGGCTGGTGACAACCAACCAGACGTTGTCTTTATGACACTCGGTACAGGTGTTGGTGGCGGTATCGTTGCAGAAGGCAAATTGCTTCACGGTGTTGCTGGTGCAGCAGGTGAGCTTGGCCACATTACTGTTGACTTTGATCAACCAATCGCATGTACTTGCGGTAAGAAAGGTTGCCTTGAGACAGTCGCTTCTGCAACAGGGATTGTCAACTTGACTCGTCGTTACGCAGATGAATACGAAGGCGATGCAGCCTTGAAACGTTTGATTGATGACGGTGAAGAAGTAACTGCTAAAACTGTCTTTGACCTTGCAAAAGAAGGAGACGACCTTGCCTTGATCGTTTACCGTAACTTCTCACGTTACTTGGGAATCGCTTGTGCCAACATCGGTTCAATCCTAAACCCATCAACAATCGTTATCGGTGGTGGTGTATCAGCTGCGGGAGAATTCCTTCTACAAGGTGTTCAAAAAGTCTATGACGAAAATAGCTTCCCACAAGTACGCACATCCACTAAATTAGCTCTTGCAACTCTAGGAAATGACGCTGGGGTTATCGGAGCAGCATCACTTGTATTGCAATAAAATAAAAAAGGAGAAAATAGCTTTCCAGAAGCGAGTGATTTTCCTCCTTTCTTTTTTATGCTATCCTAGTTAGGACAATAAATGAGGTGAGAGTAAATGACAAAAGCAGATACGATTTTTAAAGAGAATATTGAACGAATCCTCAAAGACGGTGTCTTTTCTGAGCAGGCCCGTCCTAAGTACAAGGATGGGACAGTTGCCAACTCTAAGTACGTAACGGGTACCTTTGCAGAGTATGACTTGGCCAAGGGGGAATTTCCCATCACAACCTTGCGTCCTATCGCTATCAAATCCGCCATCAAGGAAGTACTTTGGATTTACCAAGATCAGTCTAATAGCCTAGAAGTGCTAAATAGCAAGTACAATGTTCACTACTGGGATGACTGGGAAGTGGGAGATACAGGAACCATTGGTGAACGCTATGGTGCCGTTGTTAAGAAACACGATATTATTAATAAGCTTCTCAAACAGTTGGAAGCCAACCCTTGGAACCGTCGCAATATCATTTCGCTCTGGGATTACCAAGCTTTCGAAGAGACAGATGGGTTGCTCCCATGTGCCTTTCAGACCATGTTTGATGTCCGTCGTGTTGATGGGGAAATCTATCTGGATGCGACCTTGACGCAACGCTCGAATGATATGCTGGTGGCCCACCACATCAATGCTATGCAGTATGTGGCTCTTCAAATGATGATTGCCAAGCATTTTGGCTGGAAGGTTGGGAAGTTCTTCTATTTCATAAACAACCTCCATATCTATGACAATCAATTTGAACAAGCTCAGGAATTGCTCCGTCGTGAGCCGTCAAACTGCCAACCACGCTTGATTTTAAATGTTCCTGATGGGACTAATTTCTTTGATATTAAAGCAGAAGATTTTGAGTTGGTGGATTATGACCCTGTTAAGCCCCAGTTGAAGTTTGACCTAGCTATTTAAAAG
Source organism: Streptococcus mitis (assembly GCF_005844455.1). Lineage (GTDB taxonomy): Bacteria > Bacillota > Bacilli > Lactobacillales > Streptococcaceae > Streptococcus > Streptococcus mitis_BF. The sequence goes on along the minus strand of NZ_SPGF01000008.1, from coordinate 38,408 downwards.
AATAGAAAAAAGAAGTTGAGATAATGAATCCCAACTTCTTTTGTTTCTTAACGTGATACGCGGCGGCGAGCTGCTTTTTTACGGTTTTCTTCGATGAAAGCTGCTTTTTGTTCTTCTGGTTCGATTACTTTCTTTTTAAATGCGTATACCGCGCCTGCAAGTGCAGCGACAGTTCCTGCGACACCTGTTACAAGACCTTTAGCGAATCCTTTAGCCATGAGTCTTCCTCCTTTATATTCTCAATCAGCCAGCCTCTTCAAGAGGTCACATTTTTCTGACTGACCTTTTTGTGTTATAATAATAGTAACGAAAAAATGGGAATTTTTCAAGGAAAAAAGATGAAAACAAAAATAATTGTGATTGTTGGACCGACTGCTGTTGGGAAAACAGCCCTTGCCATTGAAGTGGCCAAGCGTTTTAATGGCGAAGTGGTTAGTGGAGATAGCCAGCAAGTCTATCGAGGACTTGATATTGGGACGGCTAAGGCTAGTCCAGAAGAGCAGGCAGCTGTTCCCCATCATTTAATCGATGTTAGAGAGGTAACCGAGTCTTACTCGGCTTTTGATTTTGTTTCAGAAGCTAAGATGGCTATTGAGGATATTCACAGCTGTGGTAAGCTAGCCATTATTGCTGGTGGAACTGGGCTTTATATCCAGAGCTTGTTAGAAGGCTACCATCTGGGTGGAGAGACCCCCCATGAGGAGATTTTGGACTATCGAGCTAGTTTGGAGCCATATTCAGATGAGGAATTAGCCCATTTGGTGGAGCAAGCAGGCCTTGAGATTCCCCAGTTTAATCGTCGTCGTGCTATGCGTGCCTTGGAAATCGCCCATTTTGGTCAGGATTTGGAAAATCAAGAAACCTTGTATGAACCATTGATTATCTGCTTGGATGATGAACGCAGTCAATTATATGAACGTATCAATCACCGCGTGGACTTGATGTTTGAGGCTGGGCTTTTGGATGAGGCCAAGTGGCTTTTTGACCATTACCCTGATGTGCAGGCTGCTAAAGGTATTGGATACAAGGAACTCTTTCCTTACTTCCGTGGAGAGCAGACCTTGGAAGAAGCCAGTGAGAGTCTCAAACAGGCGACCCGTCGTTTTGCCAAGCGTCAGTTGACCTGGTTCCGTAATCGCATGCAGGTGACCTTTTATCAGATTGGAGAATCTGGTGTACAAGACCGCATTTTAAGCCAGATAGAGGAGTTTTTAGATGATTGATACGGAAAAAAAAGAGGAGCGAGTCCTGCTGATTGGTGTGGAATTGCAGGGTATGGACAATTTTGACCTCTCCATGGAAGAATTGGCTAGTTTAGCGAAAACGGCAGGGGCAGTCGTTGTAGATAGCTACAGACAAAAACGTGAAAAATATGATTCCAAGACCTTCGTCGGCTCTGGTAAGTTGGAAGAAATTGCGCTCATGGTGGATGCAGAAGAAATTACCACTGTCATCGTCAACAACCGTCTGACCCCAAGGCAAAATGTCAATCTAGAAGAAGTTCTGGGTGTCAAGGTCATTGACCGTATGCAGTTGATTTTGGATATCTTTGCCATGCGAGCTCGAAGCCATGAAGGGAAGCTCCAAGTCCACCTAGCCCAGCTCAAGTATCTCTTGCCTCGCTTGGTTGGTCAGGGGATTATGCTCAGTCGTCAGGCTGGGGGAATTGGTTCCCGTGGTCCTGGTGAAAGCCAGCTGGAATTGAATCGTCGTAGCGTTCGCAATCAAATCACTGATATCGAGCGCCAACTCAAGGTGGTTGAGAAAAATCGGGCGACTGTCAGAGAAAAACGTCTGGAGTCCAGCACCTTTAAGATTGGTTTGATTGGTTATACCAATGCTGGAAAGTCAACTATCATGAACACCTTAACTAGCAAGACCCAGTATGAGGCAGATGAGCTCTTTGCAACTCTGGACGCGACGACTAAGAGTATCCATCTGGGGGGCAATCTTCAAGTAACTTTGACAGATACAGTTGGCTTTATCCAAGATTTGCCGACAGAGTTGGTATCCAGTTTCAAGTCTACCTTGGAAGAAAGCAAGCATGTGGACCTTCTAGTTCATGTTATCGATGCCAGCAATCCTTACCACGAGGAGCATGAAAAAACGGTTCTGTCTATCATGAAAGACTTGGACATGGAGGATATTCCTCGCCTGACCCTTTACAATAAAGCCGATTTGGTTGAGGATTTCACGCCTACCCAAACGCCATACGCCCTCATTTCTGCCAAGTCTGAGGATAGTCGTGAAAACTTGCAGGCTTTGTTTTTAGAGAAAATCAAGGATATTTTTGAAGTCTTTACCCTGCGCGTGCCTTTTTCAAAATCCTATAAAATTCATGATTTAGAAAGTGTTGCGATTCTGGAAGATCGTGACTACCAAGATGATGGAGAAGTTATTACAGGCTACATTTCTGAGAAAAATAAATGGAGGTTAGAAGAATTTTATGACTGATATTAAAACGTTGGCTCTAAAGTATGGAGGTTATACAAGTCTGGATAAGGTCTATCTGGATCAACTTCTAGCTGGTAAAACAGAACAGGAGCAGTTGGCACTCATCACGCCTCCGCCAAGTGTGGTCAATGCCTACTTTGCTGAACTTTACCAGAAAAAGAGTCCTGAAGCAGCGACGGATTATTTTGCAGAAGTCAGTCAGGAACTGAACCTCTACAATGCTGAGCCAAGTTTTACCCTAGAAAGCAAGCCTTTTATTCGGCTTAATCTGTCTGGTAAATCCTTTGGTTTTTGTTATGAGAGTGAGGGTCTGGGTCGGATTTTCTCTGAGAATGAAGAGAAGATTTCAGATGACTTGCTCTTTGAAATTGCGCAAATTTTCCCCCATCAACTCGTCTTTGAAGAGTCTGGAAAGATTTACATGAAAGCTGTCGGAGATGAGGAAGTTGTTAGTGTGGAGAGTCTTACAGCTTTGACTGATTTGGAAAGCTTAGCTGATGGTCGTAAGCGTCTCAAAGGCTACAGCCAAGAGGATTTACTGCAAGAAGCTGCTTCTTTTTCTGGCAAGCGCTATTTCCGATCGGAAAACCGCACAGCCATGTTATATATTGATTAATTAGAAAGTATCGAATGGATATTCAATTTTTAGGAACGGGGGCTGGTCAGCCCTCTAAAGCCCGCAACGTTTCAAGTCTTGCTCTGAAACTCTTGGACGAGATTAACGAAGTCTGGCTCTTTGACTGTGGAGAAGGTACGCAAAATCGCATTCTTGAGACCACAATTCGACCACGTAAGGTCAGCAAAATCTTTATCACCCACTTGCACGGAGACCACATTTTTGGCCTGCCAGGTTTCCTTTCTAGTCGTGCTTTTCAAGCCAATGAAGAGCAGACAGATTTGGAGATCTATGGACCTCAAGGAATCAAGTCCTTTGTCTTAACCAGCCTTCGTGTGTCAGGTTCGCGCCTGCCTTACCGCATTCATTTTCATGAGTTTGACCAAGATTCTTTAGGAAAAATCCTTGAAACCGATAAATTCACTGTGTATGCAGAGGAGTTGGATCACACTATTTTCTGTGTTGGTTACCGTGTCATGCAAAAGGACTTGGAAGGAACGCTGGATGCTGAAAAGCTCAAGGCTGCTGGCGTCCCATTTGGTCCACTTTTTGGAAAAATCAAAAACGGTCAGGACGTTGTTCTCGAAGATGGGACCGAAATCAAGGCAGCTGACTATATCTCAGCTCCCCGTCCGGGTAAGATTATCACTATTTTAGGAGACACTCGAAAAACGGATGCCAGTGTGCGTCTGGCTGTTAATGCAGATGTCCTTGTCCATGAGTCCACTTATGGTAAGGGAGATGAAAAAATTGCTCGAAATCATGGTCACTCAACTAATATGCAGGCTGCACAGGTTGCAGTAGAAGCAGGAGCTAAACGCCTCTTACTCAACCATATCAGTGCTCGTTTTCTCTCAAAAGATATCAGCAAGCTCAAAAAAGACGCTGCTAGTGTTTTTGAAAATGTCCATGTGGTCAAAGACTTGGAAGAAGTGGAAATCTAAAAGATTGAGAAAGGATAAGTATGCCTACTATTCTCATTACCGGAGCTAGCGGTGGTCTAGCCCAAGAAATGGTCAAACTTTTACCTGAAGACCAACTCATCTTGCTTGGTAGAAACAAGGAAAAAATGTCGGAGCTATATGGGAATCATCCACAAGCAGAATTGATTGAAATTGATATTACCGATGACTCAGCATTAGAAACTCTGGTAACCGATCTCTATCTCCGCTATGGCAAGATTGATGTCTTGATTAACAACGCTGGTTACGGTATTTTTGAGGAATTTGACCAGATTTCCGACCAAGATATTCATCAGATGTTTGAGGTCAATACCTTTGCCCTGATGAATCTATCTCGACGCCTTGCGGCCCGTATGAAAGAGAGTCGAAAAGGCCATATCATCAATATCGTTAGCATGGCAGGTTTGATTGCTACTGGCAAGTCTAGTCTCTACTCAGCGACCAAGTTTGCAGCCATTGGTTTTTCAAATGCTCTGCGCCTCGAACTCATGCCCTATGGAGTCTATGTGACAACAGTCAATCCAGGACCAATCCGCACAGGATTTTTCGACCAATCTGACCCAGATGGAACCTATCTCAAATCTGTTGAACGCTTCCTGTTGGAAGCAGATGCAGTGGCTAAAAAGATTGTCAAGATTATAGGAAAAAATAAACGAGAACTCAATCTTCCTGTTTTGTTGAATCTAGCCCATAAGTTTTATACTCTCTTTCCCAAGCTAGCTGATAAGTTGGCAGGGGAGGCTTTTAATTATAAGTAAAAAAGTTGTTCCTAAAATGGAGCAACTTTTTTGACGATTAGAACAAATCAATTCCAGTCTTATTTAATGCATGGCAATGATAAGTGAAGGCGTTGATAAAATTAGAGTAGTATTGCTGATCAATAAATTTTGCGCTTTGAAGATAATTAAATAGATTTTTGGCTAGGGGAATAGCTTCAGGTTTGTTCCATCTAAATTGATTGTAAACATGTTCAACTTCTAGGAACATGAGGGGAATAGCCAAATAGCCTCGTTCGAAGGTTTGAAGTGATTTAATTTTTTTAATAATATCATCAGCCTTTTGATAGTAACCCAGTTCAGAGAAGTATTTTGCAGAGAAAGTGAGAGCATTTAAAATACGGATGTATGTATCAGTATTAGCACTTTCTTTGTACATAAGTAGTAATTGTTTGCTCATATGGTCAATGAGTTCCATGGGACAATGATTGACAATGACGCGATAAATTTCAAGTTCGATACTATTAAAGACATCCGATTTCATTAAATGATTGATAATGTTTTGAATTCTGGCAACAGTTTTTGGACTCTTTGCTATGGTTGGATAATGTCTTAATTTAATAGATTTGAAAATCATCTCTGCTTGAAGTGAATTGTCTTTTAGATAGACATCAAATAATTTTTCGTATTCTTCAATGTAAGTGAGAATATCTTCTTCATGGACCACATGCTTGCCAAATTCAATAGCAGGTAATTCTAAGCAGTCTCCACCTTTATTTGCATAGGCTAGAACAAAATCATTCCATTCCACTCCGATAACAATTAACAGTTTGGCAAAGTTTTCAAGTGAAATTCCTTTGTCTCCTTTTTCAAATTGACTTAGGAACTGTGGTGATACGATATCTGAGGCGGCTTCCTTTAGGCTGAGTCCTCGTGCTTCGCGCAGGTACTTAAATGTAGCTCCAAATGGGTATAGATTTTCCATAAATAATCTCCTTACATACTTCTAAAACTATTATACAAAAATTTAGAGAAAAAACAGAGAAAAGAAAACTATAGTTACAAAATATTAGAATTCCATGCTATTTTTGGATTTTTTAAATAACATTGAAACTATAGTTTAAATGCCGAAAAATTTAAATATCTATTATGGTATGATAAGGGAAAGAATAGCTAAAAAGTAGGCTTGTTATACTAGTATAACAAGGATTGACTTACCACTCAATCCTATTCTATCAGTCATTAAAGGAGAAATTAACATGTCAAAAAATACTTTTAAAACCCTCACAACTTCAACAGCTATTGCACTTGCGTCTGTTGGTGTGCCTGCATTTGCTCAGGAAGCAACTGTTTCAGCGCCAGTTGACCCAACTACTGTAACTGCTGTAAACGAACCTGCTCTTGTTTCAAAACCTGTAGCCGATGCAAAACCAGAAGTAAAGAAATCTTCTGATGTCAAGCCTGCTCTTGAGGCTCAAGCATCTACTGTTAAACAAGTTGAAGCTGAAAGTGAAACAGCAAAAGCTGAAGCTACTTCTGCTAACAAAGTTGTCACAACTACCGAATCTACTTTGACAAGCGCTAAAGAGGACTTAAAATCAGCTGAAGCTGTTAAAGCCAATGCTACAGAAGAAAATATCACTGCTACAAAAGCTAAACAAGACACCAATGTAAAAGCTCAAGAAGCCAATCAAAAAGCAACTGAAGCGTCTACTGAAGCGATTAAAGCGCAAACTGAAACTGTAGCAACTGAAACTGCTAACGTTGCAAGCGCAACAAGTAAGAAAGCTGAAGTGGATAAAGCAGTAACCGCTAAAGAAGAGAATGTGAAAGCTGCTGAAGACGCGCTAAATGGTTCAGGACTTGGCGAAGCAAAAGCCTCTCTTGCACAAGCTGAAAAAGATATTGAACAAGCCAATGCGAATATCTCAAGCGCAACAAAAGCTGTCGAAACCGCTAAAAAAGCAGATAGCAACCGCGCAGAAGCCATCAAACAAGCTACAAACAATGTGAACGTCAAAAACGATGCCTTGAAATTAGCTAAAGAAATGATGGACGCCGACCAAACTAAAGTAGATTCTATCCAAGAAAAAGCAGATGCTACAGCGTCTAAAGAAAAAGAAGCGCAAACTGCGTTGGATGTGGAAAAAGCTAAGTTAAATAAATCTGAAGGAATGAACATTCCAAATCCAACATTTACTATTCCGTCAAATGTGTATAATGGATTTTCAACAGATGTATTGAAATCAGCTGGTGTGTCTTCAAATATTGTTACATTTGGACAACTATTAAAATTAGAAAAAGCTAACAAAAACAATGCAATTAAAGATGATTTAGATGATTTGATTCTCAATTCTGTAGCTGATATTGTTAAACAATCAAATTCTAATGTCAAATATGATAAAACTGATTTAAATCGTCCAGTTGATATTGACAATTTGACAGATGCTCAAAAACTTGAAATCTCAGAATTTTACGTCAATGGATTGAAACAAATCAGAAATGCATTTAAAGATTCATTTAACGTAAAACAAGAGACTGCAACAACTAAAGAAGCTATAAAACTAGCATCTCAACAAGTTGAAAAATATGAAAAACGTGGATTAGACCCAATTGTTTATGGTCACGTAGCAAATGCTGTTGAAAATATTGCTCCTACACGTTCTAATATCTCAAACATGTATGAACTAAAACAAGCTGTTTATAATGAACTAGTTGGTTCAACATATCTTGATAAATTCACAACTGCTGATGAAAATTACCCATGGGGACACCTTTATGCAAACCTAAACTTTGCAAAATATGTTGGTATTGATGTAGCTAATATCAATGGTCGTCATTACATGATTACAGCATTTTCAAATGAAGGAACTCCAGTTTCTAAATCAAATGAACTTGCCCAACTTGAAGCAAAACTAGCTGAAGCACAAAAACAAAACAGTCAAGCTCAAACTGCTCTTAGAAATGCTGAAACATCACTTGCAAACTCTGTACGCAAATTTGCTGCTGCACTCGAAGCTAGTTCGCAAGCTGACAAAGAATTGGCAAGCAAGACAGCAACACCACTTCAAACAGAAGTTGCTGAAAAGAACTTGCAATTGGCAAATCTTGCTTTAACAAATGCACAAGAACGTAAAGCAAACGCTGAAAAAGCTGTTGAAAACTTCTCAAGAAGCCAAGCAGAAAAACAAACTGCTCTTGAAACAGCTAAGGCTGAACTTGCTACAGCCAAAACTGTCCAAAAAGATGCTGAAACTGCTCTTACAAGTGCGCAAGCAAAATTGCAAGCTGAAGAAAACAAGTTGCAAGCTCTTCAAGCTGAACAAGAAAAGCTCCATGCAGAAAAAGACCAATTGGTGTCAGATGCGAAAGCAATTGCAACTGAATTGAGTGCTTATCTAAATGCAGATAAGAATCTTGCAGATGCGCAAGCAAAAGTAGCTGATTTGGAAACAAAACTAACTCAAGCAAAATCTGCTGCAAAATTGGCACAAAATAAATTGGACGCAGTTACAGCTAAATTGAAAGCTGAAAAAGCTAAATTAGCTGAAATCCAAGAAGAGTTTGATAAGTTGGTTAAGGATGAAAGAAAGGACTACTACAATTTATCAGATTGGTATCTGGAGTATCTTGCAGGGAAACCAGCGAATAAGAAAACAGATACAGAACTTAAGAAAGTAGAAGACTCAAAAGCTTCACAAGCTGGTAACTGGATTGAGTCAGCTGGTCGCTGGTGGTACAAACATGCTGACGGTTCATATACAACCAACGGTTGGGAACAAATCAAGGATAAATGGTACTACTTTGACCAAGCAGGTTGGATGCAAACTGGATGGGTCAAAACTGGTGGCACATGGTATTACTTGAACAAGTCAGGTTCAATGGCTACAGATTGGGTAAAAGACAACGGTACATGGTATTACTTGAACAAGTCAGGCTCAATGGCTACGGGTTGGATAAAATATAACGGTACATGGTATTACTTGAATAATTCAGGTTCAATGGTTACAGGCTGGGTTAAAGATAATGGTTCATGGTACTATCTTGACAAGTCAGGTGCTATGACAACAGGATGGTTTACAGTTTCTGGTAAATGGTACTACGCCTATAATTCAGGAGCTTTAGCAGTAAACACCACTACACCAGATGGATATAAGGTTAATGCTAACGGTGAGTGGGTAGAATAAGGATGAGAAAAGGAAAATGAAAAAATGGGATTATTTACAGACTCACTAAAAGTTAGTTCTGGTTTAACACTAGGACATGCAGCAACAAAAATAGGTATCCAAAAAACATTGTCAGCAGCTGAGGAGAGAGCAGCTACAAAGTTTAAAAATTATCAAGCTAGATTTTTTGACCCAATTGTACGTGAAGATTTGTGTCATTTAGAAGTCGATGGTCATTTAAGAGCTAAACACTACCCTTTCCCTGAGAAAGCTAGTGGAATAAATATTTCCGTATTACAAAAGGATGTTCAATATTTAACAAAGGAATTTAATGGTGAGGAACTAGTGAACTTTATTAAAAGACATCCATTATTTACAGCTTTTATCGTCTTGTTATTAAGTGTTCCAATCGGCTTATCAGATATTGGTTCGGTATTAGGATTTTCAGCGTTTGTTTTTGTAGTTAGGTTGATATTTGCACGACCTAAAAAATTTCAAAGATTATTGATAGAAGACGCTAAACAATACTGGAAAATTAGGGAGTATATAAGACATGCTTTAGAAGTGGGAGAATTGACACCACAAGCAAGTTTGAAAAAATTATTAAAAGCTAGATTAGTGCAACGTTTCCCAGATACTATCGAAGAAATTGAAGCACATGCATTTAATTACAGACATGGATTGTAAAAACTAAAAAACCTCGAGAACTAGATTTTATTCCTGGTTCTTGAGGTTTTTAAGTTATTCGATTTAGAGTGATTCTCAACTATCAAACTGAACTTCTTCTAGTAAATAGTCGATAAAGCGTTCGCCCATCTTAGAGAGGCTGGTTTTTTCATGCTGAATATAGATCAGCTCAATCGGGTCGTCAATGTCCAATGGGATGGAAACGATGTTGTCTCCGTTAAGATTACTGTTCAAAATCCCTGTCGCAATGGTGTAACCATCCAAACCAATCAAGAGATTAAAGAGGGTGGCACGGTCACTAACCACGATGGATTTTTTGTGGTGTTCTTGGGAAAGGATTTCCTCTGAGAAGTAGAAGGAATTGTGCGTTCCTTGGTCATAGCTGAGATAAGGGAAGTTTTCCAAATCAGACAGTTTCACCTTGTATTTCTTTGCCAGAGGATTGGTCTTGCTGACAAAGATATGGGGCTGGGCTGTGAAAAGATGATGAGCTAGTAGGTGGTTGTCATCCAGCATTTTTGTCAAAACGTCACGGTTGTAGCTGTTCAAAAAGAGGACACCGACCTCACTACGGAAGTTCTTGACGTCGTCGATAATCTCCCAAGTCCGCGTTTCACGAAGAAAAAGCTCGTATTTTTCCATATCGCTTTTCTTGAGCAGAGAGACGAAAGCATTGACCACAAAGGCATAGTGCTGGGAGGAAACGCTGAAGAGTTCGCGGTGGGCGACAGGATTTTTATAGCGTTCTTCTAGAAGCTGAGTTTGCTCGACAACCTGACGGGCATAAGAGAGAAACTCCATGCCATCACGGGTCAAGGTGATACCCTTGGGATTGCGGATAAAGATCTCAATGCCCATCTCGTTTTCCAAATCTCTCACAGCATTAGAAAGACTAGGCTGAGTGATAAAGAGCTGTTTGGCTGCCTCATTCATGGAGCCAGTTTCGACGATTTTGATAATATAATGTAATTGTTGAATTCTCATGTTTTTATTGTACCACACTTGAGTCAGAATCGCCAAAGAAGATAGGAAAATCAGGAGCATTGTGTAAGTCTCTTCTTGAAAAAAACACAAAATTTTGCTAGAATGAGTCTTATGAAAACATTCTATGATGTGCAGCAATTCCTCAAACGATTTGGTATTATTGTTTACATGGGAAAACGCTTATATGATATTGAACTGATGAAGCTGGAACTCTCTCGGATTTACGATGCAGGGTTGATGGACAAACTAGACTATCTAGAAGCAGAAGCGGTTCTTCGCAGAGAGCACAAGGTAGAATTGGATTATATTGAGAAAAATGGAGAAAAGAACTAATGGTTACTTGGATTTTGTGGGCACTTATACTGGCAATGTTGGCGTGGATGGGCTTTAACTATCTTCGTATTCGCCGTGCGGCTAAAATTGTAGACAATGAGGAGTTTGAAGCCTTGATTCGTACGGGTCAATTGATTGATTTGCGCGACCCAGCAGAATTCCACAGAAAACATATCCTTGGAGCTCGCAATATTCCTTCAAGTCAGTTGAAGACTAGTCTTGCAGCCCTTCGTAAGGATAAACCTGTCCTTCTCTACGAAAACCAACGTGCGCAACGTGTCACAAATGCGGCCCTTTACTTGAAAAAACAAGGTTTTTCTGAGATTTATATCCTTTCTTATGGCTTGGATTCTTGGAAAGGGAAAGTCAAAGTTGAGAAATAAGAAAACGAGCTTGGATATTTCCGAGCTCATTTTTTAACCACTTTTTCTGAGAAATTCACGAATGATTTCTATTTCATCCGAGTTTAGGGGTCGATAGTCTCCTTCTTTTAGATTGTCATCCAAACTCCAAGGCCCAAAATGGGTGCGTTTGAGGGAGGTCACCTTAACGCCGACCGAGAGGAACATTTTCTTGACTTGATGAAATTTTCCTTCTGAAATAGTGATAGAGGCTTGACTGAGGGAAGGACTTGCGGATAGAATTTCTAGCCTAGCAGGTTTACAGACAGTGCCATCTAAAAAGACAATTCCCTTTTGAAAGGCTTGAATATGGTCAGGTGTCAGGAGTCCATTAACCTCAACTTGGTAGATCTTATCGACATGATATTGGGGATGGAGGAGTTGAAAACCCAAGGGGCCGTTGTCGGTTAAAAGGAGAAGGCCTGTCGTATCTCGGTCCAGTCGACCGACGGCATAGAGCTTGTCAGACTGGATGTTAGGTGGAAGGAGATCCATAACGGTTGGGAGTTCCTTGTCTTTGTTGGCTGTCACGACACCGGCAGGTTTATAAAGCATAAGGTAGGTGTGCTTATAGCCTTGAATGATACGGCTCTGAAAACGGAGTTCTTGTAGTCCTGTATCGATATTCTGGGCTAGGGAGCTAGCAGGGCAACCATCAACTAGAATTTCCCCTTTAAGTAAGGCTTGTTTCATGGCCTTTCGGCTGATTTTTTCTTGGGCTAATAAATTATCTAAACGCATACTGTGCCTATCTTATCATAAGTTGTTTGCTTTGAAAAGGCTTGACGTGAAAAGAAAAGCAGAGTGAAAACATTTACACTTGCTTGAGTTATGTTATTTACTTGAAAATATGGTATAATCGTTCAGTTAGAAAATAAATTTTGAATATTATAGAGGAAATCATGACAAAATTAAGAGAAGATATCCGTAACATTGCGATTATCGCCCACGTTGACCACGGTAAAACAACCCTCGTTGACGAATTATTGAAACAATCAGAAACGCTCGATGCACGTACTGAATTGGCAGAGCGTGCTATGGACTCAAACGACATCGAAAAAGAGCGTGGAATCACCATCCTTGCGAAAAACACTGCCGTAGCTTACAACGGAACCCGTATCAATATCATGGATACACCAGGACACGCGGACTTCGGTGGAGAAGTTGAGCGTATTATGAAAATGGTTGATGGTGTTGTCTTGGTCGTAGATGCCTACGAAGGAACCATGCCACAGACTCGTTTCGTATTGAAAAAAGCCTTGGAACAGGACCTTGTTCCAATCGTGGTTGTCAACAAAATCGACAAACCATCAGCTCGTCCAGCAGAAGTAGTGGACGAAGTCTTGGAACTCTTCATCGAGCTTGGTGCAGATGATGACCAGCTTGATTTCCCAGTTGTTTATGCTTCAGCGATTAACGGGACATCTTCCTTGTCAGATGATCCAGCTGATCAAGAAAAAACAATGGCACCAATCTTTGACACCATTATCGATCATATCCCTGCTCCAGTAGATAACTCAGATGATCCTTTGCAGTTCCAAGTGTCACTTTTGGACTACAACGACTTCGTAGGTCGTATCGGTATCGGTCGTGTCTTCCGTGGTAGTGTGAAAGTTGGAGACCAAGTTACCCTTTCTAAACTAGATGGTACAACGAAGAACTTCCGTGTTACAAAACTCTTCGGTTTCTTTGGTTTGGAACGTCGTGAAATCCAAGAAGCCAAAGCAGGTGACTTGATTGCCGTATCCGGTATGGAAGATATCTTTGTTGGTGAAACTATTACTCCGACGGATGCCATTGAACCACTTCCAATCCTACACATCGATGAGCCAACCCTTCAAATGACCTTCTTGGTCAACAACTCACCATTTGCAGGTCGTGAAGGAAAATGGGTGACTTCTCGTAAGGTGGCAGAACGCTTGCAGGCCGAATTGCAAACAGACGTTTCCCTTCGTGTTGACCCAACTGACTCTCCAGATAAATGGACAGTTTCAGGTCGTGGAGAATTGCACTTGTCAATCCTTATCGAAACTATGCGTCGTGAGGGTTATGAACTTCAAGTATCTCGTCCAGAAGTTATCGTAAAAGAGATTGATGGTGTTAAATGTGAACCATTTGAACGTGTTCAAATCGATACTCCAGAAGAATACCAAGGATCCGTTATCCAAAGCCTTTCTGAACGTAAGGGTGAAATGTTGGATATGATTTCAACTGGTAATGGTCAAACTCGTTTGGTCTTCCTTGTTCCAGCGCGTGGTTTGATCGGTTACTCAACTGAGTTCTTGTCAATGACTCGTGGTTACGGTATCATGAACCATACCTTTGACCAATACTTGCCATTGATTCCAGGAGAAATTGGCGGACGTCACCGTGGTGCTCTTGTTTCTATAGATGCTGGTAAGGCTACAACTTACTCAATCATGTCTATCGAAGAACGTGGTACAATCTTTGTCAATCCAGGTACTGAAGTTTACGAAGGAATGATCATCGGTGAAAACTCTCGTGAAAACGACTTGACAGTTAACATCACTAAGGCTAAACAAATGACCAACGTTCGTTCAGCTACTAAGGACCAAACAGCTGTTATCAAGACACCTCGTATCTTGACACTTGAAGAGTCTCTTGAGTTCTTGAACGACGATGAGTACATGGAAGTAACGCCTGAGTCTATCCGTTTGCGTAAACAAATCCTTAACAAGGCAGAACGTGAGAAAGCTAACAAGAAGAAAAAATCAGCTGAATAAGAGCTAGAAAGAGATAGAGATGGTTTATTTAATCATAGGAATCCTCTTATTACTACTCTATGTATTTGCGACACCACAAAGCATTAAAGGAACAGTCAATATTGTCCTTGTCGTCTTTGCTTTCGTAGCACTTTTGATTTTATTAATGCTATCTGTTCTGCAAATCTTTCAGCTACCGACAGAATTCTTCATCGCAGTCGCTATGCTCTTCCTAGCATACTTTAGCTTGCGAGATATTACCCTCATGTCGGTTAATAAAAGTAAAAGAAGATAAAAAGAGAGTTTCGGCTCTCTTTTTTGCTAGGAATTTTACAGTAGTTCGAATTGCTTTTTAGTTAATATAGTAGATTGAAACAAGATGTGAACAAATCGATTAGGAAAGTAAAATTAATTTCTAGAAATATTTTAACAGTTATAACGTACTATTCCAGATTCAATCTACTATATCATCTCTTTTGCTTGGATAGTATGAATGGTAAAAACTGATATTAAATTCTTTTCCGACATCTATTTTTTAGGGAACTGTAAAATTCTATTACTAATAATATTTTAGTAAAATATGTTGATAGATTATACAGAAAGTGATATACTTAAGTTATAAGAAATCGTTTTCAAAATAAGAAAGGATTAAATTTATACTCAATGAAAATCAAAGAGCAAACTAGGAAACTAGCTGCAGGCTGTACTTGAGTACGGCAAGGCGACGTTGACGCGGTTTGAATTTGATTTTTGAAGAGTATTATTGTCTTGTTGTTCAGGGTGTGATTGATTAAACTAGGAAAATAATTCTAAGAATTTGTAAAATGTAAAATTTCTTTCTATAGAGTTATTCTCTTATACAAGGAGTCTACTATGAAGAAACTATTCATATTATTATCAACTTTTTTTCTCAGCTTCTTCCTTGCTTGGATTATTGTCTTACGTGCTCCACAATATTTATATGCAAGCTATGATTCCGTTACTTTACTTCGTGTCAAAAAAGATACTCAGGAACTGACGCGTGAGGTATTTGAACAGGAATTAGAGAATTTTGTAAACTCGGAACAGAGTTTAATAGCTAGGAGAATTGTAGAGCCGAGTAAGGATGGGACGACTCACTTTACTTATGCAACTTATGGTCAGGGAACTTTACCAAAAGAATTCCAAGAAGCTAGCCAAGAAAGTCGTGAACGTAGTGATCCGCTAAATAGTTATCTCCTTTTGTCAGGCTCCTTGACGAAAGAAAAGCTTGCCGATAAATTAGGAGATTTGGGTTATAAAGCAATTCCTGACCGAAAGACACCGCCCTATTCTCTTGCTTCTAGAATGTTACTAATTCCCCTTATTTTAATTAGTTTAGCAATATTTGGCTTATCTTTCTTTGCTTTAGTGATTATCACTCGGATTAAGGAAATGAGAGCAGCAGGTATAAAACTCTTTTCTGGTCAGACTCTCTTATCCATCATGGGGCATTCTTTATCTACTGATATCAAATGGCTCCTTCTATCAGCCCTCCTTTCCTTCCTAGGTGGGGGAGTCGTTCTTTTTAGTCAAGGTTTGTTTTATCCTATCTTGTTAGCCACCTATGGTTTTGGGATTAGTTTCTATCTGTTGTTTTTATTGGCGATTTCAATTTTACTAATGCTTCTTTATCTAATGAGTTTGAGTTACAAAGCATTAGTTCCTGTTATTAAAGGGAGATTACCCCTTAAACGCTTGATGATTTTAACCTTATTGTGTCAGTTAGTAGCTGTTTTTACAGTGGGATACGCTGTTAAGACAGGCTTGACGTCTTACCAACGATTGAAAGAACTTGAAATTTCAAAACAAGCATGGAAGGACAGAGCAGACTATTATCAAATTTCTTTTGGCTTAGGTGATAGAGTAAATGATACAGAAAATCAGAATAAGTGGTATGAATTTTCTAAAGAAGCAGTTGAAAAAGAACAGGC
This sequence comes from Streptococcus mitis, assembly GCF_005844455.1. Lineage (GTDB taxonomy): Bacteria > Bacillota > Bacilli > Lactobacillales > Streptococcaceae > Streptococcus > Streptococcus mitis_BF. The sequence continues at coordinate 22,414 of NZ_SPGF01000008.1, read as the reverse complement.
TCTATTTGTAAAAGATAATCTCATTCATTTTGCAAATCCTCAAGGAAAAAATAAAAACGGAGAGACACTGGATACCTATAGTCCAGATGCTAATGTTCTTTATGTCAGCCCAAGTTATTTGGACAAGGAAAATGTTACTGTAAATGATGATACTAGACAGAAACTAGCTCATCTTCAAAAAGGGGAGTTTGGACTCTTATTACCAGAATCTCTTCGTTCACAGGAAGCAGAACTTAAGAAAGTTTTTGAAGAAAGATTGAGTTATTATGGAAAATCTGGTGAGGAGGCAAGTGCTCCTTTAGAGTATGAAATGAGAGCGATTGTTAGCTATCTTCCAACTGGAGAAAAGCGGTTTGTTTATAATAACGGTGAAAGCCCAGTATCCATCCAGTACTTAACTGATCCGATTTTAGTTGTATTTACTCCAACATCTACAGGTGATAGTATCATTTCCAAATCTATTTGGTCTATCAATGCTGGAAAACAACTCTTTATAAAAGGATATGAGAGTGGGCTAGCTCTCTTGAAGAAAGCTGGAATTTATGAGCAAGTATCCTACCTTAAAGAAGGGAGAAGTGTTTATCTAACTCGTTATAATGAAGTTAAAACTGAAACAGCAACTTTAATCCTAGGAGCTATTGTTGGAATAGCTAGTTCCTTGTTACTCTTTTATTCTGTCAATCTTCTATATTTCGAGCAATTCCGCCGAGATATCTTGATTAAACGAATTTCAGGTTTACGATTTTTTGAAACACATGCTCAGTATATGGTTAGCCAATTTGCCAGTTTTGTATTTGGTGCTAGTCTCTTTATTTTAAGCAGTCGAGACTTGGTGATTGGCTTGCTCACTTTATTAGTCTTTCTAGCTAGTGCAGTTTTGACGCTTTACCGTCAAGCTCATAAAGAATCTCGTGTTTCTATGACAATTATGAAAGGAAAATAGGATGATTGAACTAAAGAATATATCTAAAAAGTTTGGAAGCCGTCAGCTATTTTCAGATACGAATCTTCATTTTGAAGGTGGGAAAATTTATGCCTTAATCGGTACAAGTGGCTGTGGTAAGACAACACTCTTGAATATGATTGGACGATTAGAGCCATATGACAAAGGGCAAATCATCTATGATGGCACCTCTCTTAAAGACATTAAGCCCTCTGTTTTCTTTAGAGATTACTTAGGATACCTATTTCAAGATTTTGGCTTAATTGAAAGCCAAACCGTCAAAGAGAATCTCAATCTGGGTTTAGTTGGCAAAAAGTTGAAAGAAAAAGAGAAAATGTCTTTGATGAAACAAGCTCTAAACCGTGTCAACCTCTCCTATTTAGATTTAAAGCAACCTATCTTTGAATTATCAGGAGGAGAAGCACAACGTGTTGCACTAGCGAAGATAATTTTAAAGGATCCACCTTTGATCCTCGCAGATGAACCAACCGCTTCCTTAGATCCCAAAAACTCTGAGGAATTACTTTCTATTCTAGAATCTTTAAAAAATCCGAATCGAACCATTATTATTGCGACCCATAATCCTCTGATTTGGGAGCAAGTGGACCAAGTCATTCGAGTTACCGATTTATCACATAGATGATAAGGTAAAATTCAGTTAGAAGAAAGAGTCACAAACACACTTTGTGGCTTTTTTATTTCCATAAAAATGGTAAAATAGTAGGAGTAGAAATGGAGTTTGAGACATGAAAGTAATAGATCAATTTAAAAATAAGAAAGTCCTTGTTTTAGGTTTGGCCAAGTCTGGTGAATCTGCAGCTCGTTTGTTGGACAAGCTAGGCGCTATTGTGACAGTAAATGACGGGAAACCTTTTGAGGACAATCCAGCTGCCCAAAGTTTGCTGGAAGAAGGGATCAAGGTCATCACAGGTGGTCATCCTTTGGAACTCTTGGATGAAGAGTTTGCCTTTATGGTGAAAAATCCAGGTATCCCCTACAGCAATCCCATGATTGAAAAGGCTTTGGCAAAGGGTATTCCAGTCTTGACTGAGGTGGAATTGGCTTACTTGATTTCAGAAGCACCGATTGTTGGTATTACTGGTTCAAATGGAAAAACAACCACAACGACCATGATTGGGGAAGTTTTGACTGCTGCTGGCCAACATGGTCTTTTATCAGGAAATATCGGCTATCCAGCCAGTCAAGTGGCTCAAACTGCGTCAGATAAGGATACGCTTGTCATGGAGCTTTCTTCTTTCCAACTCATGGGCGTTCAAGAATTCCATCCTGAGATTGCGGTTATTACCAACCTCATGCCAACTCATATCGACTACCATGGATCATTTGAGGAATATGTGGCAGCCAAGTGGAATATCCAAAACAAGATGACAGCGGATGATTTCCTTGTCTTGAACTTTAACCAAGACTTGGCAAAAGAATTGGCTAGCAAAACACAAGCTACTGTTGTTCCATTTTCAACACTTGAAAAGGTTGATGGAGCTTATCTGGAAGATGGTCAACTCTACTTCCGTGGAGAAGTGGTCATGGCAGCTAGTGAAATTGGAGTTCCAGGTAGCCACAATGTGGAAAATGCCCTTGCGACTATTGCAGTAGCCAAGCTCCGCGGCGTGGACAATCAAACCATCAAGGAAACTCTTTCAGCCTTTGGTGGTGTCAAACACCGTCTCCAATTTGTGGATGAAATTAAGGGTGTCAAATTCTATAATGATAGCAAGTCAACCAATATCTTGGCGACTCAAAAAGCCTTGTCAGGATTTGACAACAGCAAGGTCATCTTGATTGCAGGTGGTTTGGACCGTGGGAATGAGTTTGATGAATTGGTTCCAGACATTACTGGACTTAAGAAGATGGTCATCCTCGGTCAGTCTGCAGAACGTGTCAAACGGGCAGCAGATAAAGCTGGTGTGGTTTATGTGGATGCGACAGATATTGCAGATGCGACTCGCAAGGCCTATGAGCTTGCGACTCAAGGAGATGTGGTTCTTCTTAGTCCTGCCAATGCTAGCTGGGATATGTATGCTAACTTTGAAGTACGTGGCGACCTCTTTATCGACACAGTAGCGGAGTTAAAGGAATAATATGAAAAAAATTGTCTTTACGGGTGGGGGGACGGTTGGACACGTTACCCTCAATCTTTTGTTAATGCCCAAGTTCATCGAAGATGGCTGGGAAGTCCACTATATCGGGGACAATCGTGGTATCGAACACCAAGAAATCCTCAAGTCAGGTTTGGATGTTACCTTCCATTCTATTGCGACTGGAAAATTACGTCGTTATTTCTCTTGGCAAAATATGCTGGATGTCTTCAAAGTTGGTTGGGGAATTGTCCAATCACTCTTTATCATGTTGCGACTGCGTCCACAGGCCCTTTTTTCAAAGGGAGGCTTTGTCTCAGTACCGCCTGTTATCGCTGCGCGTGTGTCGGGAGTACCGGTCTTTATTCATGAATCTGACCTATCTATGGGCTTGGCTAATAAAATCGCCTATAAATTTGCGACTAAGATGTATTCAACCTTTGAGCAAGCTTCAAGTTTGTCTAAGGTCGAGCATGTGGGAGCAGTGACCAAGGTTTCAGACCAAAACACTCCAGAACCGGATGAATTGGTGGATATTCAAACCCACTTTAATCCTAAATTGCCAACTGTATTGTTTGTCGGTGGTTCTGCAGGTGCTCGTGTCTTTAACCAATTGGTGACAGACCATAAAAAAGAGCTGACAGAGCGCTACAATATTATCAATTTAACTGGAGACTCTAGCCTGAACGAGTTGAGCCAAAATCTTTTTCGTGTTGACTATGTGACCAATCTCTATCAACCTTTGATGGAATTGGCTGACATTGTTGTGACACGTGGTGGTGCCAATACGATTTTTGAGCTCTTGGCCATGGCAAAATTGCATGTTATTGTGCCACTTGGTCGTGAAGCAAGTCGTGGTGACCAGATTGAGAACGCAGCCTACTTTGTTAAGAAAGGCTATGCAGAAGAGCTTCAAGAAAGCGATTTGACCTTGGATAGTTTGGAAGAGAAGCTTTCTCACTTACTAAGTCACAAGGAAGACTATCAAGTCAAGATGAAGGCTTCCAAGGAATTAAAATCTCTAGCAGATTTTTATCAATTATTGAAAAAAGATTTATCATAAGGAAAGTAAATGTCAAAAGATAAGAAAAATGAGGGTAAAGAAATCCTCGAAGAATTTAAAGAGTTATCAGAATGGCAGAAACGGAACCAAGAATATCTAAAAAAGAAGGCTGAAGAAGAGGCAGCCCTAGCTGAGGAGAAGGAAAAGGAAAGACAAGCTCGAATGGGAGAAGAATCTGAGAAGTCAGAGGACAAGGAGGGCTCGGAGAGTGAAGCGGACCCAGAAGATGAAGAATCAGCTAAGGAAAAGTCTGAAGAAAAATTAGAAGCCCCAGAGGGTGACAAAAAGGAAGAAGAGATAGAAGAATCAGGGGCTAAAGAGGGCGAGGAACAGGATAAAAAGCTTGCTAAAAAGGCTACAAAAGAAAAATCAGCCAAAGCAAAGATTCCTGGCCTCCATATCTTACGAGCCTTAACGGTTTTATTTCCAAGTCTATTTTTATTGGTCGTCTCTGCCTACTTACTCAGTCCTTATGCGACCATGAAGGATATCCGTGTTGAGGGAACGGTGCAAACTACGGCTGATGATATTCGACAGGCTTCAGGCATTCAGGATTCGGATTATACGATTAACCTTCTGCTAGATAAGGCAAAATATGAAGAGCGGATCAAGTCTAACTATTGGGTTGAATCAGCTCAGCTTGTTTATCAATTTCCAACTAAGTTCACTATCAAGGTCAAGGAATATGATATTGTGGCCTACTATATTTCTGGTGAAAATCATTATCCTATTCTTTCCAGTGGCCAGCTTGAGACCAGTGCTGTGAGTTTGGTCAGTCTACCAGAAACTTATTTATCAGTTCTCTTTAATGATAGTGATCAAATCAAGGCTTTTGTCTCAGAACTTGCTCAAATTAGCCCAGAACTCAAGGCGGATATCCAAAAGGTGGAATTAGCCCCAAGCAAGGTAACTTCCGATTTAATTCGATTGACCATGAATGATTCGGACGAAGTCTTGGTTCCGCTTTCTGAAATGAGTAAGAAACTGCCTTATTACAGCAAGATTAAGCCTCAATTATCAGAACCAAGTGTGGTCGATATGGAAGCTGGAATTTACAGCTACACTGTAGCGGATAAATTAATTATGGAGGCTGAGGAAAAAGCCAAACAAGAGGCTAAGGAAGCTGAGAAGAAACAGAAAGAGGAAGAGAAGAAAAGACTGGAAGAACAGCAGAATAAATTGGAAGAAGAGAAGAAAAAGCTGGAGGAAGAGAGCAATCGAAATCAAACAAGTCAGCGTTCATCGCGTCGCTAGGCTTACCTTTTCTCCTATAGCTCTTTAGTCGCCATGTTTTTACTTGACAAGTGCTAGTAGAAATAATAGAATAATAGAAAACCTTTAAAGCAGTCCAGAGAGGCAGCTAAGGTTAGACGGTGAAAGGGTGGAGACTACCCATTTTTCGTGGAACCTTGCTGTTAGCAGGTTCCTTTTTTCGTGGCTTCTGTTTGTCAGACTCTCTCACTAGCAAAGGTAAAAGGAGAAACCTATGCGAGAACATCGTCCAGTCATTGCTCTTGATTTTCCTAGTTTTGAGGCAGTCAAGGAATTCTTAGCTCTTTTTCCAGCAGAAGAAAGCCTTTATCTCAAGGTAGGGATGGAGCTCTATTACGCAACGGGGCCTGAGATTGTGTCTTACTTGAAAGGTCAGGGTCACAGCGTCTTTCTTGATCTAAAACTTCATGACATTCCTAATACAGTCAAGTCAGCCATGAAGGTCTTGTCTCAGCTTGGTGTCGATATGACCAATGTTCATGCGGCTGGTGGTGTAGAGATGATGAAGGCTGCGCGTGAAGGTCTTGGGAGTCAAGCCAAATTGATTGCAGTGACTCAGTTGACCTCAACGTCGGAAGCCCAGATGCAGGATTTTCAAAATATCCAAACCAGCCTGCAAGAGTCTGTGATTCACTATGCCAAGAAGACAGCTGAAGCTGGCTTGGATGGTGTCGTTTGCTCGGCTCAGGAAGTCCAACTCATCAAGCAGGCCACCAATCCAGATTTTATCTGTCTGACACCGGGGATTCGCCCTCAGGGAGCTGCTGTTGGAGATCAAAAACGCGTCATGACACCAGCAGATGCCTATCAAATTGGTAGTGACTATATTGTAGTGGGACGTCCCATTACCCAAGCTGAGGATCCTGTTGCAGCCTATCATGCCATCAAGGATGAATGGAACCAAGACTAGAATTAGAGAAATAGATTATAAAAATAAAAGGAGAAGACCATGACACTTGCTAAAGATATCGCTAGCCACCTCTTGAAAATTCAAGCCGTTTACCTCAAACCAGAGGAGCCTTTCACTTGGGCATCTGGTATTAAATCGCCGATTTATACTGACAACCGTGTGACGCTTGCCTATCCAGAAACTCGTACTCTCATTGAAAATGGTTTTGTGGATGCTATCAAAGAAGCCTTTCCAGAGGTTGAAGTGATTGCAGGAACTGCGACAGCAGGGATTCCACATGGAGCCATTATTGCTGATAAGATGAACTTGCCATTTGCCTATATCCGTAGCAAACCAAAAGACCACGGAGCTGGTAATCAAATCGAAGGTCGCGTGGCTCAAGGTCAAAAAATGGTAGTGGTTGAAGACCTTATTTCAACTGGTGGTTCTGTTCTTGAAGCTGTTGCAGCAGCTAAACGCGAAGGAGCAGATGTGCTTGGAGTTGTAGCAATTTTCAGTTACCAATTGCCAAAAGCAGATAAGAACTTTGCGGATGCTGGCGTGAAATTGGTGACACTTTCAAACTACAGTGAGCTTATCCATTTAGCTCAAGAAGAAGGCTATATCACGCCAGAAGGATTGGATCTCCTAAAACGATTTAAAGAAGACCAAGAAAATTGGCAAGAAGTGTAGAAAAATCAAAGAATTTTGAGAAAAGACTTTCATAATATAAAAACGCATCATATCAGGTGTAGAAAAGCTTGATGTGATGCGTTTTATTTTGGAAATGTTTTCCGAAGTTTCTAGTCAAATTGAGTTTTTGTTCTGATTATTTGATTTATACTGTAAACAATGTCATAGAAGGTAGATTAAGTAAATGTTCCAATACAAGAATGAATATTAAAATTTGATAAATGTGTTACTAATATTAGAATCGGGAGTTTCTTCGATAAATTCAACGATATCATTTGGAAGACAATCTAAAATGCGACATAGCTTTTCTAGAGTTAGTAAAGTTATGTTTTTGTTTTTCTTTAAGCTGTCAAGAGTTTTGTTATCAACTCCGGATTTTAATAACTTATATTGAGAAACTTCTTTTTTCTTCATTGTAGCCCAGAGTGGGTTAAAACTGATTATCGTCATCAACTCCTTTTATTTAATTATAAGAAAAAAGTATCTGACTTCATATTGTGTATATATCCACAATATGATAAAATAACTAGGAAAGGAGACTTATGGATGAATAAGAATGATATTATTTCTCAAGAGGAGAATGAGTTAGATTATTTTTTAGGAATTATTCCGGATGAATCTAAGTCAGATTTGTTTGATGAATGGACTATTTGGGAAGCCTATGTAAAAGGGAGGTTACCAAATAAACATTGGTCTGAAGTTTTTGATAATGGTGCATACCATTCACTTGATGTCATTACTGCAGAAGGCAAAAAATATGAATATTATCCTATCGCTAATCCGCAATCATACCAGACTGTTTTACAAGAATATCTTTCGACAATAGAAGAGCCTAAACGTAGTAGAAACTTAATAGTTGAAGCTGCTATTTGGTCTAAAAGAGTAGAAGACCTAACTAAGTATTTTTATATAGTAGATGGAAAACACGTTTCTCTTATCAATCCGAAATTAAGTGTTTTGGGATGGGTTTTCAGAATTTTAGGTTCATTGTTCTTAGTTGCCTATATAGATAGACTTGGTGAATTTTCTAGTTCTGGTTTAGGAATCTTAAGTAAACCTTTTGAATACTCCCTTTGGGTGGGAGCATGGGTTCTGCTATGGTCTCCGATTTATTTTGCTTATCAACGAGTGAAGCATGAAAAACCAATAGCAGATCAAGTAAAAAAACATAAGGATGAAGTTGCTCAAGCTAGAAACTATTGTATGGAGAAATTGAATAGTATTCCATTTGTTTATGCAAGGCAACAAGCAGGGTTAGATATTCATTTTGATGCTTTTGCTTATATGGTTAATGTAATTGATCAAGGTAGAGCCTATGACTTAGGACAAGCGCAAAATATGTATGAGGACATGATAAGGACAGAGCAATTAAATTATCAGTTTCAAGAATTACAAAGAAAAGTTGATTACAATAACAAAATGACAACAATTAATACATTTACAAATTTAATGAAATAATAGATTAGGAGAAATAAGATGTTTGGAAAACCGAAATATGAAAGTGATATTGATCAAACAGTTAGAGATATGTGGTGGGGCTTTGCTATTTTTATAACGGTAATGTACTTTTTAGTGAAAGCAACTTATTATGTTGCATTGCCATTTTATACTTTATTTACTCATTTGTTTGAAGAAAAAATCCAACAGAAAGAATATTTAAATTGGATGAGATTTTTACCTTTGACTTGGTTTATGAGTGGAGAGACCAAAGAAATGAGACGAGCTGCTGTGAGCTGTACTATACTGCCGATTTCGCTACCTTTATTTTTAATTTTTAATTATCTATATAGTATTAAAGTAATTGGTGATAGCTTTTCCATTTTTATTTTGATTTTATTTACATGTAGTCTAGGAGGCATTATAGGTACTGTTAGAAATTATCGTTTTTCTAAAAAATATATTAGATAGTGTCAGTATGTAAAAATATAATCATTGAAAAGTCAGGAAAATAAAGATGGATAGACAAAATACTAATGAAAAAAAGACTTTGAAAAAAGGTAGAAGAGGTTGGGTAATCTCAGCTGCAATTGTCGCACTTTTAGGAATTTCAGCTGGAACAGTTGTGTTGCAAAATCAATCGAGTCAAAACCAAGGACAATGTGAAAATGTTACCGTTTCAGATTCTTCTTCAAAAGAAAAAGAATACACAACAACTGATACTATTAAAGAAACAGAGAAAAGTTTCCTACCTAAAGTAGATACCAAAGAGGGATTGGCTAAAGCATTTATAGCTACTAAAGAAGTTGGTGCTGAAGATTCGATTAAATCTCTCGACAAATCATATGAAAAATTATCAGAAATAACGAAGGTAGAGGAAAAGCTTAAGTCACAGCTAACAACTGAGGGTGAAGAAGCAGTTGAGCAAGTTTCTAGACAAGAAGTAGGTAATAAAGATAATAAAATACTGGAAAAATCTGATAACTTAACTAAAAAAGTTGAAGTAGAAAAACCAATATTAGAAGAAGGGAAGCTGGTTGTTCAGCCAGAACTGACATCACTTGTAGTTACAGATGACAAAGGTATTTCAGCTGTTCAACCTAAACTTCCAGAATTGATAGTTGAAGAAAAAGGAACATCAGAAGTTCAGCCAGCATTACCAGAATTGGTAGTTACTGAAAAGGGAACTCCTGAAGTTCAGCCTGCGTTGCCAGAAGCTAAACCAGAAAAAGAGAAAGTCTTAGATAAAAAGGAAGAGAAGAAAGAAGTTGAGGCAAAACCAACAACTCCAACTGTTCCGGAAAACAAAGACCAAACAACTGGTACTCCAACTAAAGAAGAAAAAACTTTAGATGAGAAAAAAGATAAGGTTGAAGGCAATCAAGCAAACCTTCCAGGTGACAAAGGTCAAGTTGAAACTGGTAAAACTACTACTGTAGTGGGTGAAACAACTAAAGAAGAAGTTGTTAAACCTGCTGTTCCAGGTAAAGTGGAAATTCCAGCTCAACCAGCAGAAAATGGTAAACCTGCTGTAGAAGCTCAACCAGCAGTCCCAGCTCAGCCTGAAGTTAAAAAAGCTGTAACTACTCGAACTGAAGTAGAAACTTCTGTTATTGAACCTGGTGTTCAGCATGTCCCAGATGCAAACCTTAATGTTGGAGAAACTAAAGTTGTCCAAGAAGGTGTTGCAGGAAAAACGGAAACTACTTATACTGTAACACTTGAAGATGATGTTGTGGTTAGTCGAGTTGCAACAGGAACTCAAACAACTCCTGCAGTTGATAAAGTAGTTCATGTTGGTACTAAAGTTGCTAAGAAAAACATTCAAACTGTAACTCGTGAAACTCACAAAGTTGAACATAAAGTGACAAGCAACACAAATCCAGATCTTCCTAAAGATGAGAAAAAGGTTATTCAATCTGGTAAGGATGGTTCTTATGAACTTGTTACTACAGTTGTAACCACACCAGATGGAACAGAAGTTTCTCGAACTCAAGTAAGAGAAAATGAAGTTTCCCCAGTAGATGAAATCGTAGAAGTTGGAACTGGTGAAAACGTAGAAACAAGCCGCACTTCTCGAACAGTTGAAGTAAATTACGAAACTGAAGAAGTTAAAGACGAAACACTAAACGAAGGTAAACGTGTAGTTGAGACTAAGGGTCAAAAAGGTTCTTATACAGAAACTACAATTGTTTATGGGAATGGTCGTTCATCAATTGTTAAAAGTGATGAAGTAAAACCGGTCAAAGAAGTCGTTCGTGTGGGAACTCATAAAGTAGTCACTGAAACTAAAACTCGAGTTGAGCGAAAAGAAGGCGCAAACTTCACTACTGTTGAAGAAACAAATAATAAACTTTTCAATGATCAACGAGTTGTAAAAACTCCAGGTCGAAAAGGTGAAATCATTGAAAACTACAAAGACTACTATGAAGATGGCAAACTTGTTAAGAGTGAGCTAATCAATACTGAAACTGTTCCAGCAGTTGATGAAGTAGTTCAAGTTGGAACTAAAGATCGTTACACTTATGCTAACGAAGACAAAGTTCTTACCGCTGAAGGTGAAAACCGAGTTGCTGATCTGGAACTTTATGAAGGTGACGAACGAGTTGAAGATGCGGTAAATGGTAAAGAAACTTATAAAGTTAAGTATCTAAATGATGAGTATGGAAACCGTACAGAGATAAGTCGAGAACTTATCAACACTGTTCCAGCAAAACAAAAAGTTGTTCATTATGGAACTAAGAAATTGATGTCTGAAGTTACTGAAGAAGAAACTAAAACAATTTCTCACGGTTCTCGAACTGAAAATGACTCAAACCTTTTCGAAGGTGAAAGTCGTACTGAAAATGGGCGTGACGGATTCAAACGTTACCGCAAAGTTATTTCAGTAAATAATAAAACCGGTGAACGAACTGTTAAAAGTCGTGAACTAGTTGAAACCAAGGATGCAGTTGATACAATTACCTTTAATGGTACTAAGAAAAAACGTGTCGCTGATCCAACCGATGTTGTAGTTCCAACAAGTGATAACAATTATGACATTGATGGTACATGGAAAGACATTAAGAGTCTAGGTGAAAACGGTTTGGATCCAAACAATGAAGATCACCGTAGCGCCAAGTATCTACATGACAATCTTTCTCAAGCTGATAAAGATCGTGTGGCTGTTGATGAAACAGATGATGGAGCTGATCTTCCTAGAGACAGTGGACTTATCTCAGTTTGGTCGGCATCTCGCCTTTCTCAAACAGAACTTAATAAGCTTGAACAAATTGTAGATAATCGCAAACTTAATGAACACTTCATGGAACTTCTTAATGAAGAGCGTACTCGTATCGGCTTGACTCCTGCAACAATCGCAGCAGATGATAGCGAATTAACTCGAGTTGCTAATATTCGTGCTAATGAAATGGCAGATCATGGTTCATTGCGTTACCAAGGTAAGAAGGAAGGTAAGCACAAACGTCCGGACGGCTCTCGTTTTTCAACTGCTTATGAGCCTGATTTCTACAAACAAACAAATGCAATGACTGAAAATGCAGCAGAAACAACAACGGTTTGGGATATTGTCAGTCTTACAAATGAAAAAGCACTCGCTCACTACTTCTATACTAGATGGAAACACTCACCAGGTCACTATGCAGCTATGATGATGGGTGATGGGTATAGCCCAGCAAACAAGAACGTACAATTCCGTGTGGCTCTTGGATTTGCAAATCATTCACTCACTTCTGATGATCCAACAAACGTTGTGGCAATGATGGAAATTGCATCTATGATAGACTAAGATAAAAACGAACAAGATAAGATTCTGATTGTCAGAATTCTAGTCTTGTTCGTTTTGTTTTTTAAAATTTAGTCAACTTTTCCACCTTCAACAACTAGGTCATCTGCTTTAGCAGCGTCACCGTAGGTTGGGTGAAGTGTTTTTTCATAGGCTTTGTGGAAGAAGTTTTCCTTGCCTAATTTTTCAATATCTTTATTGATGAAGTCTAGCAATTCTTGGTTTCCTTTTTGAACTGCTGCTCCGATGGTATCTGGATCACCGAGGGAAGTAATTCCGACTTCAAATCCTTTGTTTTCAAGCGCCCAAGCTAGGACTTCCGTATTGTCAGTAGAGAAGGCATCTCCACGTCCGTCAAGAAGGGCTTGATAAGAGTCACTGTATTGGTCATATTTTTGGAGTTTGATTTCTGGATGATTCTTTTCAAAATAAGTCTCAGCAGTCGTTCCTTTTGTAACAATCAAGGTTTTACCTTCCAATTGTTTGACATCTGTAATGAGACCAGTCTTAGGCGATACAACACCAAGTGAAACTTTCATGTAAGGAAGGGCAAAATCAACTTGTTTCTTACGTTCGTCTGTTACTGTAAAATTAGCAAGGGTAATATCTACCTTGTTTGAAATCAAGTATTCAGCACGGTTAGCAGCATCGACAGAAACGTATTTAACCTTGACACCAAGGTCTTGAGCTAGTTGGTTCCCAAGCTCAATATCGTAACCTTGGTAAGAACCATCATTGTCAACGTAACCAAACGGTTTTTTGTCTCCAAATACGGCGATTCGTAGCTCACCGCTTTTTTTGATTTCATCGATTGTGCGAGCCTTGGCAGTGGTTTTACCAGACGATGAACCAGCGTTTCCACCTGAGCTACAAGCTGTGACAAAGATAAGGGCAAAGGCAAGTGCCAAAACAGTTAAGAGTGGTTTGAGTAGTTTCATAAAAATCTCCTTTATAGATATGAGCCAAATTGGCTAAAGTCAAAGACGTTTAAAAATTCCTGAGCTCGTTTGGTTTGCGGATTGGTAAAGAAGGCTTGAGCTGATCCTTCTTCAGCAATTTTCCCTTGGTCTAGGAAGATAATCCGATTGGCAATAGCTTGGGCAAATTGCATTTCGTGGGTTACTAGAATCATGGTACGACCTTCTTGGGCCAAATCATTGATGAGTTCCAGAACTTCACGCACCATTTCGGGGTCCAGAGAAGCCGTTACTTCGTCAAAGAGGATAATTTCTGGATGCATGAGCAGGGCACGGACAATCGCAACCCGTTGCTTCTGTCCGCCAGATAATTGACGGGCAAAGCTATGTTGTTTATCCAGCAAACCCACACGTTCCAGTAGTTGCAAAGCTTCTTCCGTTACTTCCTTCTTATCTCTTCCCTGAGCCTTGATAGGCCCTAGGATGAGGTTTTGTAGGACATCCAGATGGGGAAAGAGTTCGTAGCTTTGAAAGACCATGCCAATCTTTTGGCGAACTAGGTGAAAATCTTTTTTATTTTCAACGATAGATTGACCATCTAGAAGAATATCTCCACCTTGAATACTTTCTAAGCCATTGAGGCAACGAAGGAGGGTACTTTTTCCACAACCAGATGGCCCTAGGATAACCACAACTTCTCCTTTTTTGATTTGCAGGGATAGACCTTGGAGGATGGGATTGTCTCCGAAGGATTTTTTTAGCTCCTTGATTTCTAAGATAGTTTCAGACATTTAGTTCCTCCAATGTTTTTCTAAGTGAGTGGATAGTTTGGAAATAGGGAAGCAGACTGCGAAATACAAGACTAGAATGGTTCCATAAATCCAAAAGGAAGCAGTTGGGATAGTCAGGCGATTGCTATCGATGATTTGTTGTCCAACCTTGGTCACTTCAACAACCCCAATCAACACGACCAAGGAAGTTGTTTTGATCATCCGAGTGACAAGATTGATAGCCTGCGGTAGCAGTCTTCTCAAGACCTGTGGGATGATGATGTGGTAGTAAAGTTGAACATTGGTCAAGCCAAGCGCCTGTCCGCTTTCAAACTGATGTTTAGGGAGGGAAGTGATAGCTCCACGTACCAAATCCCCCATTTCAGCTGTTCCCCAGAGGGTAAAAACGATAATAGCCGAAGTCTCTCCAGAGATATTGATATTAAAGTTTCGAGCTAGGCCGAAATAAATGATGAAAAGTAGCACCAGCTGGGGCATGATACGAATAAATTCCAGATACAATCGTGTTAAAAATCGCACGATTCTAGAATGGGAGGTCATGATGATTCCCATGACTGTTCCGAATATCATGGATAAGAGGACAGACAGGACAGAAATCCCAATCGTAATGCCCAGTCCTTGTAAAATCCGCAGGAGATTATTTCCCTGAAAGAGTACTTGGATTCCCGAATCCTGCATGGCGGAGCCTCCTTTCTATCCAGCTAAAGACCAGTGAGATAGGTAGTAGCATGATCAGATAAGCAATTACCAACATGGCTAATGCGATGTCTGTCTCATAGTAGAGCCCAATCAAGTCCTTGGCAACGTACATGAGGTCGGCCAAAGCTACTGCTGAGAAAACAGAGGTTTCCTTGATCAGGAAAATGACATTGGCACTAAAAGAGGGTAGGACCACCGCTGTTGCTTGCGGAAGAACCACATAGCGAAAGACCTGTATAGGTGTCAGACCGATGGCTAATCCAATCTCATGCTGTGTTTGACTGACAGCTTCTAGCCCACTTCGGAAAGATTCTGCCATATAGGAACCTCCTAAAAAGACCAGTCCTAGAGTAGCACAGACTTCCGAAGATAGGACAATCCCTATTCGGGGAAGACCGAAGTAGAGAAAGAAGAGTTGAATCAAAAGGGGCGTGTTGCGTGACAATTCGATGTAGGCTGTCGCTATTTGCGCCAAAACAGGGATGCGGTAATGCCGGATGATACTAACGATTAAGCCGAGCAGAAAGGATCCCAAAATTCCCCAAACAGCAATATGCAAGGTTAGGAGAAATGCCTTTTGATATAGTGGTAGATATTGTTCAACAATGGACCAATCCAAAAATAGAACCTCCCATCTAGAAATAATACAGTTATTGTAGCACTTAAAAGCTCCTTTGGATAATATCTATTTTTTATTGCCGTGATAAGGATTTTTTATCATAGACATAAAATTTCTGAAATTTCCAAACAAAATATTTGAAAAGTTTTGAAAAAAGAGTTAAGATATTTTTGTAATATACAAAGTAAACGCTTACTTATTAAGGAGGGCGTTTTATGTCATACAAAACAAGCAATGCAGAAGGTCATGTAGACTTCATCAATACCTATGATTTGGAGCCAATGGCGCAACAAGTTATTCCTAAGGCAGCCTTTGGCTATATCGCCAGTGGAGCAGAAGATACTTTCACTTTACGTGAGAATATCCGTGCCTTTAACCACAAACTCATCGTTCCGCATACGCTTTGCAATGTAGAAAATCCAAGTACAGAGATTGAATTTGCAGGTGAAAAATTGTCTTCACCAATCATTATGGCGCCTGTTGCAGCTCATAAATTGGCAAATGAACAGGGTGAAGTGGCTACTGCGCGTGGTGTGCATGAGTTTGGGTCTCTTTATACAACCAGCTCTTACTCTACTGTAGACCTTCCAGAAATTACGGAAGCCCTTCAAGGGACACCTCACTGGTTCCAATTTTACTTTAGTAAAGATGATGGCATTAACCGCCATATCATGGACCGTGTGAAGGCTGAAGGTTATAAAGCGATTGTCTTGACTGCAGATGCTACTGTAGGGGGCAATCGTGAGGTTGATAAGCGTAATGGTTTTGTCTTCCCAGTTGGCATGCCGATTGTTGAAGAATACCTGCAGAAGGTGCTGGAAAATCAATGGACTTTGTTTACAAGTCAGCTAAACAACGCTTGTCTCCACGCGATGTAGAATTTATCGCTGCATACTCAGGACTCCCTGTGTATGTCAAGGGGTCACAATGCCGTGAGGACATTGAACGTTCGCTTGCTGCAGGAGCTTCTGGTATCTGGGTAACCAATCACGGTGGCCGCCAAATCGACGGTGGACCAGCTGCCTTTGACTCACTTCAAGAAGTAGCTGAAGCAGTTGATAAACGCGTGCCAATTGTCTTTGACTCAGGTATTCGTCGTGGTCAACACGTCTTTAAAGCCTTGGCTTCAGGAGCAGACTTGGTAGCTATTGGTCGCCCGGTTATCTATGGCTTGGCTCTCGGCGGTAGTGTTGGTGTGCGTCAAGTCTTTGAACACTTGAATGCAGAATTGAAGACAGTCATGCAGTTGTCTGGAACTCAGACTATTGAGGATGTCAAACACTTCAAACTTCGTCACAACCCATACAACCCAACCCTCCCAGTTGACCCACGTGACTTAAAATTGTATTGATAAAACAGCTTGCCTCCACTTGATGTGGAGGTTTTTGCTTGTGTTTTAATACTCTTCGAAAATCTCTTCAAACCACGTTAGCGTCGCCTTACCGTATATATGGTTACTGACTTCGTCAGTTCTATCCCCAACCTCAAAACAGTGTTTTGAGCTGACTTCGTCAGTTCTATCTACAACCTCAAAGCAGTGCATTGAGCAACCTGCGGCTAGCTTCCTAATTAATTTGTTCACATCTTATTTCAATCTACTATACCAAGTTGCAATACTTTTTACGAGGCTCTTTTGTCTTGTTCTTGTTTCAATTAACTATATTTTAGATTCAATATATTATAAAAATTTGATTTTTATAATTGACAAATATAGATTTTGAGAGTATACTGATAATTGTGATTGACAAATGTAGATTTTGGGGGTGTGATTATGCAGATTTCAGATGCAGAATGGCAGGTCATGAAGATTATTTGGATGCAGGGGGAGCAGACTAGTACAGATTTGATCAGGGTTCTGGCGGAGCGATTCGACTGGTCCAAGTCGACCATTCAAACTCTTTTGGCTCGTCTGGTTGAGAAAGAGTGTCTGACTCGGAAAAAAGAAGGCAAGTCCTTTGTCTATTCAGCACTTTTAACTTTGGATCAAAGTCGAGACTTGCTTGTTAAAGATATCAAAGATAAGGTTTGTTCTCGTAGGATTAAGAACTTGTTGGCTGATTTGATTGATGAATGTGATTTTACTCTGGCTGACTTGGAAGACTTAGAAGCTGTGATTTCTAAGAAGAAATCAAGTGCTGTAACAGAAGTAAGATGTAATTGTATGTAAAGGAGACGTCATGTTAAATAGTATTGTAACCATTATTTGTATTGCCCTTATCGCCTTTATCTTGTTCTGGTTTTTCAAAAAGCCTGAAAAATCTGGACAAAAGGCCCAACAAAAAAAGGGCTATCAAGAGATTCGAGTGGAGGTCATGGGGGGCTATACGCCTGAGTTGATTATTCTCAAGAAATCAGTGCCAGCCCGCATTGTCTTTGACCGTAAGGATCCTTCACCATGTTTAGATCAAATTGTTTTTCCAGACTTTGGTGTACATGCGGACCTGCCAATGGGTGAAGAGTATGTAGTGGAAATCACGCCTGAGCAGGCTGGAGAGTATGGTTTCTCTTGTGGCATGAATATGATGCACGGCAAGATGATTGTAGAATAGGAGAATGATATGACTGAAATTGTAAAAGCAAGTCTTGAAAATGGTGTTCAAAAAATCCGTATCACGGCAGACAAAGGCTACCATCCAGCTCATATACAGCTTCAAAAAGGGATTCCAGCTGAGATTACCTTTCATCGAGCAACTCCTTCAAACTGTTACAAGGAAATTCTGTTTGAAGAAGAAGGTATCTTGGAACCAATCGGCGTGGACGAAGAGAAAACAATTCGTTTTACACCTCAAGAATTAGGCCAACATGAATTTTCTTGTGGCATGAAGATGCAAAAGGGAAGCTATACAGTCGTTGAGAAGACTCGAAAATCTTTGTCACTTTTGCAACGTTTTTGGATTACCAGTATCTTTACTGTGCCTCTTGTGATTCTCATGATTGGAATGTTGACAGGTAGTATTAGTCACCAAGTTATGCATTGGGGAACCTTTCTAGCCACAACGCCGATTATGCTGGTGGCAGGTGGTCCTTATATCCAGAGTGCTTGGGCTAGCTTTAAAAAGCACAATGCCAACATGGATACCTTGGTGGCGCTGGGAACGCTAGTGGCTTATTTCTATAGCCTCGTTGCTCTCTTTACTGGTCTTCCTGTTTACTTTGAAAGTGCTGGATTTATTCTCTTCTTCGTTCTTTTGGGAGCCGTTTTTGAGGAAAAAATGAGAAAAAATACTTCCCAAGCTGTGGAAAAATTGCTGGACTTGCAGGCTAAAACAGCAGAAGTCTTGCGTGAGGATAGCTATGTTCAAGTTCCTTTGGAACAAGTCAAGGTAGGAGACCTGATTCGGGTGCGTCCCGGTGAGAAGATTGCAGTTGATGGTGTCGTAGTGGAAGGTGTGTCCAGTATTGACGAATCCATGGTGACAGGTGAGAGCCTGCCAGTGGACAAGACAATGGGGGATACTGTCATTGGCTCAACCATCAATAACAGCGGAACTCTTGTTTTTAAAGCAGAAAAAGTTGGTTCAGAGACTGTCTTGGCGCAGATTGTGGATTTTGTGAAGAAAGCTCAGATCAGTCGCGCACCGATTCAGGATTTGACGGATAAGATTTCAGGGATTTTTGTCCCAGCAGTTGTCATTTTAGGAATCGTGACCTTTTGGGTCTGGTTTGTCTTGCTCAGGGATAGTGTAGTCGTGCTTGGTGCCAGTTTTGTGTCCTCACTTCTCTATGGAGTGGCGGTTTTGATTATCGCCTGCCCATGTGCCTTGGGACTTGCAACACCGACAGCCCTTATGGTAGGGACAGGACGCAGTGCCAAGATGGGGGTTCTTCTCAAAAATGGAACGGTTCTACAGGAAATCCAGAAAGTTCAAACCATTGTCTTTGATAAGACCGGGACTTTGACGGAAGGAAAACCAGTGGTCACAGATATTATTGGCGACGAGACAGAGGTGCTTGGATTGGCAGCATCCTTGGAAGAAGCTTCCCAACACCCACTGGCTGAGGCCATTGTGAAACGAGCGAGTGAGGCTGGGCTTGAGTTTCAAACTGTTGAAAATTTCCAAGCCCTACACGGAAAAGGTGTTTCAGGGCAAATCAATGGGAATCAAGTTCTTCTTGGAAATGCTAAAATGTTGGATGGCAAGACCATTTCTAGCGCTTATCAGGAAAAATTAGAAGAACTGGAAAAAGAAGCTAAGACAGTTGTGTTCTTGGCTGTTGACAATCAAATCAAAGGATTGCTTGCTTTGCAAGATATTCCCAAGGAAAATGCCAAGCTAGCTATCAGTCAGTTAAAAAAACGTGGTCTTAAAACAGTCATGCTGACAGGAGATAATGCTGGTGTGGCGCGTGCTATCGCCGATCAGATCGGAATTGAAGAGGTTATTGCAGGTGTCTTGCCAGAAGTAAAAGCTCATGAAATCCATAAACTACAACAGTCAGGCAAAGTAGCCTTTGTTGGTGATGGGATTAATGATGCTCCTGCCCTCAGCGTAGCAGATGTGGGAATTGCCATGGGGGCTGGAACAGATATCGCTATCGAGTCAGCAGATTTGGTGTTGACAACTAATAATCTCCTAGGAGTGGTTCGTGCCTTTGACATGAGTAAGAAAACCTTTAATCGTATTCTGCTCAATCTCTTCTGGGCCTTTATCTACAATGTCATCGGAATTCCGATTGCAGCAGGAGTCTTTTCAGGAATTGGTCTCGTTCTCAATCCAGAACTGGCTGGTCTAGCTATGGCCTTTAGTTCTGTATCTGTTTTAACCAGTTCACTCTTACTAAATTTTAGTAAAATAGACTAAAAGCGGGCTTGCTCGCTTTTTATTATAAAACAGAGACTGAAAACGCTTTCAATCTGTACTGTAATAGAGAATGAAAGTTTCTGAGCACATTCTTATGAAACTATAAGTAAATGTGATAAATTAGGAGTGTAAATTTACTGAATCGTTTTCAAAAAACATATAAAAGCGCTTTTATTGTTCATCAAATTAACTTTTAAGGAGAGTTATCATTATGACTCAAGGGAAAATTACTGCATCTGCAGCAATGCTTAATGTATTGAAAACATGGGGCGTAGACACAATCTACGGTATCCCATCAGGAACACTCAGCTCATTGATGGACGCTTTGGCTGAAGACAAAGATATCCGCTTCTTGCAAGTTCGCCACGAAGAAACAGGTGCTCTTGCAGCTGTTATGCAAGCTAAATTCGGCGGCTCAATCGGGGTTGCAGTTGGTTCAGGTGGTCCAGGTGCGACTCACTTGATTAACGGTGTTTACGATGCAGCTATGGATAACACTCCATTCCTAGCAATCCTTGGATCACGTCCAGTTAACGAACTCAACATGGATGCATTCCAAGAGCTTAACCAAAACCCAATGTACAACGGTATCGCTGTCTACAACAAACGTGTAGCTTACGCTGAGCAATTGCCAAAAGTAATCGACGAAGCTTGCCGTGCTGCAGTTTCTAAAAAAGGTCCAGCTGTTGTTGAAATCCCAGTAAACTTCGGTTTCCAAGAAATCGACGAAAACTCATACTACGGTTCAGGTTCATACGAGCGTTCATTTATCGCTCCTGCTTTGAACGAAGTTGAAATCGACAAAGCTGTTGAAATCTTGAACAATGCTGAACGTCCAGTTATCTATGCTGGTTACGGTGGTGTTAAAGCTGGTGAAGTGATTACTGAATTGTCACGTAAAATCAAAGCACCAATCATCACAACTGGTAAAAACTTTGAAGCTTTTGAATGGAACTATGAAGGTTTGACAGGTTCTGCTTACCGTGTTGGTTGGAAACCAGCCAACGAAGTGGTCTTTGAAGCAGACACAGTTCTTTTCCTTGGTTCAAACTTCCCATTTGCTGAAGTTTACGAAGCCTTCAAGAACACTGAAAAATTCATCCAAGTTGATATCGACCCTTACAAACTTGGTAAACGTCATGCCCTAGACGCTTCAATCCTTGGTGATGCAGGTCAAGCAGCGAAAGCAATCCTTGACAAAGTGAATCCAGTTGAATCTACTCCATGGTGGCGTGCAAACGTTAAGAATAACCAAAACTGGCGTGATTACATGAACAAACTCGAAGGTAAAACTGAGGGTGAATTGCAATTGTATCAAGTTTACAATGCAATCAACAAACATGCTGATCAAGACGCTATCTACTCAATCGACGTAGGTGACACTACTCAAACATCTACTCGTCACCTTCACATGACACCTAAGAACATGTGGCGTACATCTCCACTCTTTGCGACAATGGGTATTGCCCTTCCTGGTGGTATCGCTGCTAAGAAAGACAATCCAGATCGCCAAGTATGGAACATCATGGGTGACGGTGCATTCAACATGTGCTACCCAGACGTTATCACAAACGTTCAATACGACCTTCCAGTTATCAACGTTGTCTTCTCAAATGGTAAATATGCCTTCATCAAGGACAAATACGAAGACACAAACAAACACTTGTTTGGTTGTGACTTCCCTAATGCTGACTATGCGAAAATCGCTGAAGCTCAAGGAGCTGTTGGGTTTACAGTTGACCGTATCGAAGACATCGATGCAGTTGTTGCAGAAGCTGTTAAATTGAACAAAGAAGGTAAAACTGTTGTTATCGATGCACGCATCACTCAACACCGTCCACTTCCAGTAGAAGTACTTGAATTGGATCCAAAACTTCACTCAGAAGAAGCAATCAAAGCCTTCAAGGAAAAATACGAAGCAGAAGAACTCGTACCATTCCGTCTCTTCTTGGAAGAAGAAGGTTTGCAATCACGCGCAATTAAATAATTTCTCTCGTCGAAAATCAAATGTAAAACTTGTAGATTTTATTCTTTGATTTGCATAGAGAGGAACGAAAAAAGATCGGAGAAATCCAATGTCATTAAGTTAGTGATCTAACTACTTGAATAGGAGATAGGATTGAGAACATCAAAGTGATTCTCTATCACATCTTCTATTTTTTTGCATGACAAATAAAGGGTTTTTCACCCTATTTGTTGAGATTTATAGTAGATTGAGTCTAGAATAGTACGTTATGGCTGTTAAAATATTTCTAGAAATTAATTTGACTTTCCTAATCGATTTGTTCACATCTTGTTTCAATCTACTATATGTTACTCTATAGATGAAATCAACTACCGATTGGGCCTTTATCTTTCTTGGATATTTTCGATTCGATCGAATAATAGATAACTGTTTCTTGAGGTAGT
>NZ_SPGF01000089.1 GCF_005844455.1 Streptococcus mitis | reverse complement strand
CGGAATTCAACCGATTGTCTGATGTGTTTTCTAAGGAACATATCTATTATGCGCACCCCTATGCCTCTTGGGAAAGGGGAACTAATGAGAATCACAACAGGCTCATTCGTAGATGGTTACCTAAAGGAACTAAGAAAACGACTCCTAAGGAAGTCGCATTCATCGAAAATTGGATTAACAACTATCCTAAAAAATGCTTGAACTACAAGTCACCCATAGAATTTCTTCTTGATGGCTAACTTGAACTTGAAATTCGCCAAAGAATACCTAAAGTCAAAATCTTTTTGTCCCAGACTCTTTTTTTGAGGCTCTTTTGTCTTATTCCTGTTTCCATTGACTATATTATGCTACACGAAAAATCCACTCAGTTGTCTGAGTGGATTAGGTGTATTTAGACTCTTAGTCTTTATTCTCGTATGGCAAGATCAAGTTCAAGATGATTCCTGTCATGGCTGATAGGGCAGTACCTGAAAGTGTTACTGGACCAAGTTTAAGGATAGCTCCTCCAAGTCCAAGGACCAACATAGCACTTGCGATGATGAGATTACGCATTTGAGCGAAATCAACACGTTCTTTAATCAAGACTTTCAAACCGTTGCTGGCGATAACTCCATAGAGAAGGATTGACATACCACCAAGTACAGCGTTTGGAATAGTTGAAATCAAGGCAGTAAATTTACCAAGGAAGCTGAGGGCAATCGCGATAAAGGCAGCGTTACGGATAACTGAGACAGAAGCGATACGAGTCATACCGATAACCCCTGTATTTTCTCCGTAAGTTGTATTGGCTGGTCCACCAAGGAAGGCAGAAACAGAAGTTGCGATACCGTCACCAAGAAGAGTACGGTGAAGACCTGGTTCTTTCAAGAATTGACGGCCACAGATTTGACCCAAAACAGTATGGTCACCAATATGTTCAGAAATTGTTACGATAGCGATTGGCAAGATGGCAATAGTTTCTGGACCAAAGTAAAGATTGTACTCTTTAAAGGCACCACCTGTGCTAAATGGCAAGTAGAAACCAGGAATTTCGAACCAGTTGGCTTTAAGAACTGGTGTAAAGTCAACCAAGCCAAGAGTTAGTGCGAAGAGGTAACCACCGATAATGGCAAAGAGGAATGGAATGATTCGTAGGAAGCCTTTTCCTTTTGTATTGATAAAGGCAGCAATTAGGAAAGTAACAACCGCTACAAGAGCATTTTTCCAATTTCCATCCGCTACAAGATCAGCGTTTGTAACAGCTGAACCTGCAAGTCCAAGACCGATAACGATAATCATAGGTCCAATAATGATTGGTGGTAAGAGTTTATCAATCCATTTTGTACCTGTAAAACGAACACCAGCAGCAACAAGGACGTAGACCAAACCAGTCAAGATCACCCCTGTTTGGGCAGCAGATACATCACCACCCATTTCTTTCATAGCCAGTGACATAGCTGTGATAAAGGCAAATGAAGAACCTAGATAAACTGGAACTTTAAATCCAGTTGAAATCATGTAGATGAGTGTTCCAACACCTGAAGCAAAAAGGGCAACAGATACAGGCATTCCCAAAATCAATGGTACCAAGATGGTCGCACCAAACATGGCGAAAACGTGTTGGAAACTAAGGAGAATTCCTTTTCCAGCTGAAGGACGTTGGTCAACGTCTAGTAACAAATCAACAGTTGATTCTTGTTTCATATAAACCTCACTTTTGGGCGTCAAAAAAGAGCCCATTATTTTATAGCAATAGGCCCTCAGAGTAAGACTTCTTTAAAATCTAGACTTTAAAGAGTTTCAAATATTTCTGCGTCTTCGTCACCTCACGGGATGACATTAAAAACCTTTGCTTGTGATAGTATAGCAAAAATTACAAACTTTGTAAATATTTTTTTACTTAAAAATTTAAAGCGGGCGTTTGTTGGGCATGCCAGCCTTACGTGGATATTTATTTGGTGTTTCTTTTTTCTTTTCTACCACTGTGATGTAACGCGGATCTCCATTTGGTAGGGCGTAGCTGAGATTGTCTTGGACCTTGCTGAAGAGGAGGTTGAGGGCATTCTTGGCTTCTAATAACTCCTCAGGAGCATTGCTGGCCTTGAGTGCCAATAGTTTGCCACCAACTTGCAGGTAAGGAATGGTCAATTCAGATAGGACCTGCATACGGGCAACCGCACGAGCTGTTACAAAATCATATTGAGCACGGAAGTTCTTATCTTGGGCAAAATCTTCTGCACGCCCATGGTAGAAGTGGACGCCATCCAAATCCAGCTCCTGAGCCAACAATTGGAGGAAGTTGATGCGCTTATTTAGTGAATCAATGATGGTCACATCAAGCTGAGGATAGAGGATTTTCATTGGTAGACTAGGAAATCCTGCCCCAGCCCCTATATCAAGCAGTTTGATATTTTTATTGGGAATCAAGCCTTGTAGAATGGGTGCAATCGAATCATAAAAATGTTTGAGATAAACTTCTTCCTTGTCTGTAATGGCTGTTAAATTAATCTTTTCATTCCACTCGACCAAGAGTTCAAAATAACGTTCAAATTGTTCTTTTTGCTGGTCCGAAAGTGGAAGATTTTGCTCGGCAAGCAAATTGTAAAATGTTTCTGGTTTCATAGTTATTTCCTTCTTTAGTATCATCTTATTTTACCACAATCATTAAAAATTTGATATACTGGTACTAATCTAAAAGTAGAAAGGAATAAGATTATGACTTGGATTATTCTTGGAGTTTTGGCTCTGATTGTTATTTTTGTGATTGTTAGCTATAACGGTTTGGTTAAAAATCGTATGCAAACCAAGGAGGCTTGGAGCCAGATCGATGTTCAGTTGAAGCGTCGTAATGATCTCCTCCCAAACTTGATTGAAACAGTCAAAGGATATGCGAAATATGAAGGTTCTACCTTGGAAAAAGTAACAGAACTTCGTAGACAAGTAGCCGCAGCAACTTCACCAGCCGAAGCTATGAAGGCCAGTGATGCCCTTACCCGCCAGATTTCTGGTATCTTTGCAGTAGCAGAGAATTACCCAGACTTGAAAGCTAGTGCTAACTTTATCAAATTGCAAGAAGAGTTGACCAATACAGAAAATAAAATTTCTTACTCACGCCAACTCTACAACAGTGTTGTCAGCAACTACAATGTAAAACTTGAAAGCTTCCCAAGTAACATCATCGCAGGACTATTTGGCTTTAAAGCTGCAGACTTCCTTCAAACACCTGAGGAGGAAAAGGCAGTTCCTAAAGTTGACTTTAGTGGTTTAGGTGATTAAGATGTTGTTTGATCAAATTGCGAGCAATAAACGAAAAACCTGGATTTTGTTGCTGGTTTTCTTCCTACTCTTGGCCTTGGTTGGTTATGCGGTTGGCTATCTCTTCATGCGCTCAGGTCTTGGCGGCATGATTATTGCCCTAATTATAGGCCTTATCTACGCTCTGACCATGATCTTTCAATCGACAGAGATTGTCATGTCTATGAATGGGGCGCGTGAGGTTGATGAGCAAACAGCACCAGACCTCTACCATGTAGTAGAAGATATGGCCATGGTGGCTCAGATTCCCATGCCCCGTGTTTTCATCATTGATGATCCAGCCCTAAATGCCTTTGCGACAGGTTCTAATCCTCAAAATGCGGCAATTGCTGCGACTTCAGGCCTTCTAGCTATCATGAATCGTGAGGAGCTAGAAGCTGTTATGGGCCATGAAGTCAGTCATATCCGTAATTACGATATCCGTATTTCGACTATTGCTGTTGCCCTTGCCAGTGCCATTACCATGCTTTCTAGTATGGCTGGTCGTATGATGTGGTGGGGTGGTGCAGGTCGCAGACGAAGTGACGATGACCGAGATGGAAATGGCTTAGAAATCATTATGCTAGTGGTTTCTCTACTAGCTATTGTGCTGGCACCTCTTGCTGCAACCTTGGTGCAACTAGCTATTTCTCGCCAGAGGGAATTCCTAGCTGATGCTTCCAGTGTCGAGTTGACTCGTAATCCACAAGGGATGATAAATGCTCTACGTAAGTTGAATAATAGTAAACCTATGAGTCGTCCTGTAGATGATGCCAGTAGTGCACTTTATATTAATGCTCCCAAGAAAGGGGGAGGGTTCCAAAAACTTTTTTATACTCACCCACCTATCTCAGAACGGATTGAGCGTTTGAAACATATGTAAAATTTGCCTATACAATCCTAAAAAATGAGCATTCTCGTAGTTGGAGATGCTCATTTTCTTATATAGTCAACTCAGAAATCAATTGGTTACGATACAACTTAGAATTTCTTTAGGAAACTTCGTTCAGAACACATGATATAGTCAATTGAAACAAGAATAAGACAAAAGAGCCCATGTTTTCTCAATAGGATTGTACTCAGGTGAGTAGGGAGGAAGTGGTAACAGTTTATGCCCAAACTCTTCACACAAGAGTTCTAGCTTACCCATTCTATGGAATCTTGCATTATCCATAATAATAACTGATGGTGTGTTTAATGTTGGTAAGAGAAACTTCTGAAACCAAGCTTCAAAAAAGTCGCTCGTCATCGTCTCTTCGTAGGTCATTGGA
>NZ_SPGF01000088.1 GCF_005844455.1 Streptococcus mitis | reverse complement strand
ATGGGAAATTCCTCCTTAACTATAAGTTTATCACATAAAAAAGAAACCCAAATACAGAATTGTATTTGAATTTCTTAACTTAATGACATTGAGAATTGAACTGACTCTTTTATTACTTATCAAACTTAGAAGCACGTTCTTCTCCCCACCAATAGGGCATTAGTTCTGCGACTTTCACTATCTTTCTTCTATCGTAGTCCATCATGAATTCTGCATCTTTATTTTCGGCGTTCAACTCTAAAAGGAATTCTCTGCAAGCACCACAAGGCATTCCTGAACTTCCACCATAAGGTGGTTTGTCTCGAAAGGCTAATACTTTTTTAACCTTAGTTTGTCCTGAAAATTGGTACATATTGAAGAGAGCTGCCCGCTCTGCGCAGAGATGGAATACACCACAGGTTCCTTCCATACAGAAACCTGTAAATATTTGTCCTTCTTCTGCTTCTACTGCGGCTACAACATGGTTGGCATAAACAAAATCAGATACTTCATGTGGATTATATAATTTCTGTGCTTCTTCGTACATCTTTTCCCAGATGCCCATTATTACATCCTTCTTATTTAGAGATTTCTTTTAACATATTTTCTATATGCTGGATTGATTTTTCACGACCTAACAAGAAGATCGTATCTGGCAATTCTGGTCCATGCATTTCACCTGAAACAGCAATACGAATTGGCATGAAGAGATTTTTTCCTTTGATACCTGTTTCTTTTTGGACTGCTTTAATTTGCGGGAAGATATTTTCTGTCACAAATTCATCATCTGTCATTGCTTCAAGTTTTGCTTTGAAGGCTTCAAGAACTGCTGGGACTGTTTCACCCGCCATGACTTCGCGCTCTGCTTCTGTCAATTCTGGGAAATCTGAGAAGAAAAGCTCTGTCAATGGAATAATTTCATCTACTGATTTCATTTGTGGTTTATAGAGTTCTACCAATTTTTCAGCCTTATCAGTCAATCGGCCTGCTTCCTCTAAGAATGGTTTTGCCATTTCAAAGATAGTTTCTAGATCTGCAGTCTTGATATAATCATTGCTCATCCAGTCTAGTTTTTTCTGGTCAAAGGCTGCTGGAGACTTGCTGAGGCGGTTTTCATCGAAAAGTTTAATGAGTTCTTCACGAGAGAAGATTTCATCTTCGCCACCTGGGTTCCAACCAAGAAGAGCAATAAAGTTAAAGACTGCTTCTGGAAGGTAACCTTTCTTTCGGTAATCTTCGATAAATTGAAGTGTATTAGTATCACGTTTAGATAACTTCTTACCAGTCTCAGAGTTGATAATCAAGGTCATGTGACCAAACTCTGGAGCTTCCCAACCAAGTGCTTCATAAACCATGAGCTGTTTTGGTGTATTAGCAATGTGGTCGTCTCCACGGATTACGTGAGAAATTTGCATATCATGGTCATCGATGACAACGGCAAAGTTGTAAGTTGGGTAACCGTCTTTCTTTTGGATAACCCAGTCACCACCGATATTGCCACCTTCAAATTCGATATCGCCTTTGACTATATCATGCCACTTGTAGATACCTGACTCATTGACAGCCAAACGAACTGTTGGGATGATTCCTGCTGATTCACGTTCTGCGATGTAAGCTGCTTTTTCTTCTTCACTCATACCAAGGTATTCATTGATGTAACGAGGAGTTTCACCTACGGCTTCTTGGCGTTCGCGTTCAGCTGCCAACTCTTCTTCTGTAACATAAGATTTGTAGGCTTTTCCTTCAGCTAGCAATTGGTCGATGTATTTTTGATACAAGTCCAAACGTTCAGACTGGCGGTAGTTTTCATGTGTTTCCGGGCTTTCATCCCAATCCATTCCTAACCAACGAAGGTTTTCAAGCTGTGAACGTTCACCATCTTCGACATGTCGTTTACGGTCAGTATCTTCAATACGGATAATAAAAGTTCCACCATGATGACGTGCGTAAAGGTAGTTGAACAATGCTGTACGGGCATTCCCGATGTGTAGTAGTCCTGTTGGACTTGGTGCGTAACGTACGCGGATATCTTTTGACATAGTTTCTCCTATAAAGTCTCTAGGCGTCTGCCTTTTTACTCTCTATATTATATCACAAGTCTTGGCTGAGTCCAATTTCTATGGATAAAGAGAGTAAAAAGAGTGGACAAACCACTCTTTTCTTCTATTATAGACGTGCGTTAAGTTCTTTGCTCAATTCTTCAAATCCTGGTTTTCCAAGAAGAGCAAACATGTTACGTTTGTAAGCTTCAACACCTGGTTGGTCAAATGGGTTGATAGCATTCAAGTAACCTGAAAGAGCGATAGCCAATTCGAAGAAGTAGATTGTGTAACCAAGAGTGAAAGCGTCTTGCTCTGGAAGAGTCACGTACATATTTGGTACATCACCATCTGTGTGGGCAAGAAGAACACCATCAGTCGCTTTTTTGTTTACAAAGTCAACGTCTTTTCCTTGAAGGTAACCAAGTCCATCAAGGTCTTCTTCCAATGTAGGAATAATCACGTTTTTACGAGGTTTGTCAACACGAACAACTGTTTCAAACATGATACGAGTTCCTTCTTGGATAAATTGACCAAGTGAGTGCAAGTCAGTTGAGAAGTTGGCTGAAGTTGGGTAGATACCTTTTTGGTCTTTCCCTTCTGATTCACCAGCCAATTGTTTCCACCACTCTGAGAAGTATTGAAGTGACGGCTCGTAGTTTACCAAGATCTCAGTTGCATAGCCTTTACGGTAAAGAATGTTACGAACTGCTGCGTATTGGTAAGCTTCGTTTTCAGAGATTTTGTCTGAAGTGTAGTCTTTGCGAGCTGCGTTAGCACCTTCCATAAGGGCTTTGATGTCAGCTCCTGATGCAGCGATTGGAAGCAAACCAACTGCTGTCAATACTGAGAAGCGTCCACCGATGTCATCTGGAACAACAAATGTTTCCCAACCGTTAGCATCTGCTTCAACTTTAACAGCACCTTTTTGGCGGTCAGTTGTTGCATAGATACGTTTGTTGGCTTCTTCTTGACCGTATTTCTTAACCAAAAGTTCTTTGAAGACGCGGAAAGCAATCGCTGGTTCAGTTGTTGTACCTGATTTAGAAATCACGTTTACTGAGAAGTCTTTGTCTGCAACATACTCTACCAAGTCAGCAAGGTAAGTAGATGAAATTGAGTTTCCTGCGTAAAGAATTTGTGGAGCTTTACGTTCTTCTTTTGTTTGCAAGTTTGCAAAGTGGTGGTTCAAGAAGTCGATTGCTGCTTTGGCACCAAGGTAAGATCCACCGATACCGATAACAACCAAAACATCGCTGTCTGATTTGATTTGCTCAGCAGCTTTCAAGATACGGTCAAATTCTTCGCGGTCGTAGTTTTCAGGAAGGTCCAACCATCCTAAGAAGTCGCTACCAGCACCAGTTCCTTTACGGATCAATTCATCTGCTGCTGTTACTTGTGATTGCATGTATTCCACTTCATGTGGTGCAACAAATTTGTCTAAAACTTTTGAATAATCAAATTTAATATGTGACATGTTATTCCTCCAATATTTCTTCTTTTCTATCATAACGCTTACCTTCGTTTTTTTCAAGTTTTTTTGTCGAATTTCTCCAATTTTTATCAGAATTCAAACGTTTGCGTAAAAATCCCACATTCCAAAAATTTTGAAAAAATAAAAGAAAGAACGACTAGATGTCCCAGTCGTTACAGTTCATTCAATAAATACTCAAATAATTCTAAATTGCCATCTTCTTCATTAACCAGAAACTCTGGATGCCACTGCAAACCGATAATGCGGTGCTCGTCGATAGACTCAATCGCTTCGATGGTCTGGTCTCTTGGATCAATAGCGGTTACACGGAAATTAGGTGCCAAATCTTTAATGCTTTGACGATGGACTGAGTTAACCTGACTTTTTTTCCAAATAGCTTAGCCACCACAGTTCCTTCTACTGTCTCAATAGAGTGAGATGTTCCGAAAGGTAGGCCTTGCCAGTGACCTTCGATTTCTTGATTGAGGGTTCCACCAAAGGCAACATTAACAAGTTGGACACCGCGACAGATTGCCATAATTGGTTTATTCTGACGGAGCGCTTCTTTCAAGGGTGCCAATTCAAATTCGTCACGGATCAGATTGTAATCATCGCTCTCGATGGTCTTTTTCTCTCCATAAAACTGAGGATGAACATTTTGGCCTCCTGTCAAAATGAGTTTGTCAATCATTTCCACATAATCACGTACAACTGACTCATCACCAACAGGAATGACTAAAGGGAGACCACCGACTTGACGAATGCTCTCTGCGAATCTACAAGATACAGATGAGTGAATATTTTTGCCTTCTGCGTCTACGGGACATAGATTTGCAGCAACTCCTACAACCGTTCTAGCCATGATGTCTCTCCTTTCGAATGTTAATACTCTTCGAAAATCTCTTCAAACCACGTCAGCGTCGCCTTACCGTAGGTATGGTTACTGACTTCGTCAGTTCTATCCACAACCTCAAAGCAGTGCTTTGAGCAACCTGCGGCTAGCTTCCTAGTTTGCTCTTTGATTTTCATTGAGTATAACGATAGTCCTATCATATCACTCAAAATGACTTTCGTCTAATATAGTAGATTGAAATAAGATGCGAACAAATTGATTAGGAAAGTCAAATTAATGTATAGAAATATTTTAGCAACCACGGCGTACTATTCTAGATTCAATATGCTATATGTTTTTTAAGGCCGTGATAAGTATTTTTTATGGACAAGAAAAAGCTGCCCACATAGGACAATGTCATTAAGTTAAGAAATTCAAATACAATTCTGTATTTGGGTTTCTTTTTTATGTGATAAACTTATAGTTAAGGAGGGATTTCCCAT
>NZ_SPGF01000087.1 GCF_005844455.1 Streptococcus mitis | reverse complement strand
AGGATTGGAAAAAAGTGTTTTAAAGTCCACTGTCAGCAGACAATGGACAAAGTTGCTTTTTGGAAACAATTGAGTATAAGGACGAAAACGTCCCCAGTAGTCTTTCATTGTATTGATGATTTCGCCAGAGATGAAATAGAAGGCAATCCCTGCAAAAGCTACTAAAATCAAATATTTCAATTGTTTACCATCTTTTTCAGAAAGCCACTTAAAAATTCCAATTTCTCCGATTCCCCATATACCTACGGAACAAGCAAATTCTAAAAATTTAGAGTAAACAACTTTTTGAGAACTATCATTATTAGCAGTACCAATAGCAATACCGTCCTTAATATTATTAAGCATGCTAACAGTGTAACCAAACCATTCTTGTACCATTCCGTAAATACCCCAAAATGCTACTAAGAGCATAAGCATAGCAAGAAAATAGCGAATCCATCTACTTCCAGAGCGATTTATCGCAGCATATGCCAGAATACTCGCGCTAATATAAAGTACTAAGTGTTCGGGAAACATGCCATAAATTTGGAAGATGGTTCCAAAAACAGAAGCTTGACTTGCGAAATTTTCTGAAATAGCCAAATCAAAAAGAGAGGCTAAAATAAGAAATACGAAAGTGATGCTAAAAAAGACAGTGAGAAGTTTTTTCTCAGATGTAGTGACAGTCATAATATTCTCCTTTTATTTTTTTACCAAGAGTATATCATTAGGAAATCAAAGGAGAATAAAGATATTGTAAAATTTAGGAAAAATGTAACTGTAGTCTTTTTCATTTTACACTCAAAAAGAAGAAAGACCGATACTCATGGAACTCGGAGCCTCTTCGCAGACACTTTTCTTTAATCTTGTTGTGGTAGTTTGTAGTTGGTTAACAATATCATTTCAGACAGAAGAGGCCTCCGGTGAAACCGCTTTTTACCTGATTTTAACGGTTTTAGTGATAAAAGTTAGATGGATTGGCAATTATCACTAAATGATGTAGATATGACGGTTGAAAATATTCTGAAGTCAGTGCTGCTTTTCTTCTCCGAATAAATTAGATTAGAATTTCAAATTTCCGAACAAATATGTTATAATAGTCCTATGTAATTCGTGGAACGAAAGGAATTGAACCCGATCGGAACGCTCGAGATTTAGAGAAGTTGTCTTTTGTGTCTACACACTGCACTGATTCCCTAAAACTCTATCGCTTTCTGTTCGCTCTTGGTATCTTGTTTATGAAACTTTTGGTTGTTGGTTCTGGTGGTCGTGAGCATGCGATTGCTAAGAAGTTATTGGCGTCTCCGCAGGTGGAGCAGGTTTTTGTTGCGCCCGGAAATGATGGCATGACGCTTGATGGGTTGGATTTGGTTAATATAGGAATTTCCGAACATTATAAGCTCGTTGATTTTGCCAAGGAAAATGATATTGCTTGGTCTTTCATTGGTCCTGATGACGCTTTAGCAGCTGGTATTGTTGATGATTTTAATCAGGCTGGGCTTAAAGCTTTTGGTCCGACTAAGTTAGCAGCGGAGCTGGAGTGGTCTAAGGATTTTGCTAAGGAAATCATGGTCAAATACGGCGTTCCGACAGCAGCCTATGGCACATTTTCCGACTTCGAGGAAGCAAAGGCTTATATCGAAAAGCAGGGCGCTCCTATCGTGGTCAAGGCGGACGGCTTGGCGCTGGGCAAGGGCGTGGTTGTGGCAGAGACCGTGGAGCAGGCGGTCGAAGCAGCGCATGAGATGCTGCTGGACAATAAGTTCGGCGACTCCGGTGCGCGTGTGGTTATCGAAGAATTTCTCGATGGTGAGGAGTTCTCCCTCTTTGCCTTTGTCAATGGCAACAAGTTCTACGTGATGCCTGCGGCGCAGGATCACAAGCGTGCCTATGATGGCGACAAGGGACCAAATACAGGTGGTATGGGGGCTTATGCGCCGGTGCCTCACCTACCTCAAAGCGTGATTGACCAGTCGGTTGACAGTATTGTCAAGCCGGTTCTTGAGGGCATGATTAAGGAAGGCCGTCCTTATCTGGGCGTGCTTTACGTGGGGCTTATCCTGACGGCTGACGGCCCTAAGGTTATCGAGTTCAACTCCCGCTTTGGCGATCCCGAGACCCAGATTATCCTACCGCGTCTGACTTCTGACTTTGCGCAGAACATCACGGACATTTTGGATGGCAAGGAGCCTAGGATCACGTGGCTGGACAAGGGTGTGACTCTGGGTGTGGTTGCCGCTTCGAACGGCTACCCGCTAGACTATGAAAAAGGTGTCAAGTTGCCAGCCAAAACCGATGGCGGCATCATCACCTACTATGCTGGAGCTAAGTTTGAGGAAAATAGCAGAGCACTGCTATCAAACGGCGGACGTGTTTATATGCTCGTCACCACAGCAGATACTGTGAAAGAATCCCAAGACATCATCTACCAAGAACTCTCCCAACAAAACACAGAAGGCCTCTTTTACCGAACAGATATCGGAAGCAAGGCAATAAAAGATTAACAGACACAAAAATTATCAGGGTGAGCGAAAGCGAGCCAAACTAAGACCATTATCAAAAAAGAATTAGCAAAAATTCACAAAATACGTTAATGGTCGTTTGATTTACGAGCGTTAGCGAGCTAATATAGAACAATCACCGCTGTTGTGAAAGAACGATTGAATGACAATCCAATCGTTCAGGGAAATTGGAAGACCTTGGGCTTCCGATTTAGGTATGAGACACCTTTGGTGGCTGTTGCCGTCTCTCACAACCTAAGGTGATTGAAAAAAGAAAGGAAAGAAAAGGAAAATTATGACTAAACCAATTATTTCCATCATCATGGGTTCAAAATCCGACTGGGCCACCATGCAAAAAACAGCAGAGGTTCTAGACCGCTTCGGTGTAGCCTACGAGAAGAAAGTTGTCTCTGCCCACCGTACACCGGACCTTATGTTCAGACATGCTGAAGAAGCACGTAGCCGTGGCATCAAGGTTATCATCGCTGGTGCTGGTGGCGCAGCTCACTTGCCAGGCATGGTCGCAGCTAAAACAATCCTTCCTGTCATCGGGGTGCCTGTCAAATCGCGTGCCCTTAGTGGCGTGGATTCACTTTACTCTATCGTGCAGATGCCGGGTGGCGTACCTGTTGCGACAATGGCTATCGGTGAAGCAGGTGCGACAAATGCGGCTCTCTTTGCCCTCCGTCTCCTCTCAGTAGAGGATCAGGCTATTGCGACAGCTTTGGCTGATTTCGCAGAAGAGCAAGGAAAAATCGCAGAGGAGTCTACCAATGAGCTCATCTAAAACAATCGGAATTATCGGTGGCGGTCAGCTTGGTCAGATGATGGCCATTTCTGCTATCTACATGGGGCACAAGGTCATCGCGCTGGATCCTGCGGCGGATTGCCCAGCCTCTCGCGTGGCGGGAATCATCGTGGCGCCTTATAATGATGTGGATGCTCTTCGTCAGTTGGCAGAGCGTTGCGATGTCCTCACCTATGAGTTTGAAAATGTCGATGCTGACGGTCTGGATGCGGTTATCAAGGAAGGACAACTTCCTCAAGGAACAGACCTGCTCCGCATCTCTCAAAATCGCATTTTTGAAAAGGACTTCCTCTCAAACAAGGCACAAGTCACTGTGGCACCCTACAAGGTTGTGACTTCAAGCCAAGATTTGGCAGATATTGACCTTTCTAAAAATTATGTCCTCAAGACGGCGACTGGTGGCTACGATGGGCATGGTCAGAAGGTCATTCGCTCAGTAGAAGATTTGGAAGAAGCCTATGAACTAGCTGAATCAGCAGTTTGTGTCTTGGAAGAATTTGTCAACTTTGACCTTGAAATTTCTGTCATCGTGTCTGGAAACGGCAAGAATGTGACAGTCTTCCCAGTTCAGGAAAATATCCACCGCAACAATATTTTGTCTAAGACCATCGTGCCTGCTCGGATTTCTGCAAGTCTAGCTGAAAAGGCCAAAGCTATGGCAGTGCGAATCGCAGAACAGCTAAATCTATCTGGAACGCTCTGCGTGGAGATGTTTGCGACAGCTGATGACATCATTGTCAATGAGATTGCCCCGCGTCCACACAATTCAGGACACTACTCTATCGAAGCCTGTGACTTCTCCCAGTTTGATACCCATATTCTAGGCGTTCTGGGATCGCCATTGCCAGCTATCAAACTGCATGCGCCAGCCGTTATGCTCAATGTTCTCGGCCAACACATCGAGGCCGCTGAAAAATATGTCACAGAAAATCCAAGCGCCCACCTACACATGTATGGTAAAATAGAAGCGAAGCACAACCGCAAGATGGGACATGTGACTTTGTTTAGTGATGTGCCAGATGAGGTGGAGGAGTTTGGGAAAGGGAAAGATTTTTAGGACAAGTCTATGATTAGACTTCCTGCGAAACTAAAATCCTAGTTCACGGTTGATAATGCCAGCAATCAAATTCATTCGTAATCCAAACCGTTTGCGTCGATTTCGATAGGTTGTTAAAAATATTTTAAACGTTTTTACTTTGGCAAAAATATTCTCAACCTTGATTCTCTCTTTGGATAGCGCATGGTTATAGGCTTTATCTTCAAGAGTTAGTGGCTTCAGTTTGCTTGATTTCCTCGGAGTTTGCGCTTGTGAATACATCTTCATAAGTCCTTGATAACCACTGTCTGCCAAGATTTTACCAGCTTGTCCGATATTTCTGCGACTCATTTTGAACAATTTCATATCGTGGCAATAGTTCACAGCGATATCCAAAGAAACAATTCTCCCTTGACTTGTGACAATCGCTTGAGCCTTCATAGCATGATATTTCTTTTTACCAGAATAATTGGCTAGTTGATTTTTTTAGGACGATTGATTTTTACCTCTGTTGCATCCACAATCACCGTATCCTCAGCACTAAGATGAGTTTTTGAAATCGTAAAACCACTTTGAATAAGAGTTG
>NZ_SPGF01000086.1 GCF_005844455.1 Streptococcus mitis | reverse complement strand
AGCGTAAGTAGCGCAAGGTCATGATAAGTTGGTCTTCCATACTTAGACGGCGTGGGCGTCCTCCTTTTCGGTGTTGCGCTTGATAAGCGTCAGTGAGACAATCAAGCATCAGTTGAAACGTCGCTTTTTTAACACCTATCAACAATTTGAAATTCTCTGAGTTTAATTTTAAGGCTTTTTCGTATGTTGTTTCCATAGCTTTAGTATACCACTTTTTAGTTACCGAACAAGTCTATTGTTTAAGATAAAATGTTTCAAAAAAGAATAGGAAAAAAGTCTTTTAAAATCAGAAAAACGTATATTGTTAGATGTTTAAATAGATTAAGGACTCATCAGCTTAGGTTGGTGGGTTTTTGCTAGTTTGACAGTCTATTGAAATAAGACTATAATCAAGCTGTATCAGTTTTCGAGGAGGTTTGGATGTACTTTAGATTGGAAAATAAGGAATCCCAGAAGGCACAAGAAATTGGGAATTTGATTCGTGCTTATAACCGTTCCAAAAGAGAAGAGGCTGAAAGTGAGCCATTGAACCTTTATGTTGAGGATGAAAAGGGACATCTCCTGGCAGGCTTAGTAGCAGAGACTTTTGGAAATTGGCTGGAAATTGAGTATTTGTTTGTAAAAGAGGAACTGCGAGGGAAAGGAATCGGTTCAAAACTATTGCAACAGGCAGAAAGTGAAGTCAAGAATCGAAACTGTCGTTTTGCATTTGTCAATACTTATCAGTTTCAGGCACCAGACTTTTATCTAAGCCATGGCTACAAGGAAGTCTTTACCTTGCAAGACTATCCCTACACAGGGCAAAGATTTTATTACCAAAAGGATTTGTAAGTAGAAGATGAAAGCATAGAGCAAAGAGGGAGCTTGACATAAGTCTCGATAAAATACCCCTTAAATACTATAGTAGATTGAATCTAGAATAGTACGTCATGGCTGCTAAAATATTTCTATACATTAATTTGATTTTCCTAATCAATTTGTTCACATCTTATTTCAATCTACTATACAAATTGTGTCTTTCTAGACGATATTGAGGACAATGAAATGGCAACTGAGAAGTTGGGCATCAAGGCTTATCGGGTTAAGAAAAGAAGTGATGTCGTCGAAATTTTGAAATCCTATATTTAAACTTAACACTCTCTATCTTTTTGTGGTAGAGAGTTTTTGTTAATAAAATATCACAAAATGACATTTATACATTGCATTAAGTTAGATATATGATATAATAATGTTGAAAAGAGGCGCAACTTTTTAGAATTATAAGGAGGACGCAGGTGGCTAAAAATTTAAAATTAAAATTAGCTCGAGTCGAGCTTGATTTAACACAAGGTCAACTGGCAGAGGCTGTTGGGGTGACGCGCCAGACTATTGGTTTGATAGAGGCGGGGAAATACAATCCCAGTCTCTCGCTCTGCCAGTCCATTTGTAGATGTTTAGGGAAAACCCTAGACCAACTATTTTGGGAGGAAGAAGATGGTAAATAAATTCATTCATTATCAATTACTTGACGAAAGAGAAGAACAACTAATCAATAAAGCTGGGGCAGAGTCTTTTTCACTCTTTATTGTGCTTGTACTTCTAAGCTATTTGGTGGCAGTGTTGGCTCCATCTCTTTTTAATCCGAATTTTCTAGTCTATACTCTGATAGTAGGGATTTTCTTCTTTTTCAATCGTGCCCGTTATCTGGGAGTGACCTATTATAGTCGTTTTCATTTTACAATTTTGGGTTGTTTTTTCCTAACCTTGACGATTACAGCTCTTTTGATGTTGCAGAATTATCAATTCAACATAGAAATTTATCAGCACAATCCTTTGAACGTTAAATACATGTCCGCTTGGGTCATTACTTATGTCATTTACCTTCCTTGGGTCTTTATTGGCAATCTCGGTCTGAAGAGTTATGGCGAATGGGCCCAGAAAAAATTTGAGCAAGACATGGATGAACTGGAGAGTGGAGAATAGCTTGTTACTCTTTTCTCAATCCAGCTAAAATGTGATATAATAGTACTAATTTATTGGAATACATGAAAGTTCTTGAAAATTTTCATGGGTTTCTAGCTAAGGAAGTAGGAAAAGTATGTATCCAGATGATAGTTTGACATTGCACACAGACTTGTATCAGATTAACATGATGCAGGTTTACTTTGACCAAGGGATTCACAATAAGAAGGCAGTTTTTGAGGTTTATTTCCGCCAACAGCCTTTTAAGAACGGCTATGCGATTTTTGCTGGTTTGGAAAGAATTGTGAACTATCTTGAAGACTTGCGTTTTTCAGATAGTGATATAGCCTATTTGGAGTCGCTTGGTTATCATGGGGCGTTCTTGGATTACCTCCGCAATTTCAAGTTAGAGTTGACCGTTCGTTCTGCCCAAGAAGGGGACTTGGTCTTTGCTAATGAACCGATTGTGCAGGTGGAAGGCCCTCTAGCCCAATGTCAATTGGTCGAAACGGCTCTTTTGAACATAGTCAACTACCAGACCTTGGTGGCGACTAAGGCAGCTCGTATTCGTTCGGTTATCGAAGATGAACCCTTGATGGAGTTTGGGACACGTCGGGCGCAAGAGATGGATGCGGCTATCTGGGGAACACGCGCAGCGGTGATTGGTGGTGCCAATGGAACCAGCAATGTGCGTGCTGGTAAACTCTTTGATATTCCTGCCTTGGGGACTCACGCCCATTCCTTGGTGCAGGTTTATGGCAATGATTATGAGGCTTTCAAGGCTTATGCTGCGACCCACAAAAATTGTGTCTTTCTTGTGGATACCTATGACACCCTTCGCATCGGTGTGCCAGCGGCTATTCAGGTGGCGCGTGAGTTGGGGGATCAGATTAACTTTATGGGTGTGCGGATTGACTCTGGGGATATTGCTTACATTTCCAAGAAAGTCCGTCAGCAATTGGACGAGGCTGGATTTACAGAGGCTAAGATTTATGCTTCTAATGATTTGGACGAAAATACTATCCTCAACCTCAAGATGCAAAAGGCCAAGATTGATGTCTGGGGTGTGGGTACCAAGTTGATTACAGCCTATGACCAACCAGCTCTTGGTGCAGTTTATAAGATTGTTGCCATCGAAGATGAAAATGGTAATATGCGTAATACCATCAAGCTGTCTAATAATGCGGAAAAAGTGTCGACGCCAGGTAAGAAGCAGGTGTGGCGCATTACCAGTCGTGAAAAAGGCAAGTCAGAAGGCGACTACATTACCTATGATGGTGTGGATGTTGCCAGCATGACAGAAATCAAGATGTTCCATCCGACTTATACTTACATCAAGAAGACGGTTCGTAATTTTGATGCTGTTCCTCTCTTGGTGGATATCTTTAAAAACGGAAAATTGATTTACAACTTGCCTAGCTTGACTGAGATTCAGGCTTATGCTCGTAAGGAATTTGACAAGCTTTGGGATGAGTACAAGCGCGTGCTTAATCCACAGCATTATCCAGTGGATTTGGCGCGTGATGTATGGCAAGACAAGATGGACTTGATTGACAAAATGCGCAAGGAAGCCCTTGGTGAAGGAGAAGAAAAATGAGTTTGCAAGAAACGATTATCCAAGAACTAGGTGTGAAACCAGTGATTGATGCCCAAGAAGAAATCCGTCGTTCTATTGATTTCTTAAAGAGATATCTGAAAAAACACCCTTTCCTAAAAACCTTTGTACTAGGGATTTCTGGAGGACAGGACTCAACCTTGGCAGGGCGCTTGGCCCAATTAGCTATGGAAGAACTGCGAGCAGAGACAGGAGATGACAGCTACAAATTTATCGCCGTCCGCCTGCCATACGGAGTACAAGCTGATGAAGCAGATGCTCAAAAAGCCCTAGCCTTTATCCAGCCAGATGTCAGCTTAGTGGTTAATATTAAGGAATCAGCTGATGCTATGACAGCTGCAGTTGAAGCGACAGGAAGCCCTGTTTCAGACTTCAACAAGGGAAATATCAAGGCACGTTGCCGTATGATTGCCCAATATGTCCTTGCTGGTGCCCATAGCGGAGCGGTCATTGGAACAGACCATGCTGCGGAAAATATCACAGGTTTCTTTACCAAGTTTGGCGACGGTGGTGCAGATATTTTACCACTTTTCCGCCTTAATAAACGACAAGGAAAACAACTCTTGCAGGAACTTGGTGCTGATCCAGCCCTTTATGAAAAAATCCCAACAGCAGACCTAGAAGAAGACAAACCAGGCCTAGCTGATGAAGTAGCACTTGGAGTTACCTATGAGGAGATTGACGACTACTTAGAAGGCAAAACAATCAGCCCAGGAGCCCAAATGACTATTGAAAACTGGTGGCACAAAGGCCAACACAAACGCCACCTACCAATCACCGTATTTGATGACTTTTGGGAGTGAAAACCTCCAGTAGAGGTATTCAGCCTCTCACCTTGAAATAAAAAAGTGAGAGTAGGTCCGGTAACTCGAAGAGTTCGATTTCGTTGTCTCACCCCTGCAACGATAACTAGGTTTGAAAAAGCTTGGTAAAGCTCATTTCAAACCAGACAGCGACTGCGTCAAGTAACTAGATGAAAAACTTGTTTTCTAGCTGTTACTGAGTTTAGTCTTTTTACCCTGAGCCTAGAAATGAGAAAGCGAAGAAGGTCTAGTGGACCTTTTTAGCTTGAGCCTTGAAACTGGGGAGCAAGAATAACCTCCAGTGTAGGTTTTCAGCCTCTCGCCTTGAAATAAAAAAGTGAGAGAAGATTCGGTAACTCGAAGAGTTCGATTTTCCTTGTCTCACCCCCGCAACGATGACTAGGTTTGAAAAAGCTTGGTAAAGCGCATTTCAAACCAGACAGCGACTGCGTCAAGGAATTAGATAAAACACTTGTTTCCTAGTTGTTACTGAGTTTAGTCTTTTTCCCCTGAGTCTAGAAATAAGAAAGTGAAGAAGGTCCGGTGGACCTTTTTATACTCATCAAAAATCTATTCTGGACAAATCCATTTTCTGTGAACAATCTTCCTCAGGCATTCTTTTTCCAAATTTTGAATCACTGTTTCTAACTTCAAAATGACTTCTTCTAAAGATTTGAAGGCCTTGTTTTTGAATCCACGCTTTCGTATCTCTGCCCAAACTTGCTCAATGGGATTCATTTCTGGAGTGTATGGAGGAATAAATGTACACGTGATATTTTCTGGCAACTCCAAAGCCTGAGACTTGTGCCAGGTG
>NZ_SPGF01000085.1 GCF_005844455.1 Streptococcus mitis | reverse complement strand
TAGAGCTAAGCGACTTCCATATCTCACAGGGGGCAACCCCCAACTACTTCCGGCGTTCTAGGGCTTAACTTCTGTGTTCGGCATGGGTACAGGTGTATCTCCTAGGCTATCGTCACTTAACTCTGAGTAATACCTACTCAAAATTGAATATCTATTCAAATCAAGAAAACCATACGCTTTCATATTCTCAGTTACTTTGGATAAGTCCTCGAGCTATTAGTATTAGTCCGCTACATGTGTCGCCACACTTCCACTTCTAACCTATCTACCTAATCATCTCTCAGGGCTCTTACTGATATAAAATCATGGGAAATCTCATCTTGAGGTGGGTTTCACACTTAGATGCTTTCAGCGTTTATCCCTTCCCTACATAGCTACCCAGCGATGCCTTTGGCAAGACAACTGGTACACCAGCGGTAAGTCCACTCTGGTCCTCTCGTACTAGGAGCAGATCCTCTCAAATTTCCTACGCCCGCGACGGATAGGGACCGAACTGTCTCACGACGTTCTGAACCCAGCTCGCGTGCCGCTTTAATGGGCGAACAGCCCAACCCTTGGGACCGACTACAGCCCCAGGATGCGACGAGCCGACATCGAGGTGCCAAACCTCCCCGTCGATGTGAACTCTTGGGGGAGATAAGCCTGTTATCCCCAGGGTAGCTTTTATCCGTTGAGCGATGGCCCTTCCATACGGAACCACCGGATCACTAAGCCCGACTTTCGTCCCTGCTCGAGTTGTAGCTCTCGCAGTCAAGCTCCCTTATACCTTTACACTCTGCGAATGATTTCCAACCATTCTGAGGGAACCTTTGGGCGCCTCCGTTACCTTTTAGGAGGCGACCGCCCCAGTCAAACTGCCCGTCAGACACTGTCTCCGATAGGGATCACCTATCCGGGTTAGAGTGGCCATAACACAAGGGTAGTATCCCAACAACGTCTCCTTCGAAACTGGCGTCCCGATATCTTAGACTCCTACCTATCCTGTACATGTGGTACAGACACTCAATATCAAACTGCAGTAAAGCTCCATGGGGTCTTTCCGTCCTGTCGCGGGTAACCTGCATCTTCACAGGTACTAAAATTTCACCGAGTCTCTCGTTGAGACAGTGCCCAAATCATTACGCCTTTCGTGCGGGTCGGAACTTACCCGACAAGGAATTTCGCTACCTTAGGACCGTTATAGTTACGGCCGCCGTTTACTGGGGCTTCAATTCATACCTTCGCTTGCGCTAAGCACTCCTCTTAACCTTCCAGCACCGGGCAGGCGTCACCCCCTATACATCATCTTACGATTTAGCAGAGAGCTGTGTTTTTGATAAACAGTTGCTTGGGCCTATTCACTGCGGCTGACTTAAAGTCAGCACCCCTTCTCCCGAAGTTACGGGGTCATTTTGCCGAGTTCCTTAACGAGAGTTCTCTCGCTCACCTGAGGCTACTCGCCTCGACTACCTGTGTCGGTTTGCGGTACGGGTAGAGTATGTTTAAACGCTAGAAGCTTTTCTTGGCAGTGTGACGTCACTAACTTCGCTACTAAACTTCGCTCCCCATCACAGCTCAATGTTACAGATATAAGCATTTGACTCATATCACACCTCACTGCTTAGACAGACACTTCCAATCGTCTGCTTTAGTTAGCCTACTGCGTCCCTCCATCACTACATACTCTAGTACAGGAATATCAACCTGTTGTCCATCGGATACACCTTTCGGTCTCTCCTTAGGTCCCGACTAACCCAGGGCGGACGAGCCTTCCCCTGGAAACCTTAGTCTTACGGTGGACAGGATTCTCACCTGTCTTTCGCTACTCATACCGGCATTCTCACTTCTATGCGTTCCAGCACTCCTCACGGTACACCTTCTTCACACATAGAACGCTCTCCTACCATACCTATAAAGGTATCCACAGCTTCGGTAAATTGTTTTAGCCCCGGTACATTTTCGGCGCAGGGTCACTCGACTAGTGAGCTATTACGCACTCTTTGAATGAATAGCTGCTTCTAAGCTAACATCCTAGTTGTCTGTGCAACCCCACATCCTTTTCCACTTAACAATTATTTTGGGACCTTAGCTGGTGGTCTGGGCTGTTTCCCTTTCGACTACGGATCTTAGCACTCGCAGTCTGACTGCCGACCATAATTCTTTGGCATTCGGAGTTT
Organism: Streptococcus mitis; assembly: GCF_005844455.1. Lineage (GTDB taxonomy): Bacteria > Bacillota > Bacilli > Lactobacillales > Streptococcaceae > Streptococcus > Streptococcus mitis_BF. The sequence continues at coordinate 3,081 of NZ_SPGF01000085.1, read as the reverse complement.
ATCTGAGATTGGTAATCCGGGATGGACCCCTCACCCAAACAGTGCTCTACCTCCAAGAATCTCAATGTCGACGCTAGCCCTAAAGCTATTTCGGAGAGAACCAGCTATCTCCAAGTTCGTTTGGAATTTCTCCGCTACCCACAAGTCATCCAAGCACTTTTCAACGTGCCCTGGTTCGGTCCTCCAGTGCGTCTTACCGCACCTTCAACCTGCTCATGGGTAGGTCACATGGTTTCGGGTCTACGTCATGATACTAATCCGCCCTATTCAGACTCGGTTTCCCTACGGCTCCGTCTCTTCAACTTAACCTCGCATCATAACGTAACTCGCCGGTTCATTCTACAAAAGGCACGCTCTCACCCATTAACGGGCTCGAACTTGTTGTAGGCACACGGTTTCAGGTTCTATTTCACTCCCCTCCCGGGGTGCTTTTCACCTTTCCCTCACGGTACTGGTTCACTATCGGTCACTAGGGAGTATTTAGGGTTGGGAGATGGTCCTCCCAGATTCCGACGGGATTTCTCGTGTCCCGCCGTACTCAGGATACTGCTAGGTACAAAGACTATTTTAAATACGAGGCTATTACTCTCTTTGGCTAATCTTCCCAAATCATTCTTCTATAATCTTTGAGTCCACATTGCAGTCCTACAACCCCGAAGAGTAAACTCTTCGGTTTGCCCTTCTGCCGTTTCGCTCGCCGCTACTAAGGCAATCGCTTTTGCTTTCTCTTCCTGCAGCTACTTAGATGTTTCAGTTCACTGCGTCTTCCTCCTCACATCCTTGACAGATGCGGGTAACAGGTAGCACCTGTTGGGTTCCCCCATTCGGAAATCCCTGGATCATCGCTTACTTACAGCTACCCAAGGCATATCGTCGTTTGTCACGTCCTTCTTCGGCTCCTAGTGCCAAGGCATCCACCGTGCGCCCTTATTAACTTAACCTTATTTTTGACCTTTCAGTCATAAACTCTTTTAATACTACAGCGTTTCGGTTTATTTTCTTGTTACTATTTGATATAGATATTCAATTTTCAATGTGCATTACTTGGTGATCTCTCACCAATGGAGCCTAGCGGGATCGAACCGCTGACCTCCTGCGTGCAAAGCAGGCGCTCTCCCAGCTGAGCTAAGGCCCCACAAGACCTCTCAAGACTAAACAAGACCAATGCGCAGTTCCTTATCCTTAGAAAGGAGGTGATCCAGCCGCACCTTCCGATACGGCTACCTTGTTACGACTTCACCCCAATCATCTATCCCACCTTAGGCGGCTGGCTCCTTGCGGTTACCTCACCGACTTCGGGTGTTACAAACTCTCGTGGTGTGACGGGCGGTGTGTACAAGGCCCGGGAACGTATTCACCGCGGCGTGCTGATCCGCGATTACTAGCGATTCCGACTTCATGTAGGCGAGTTGCAGCCTACAATCCGAACTGAGACTGGCTTTAAGAGATTAGCTTGCCGTCACCGGCTTGCGACTCGTTGTACCAGCCATTGTAGCACGTGTGTAGCCCAGGTCATAAGGGGCATGATGATTTGACGTCATCCCCACCTTCCTCCGGTTTATTACCGGCAGTCTCGCTAGAGTGCCCAACTAAATGATGGCAACTAACAATAGGGGTTGCGCTCGTTGCGGGACTTAACCCAACATCTCACGACACGAGCTGACGACAACCATGCACCACCTGTCACCTCTGTCCCGAAGGAAAGCCCTATCTCTAGAGCGGTCAGAGGGATGTCAAGACCTGGTAAGGTTCTTCGCGTTGCTTCGAATTAAACCACATGCTCCACCGCTTGTGCGGGCCCCCGTCAATTCCTTTGAGTTTCAACCTTGCGGTCGTACTCCCCAGGCGGAGTGCTTAATGCGTTAGCTGCGGCACTAAACCCCGAAAAGGGTCTAACACCTAGCACTCATCGTTTACGGCGTGGACTACCAGGGTATCTAATCCTGTTTGCTCCCCACGCTTTCGAGCCTCAGCGTCAGTTACAAGCCAGAGAGCCGCTTTCGCCACCGGTGTTCCTCCATATATCTACGCATTTCACCGCTACACATGGAATTCCACTCTCCCCTCTTGCACTCAAGTTAGACAGTTTCCAAAGCGTACTATGGTTAAGCCACAGCCTTTAACTTCAGACTTATCTAACCGCCTGCGCTCGCTTTACGCCCAATAAATCCGGACAACGCTCGGGACCTACGTATTACCGCGGCTGCTGGCACGTAGTTAGCCGTCCCTTTCTGGTAAGATACCGTCACAGTGTGAACTTTCCACTCTCACACTCGTTCTTCTCTTACAACAGAGCTTTACGATCCGAAAACCTTCTTCACTCACGCGGCGTTGCTCGGTCAGACTTCCGTCCATTGCCGAAGATTCCCTACTGCTGCCTCCCGTAGGAGTCTGGGCCGTGTCTCAGTCCCAGTGTGGCCGATCACCCTCTCAGGTCGGCTATGTATCGTCGCCTTGGTGAGCCGTTACCCCACCAACTAGCTAATACAACGCAGGTCCATCTGGTAGTGATGCAATTGCACCTTTTAAGCAAATGTCATGCAACATCTACTATTATGCGGTATTAGCTATCGTTTCCAATAGTTATCCCCCACTACCAGGCAGGTTACCTACGCGTTACTCACCCGTTCGCAACTCATCCAGAAGAGCAAGCTCTCCCTTCAGCGTTCTACTTGCATGTATTAGGCACGCCGCCAGCGTTCGTCCTGAGCCAGGATCAAACTCTCATTAAAAGTTTGAGTTCTCACTCATTTCTGTCACTGACAGATTTATTGTTTTTTTCATTGTTCAGTACTACAACCTTAGTTGTAGCGCCCTGCACATTGGTTCGTCTTGTTCAGTTTTCAAAGGTCTTTGTCACTTACTTCTCTCAAGCGACAACTATATTAGTATATCACAGTCGCTTTCGCTTGTCAACACTTTTTTGAAACTTTTTTAAACTTTTTTTCATCAAGTGTTACAACTGCAACATACCATAGTCCGTACGGGATTCGAACCCGTGTTACCGCCGTGAAAAGGCGGTGTCTTAACCCCTTGACCAACGGACCAGAGTTGTTATTTTCAACTCTTACTATTATACCG
>NZ_SPGF01000084.1 GCF_005844455.1 Streptococcus mitis | reverse complement strand
ACTATCCTAAAAAATGCTTGAACTACAAGTCACCCAGAGAAGACTTCTGGATGGCTAACTTGAACTTGAAATTCGCCTTTTAAGTCTATCTCTATCAACTTTTCTTGATTTTGTTCCTTTCACTTGATGGTTTAGCTCTCCTGTTTTCTCTTTTAGCTTTAACCAGCCATAAATGGTATTACGTGAGATTTGGAAAACGTGTGATGCTTCTGTTATACTACCTGTTCGCTCACAATAGGCGAGAACTTTTTTACGAAAATCTATTGAATATGCCATAAGAATATTATACCACATTATGTACTATTTTGGGTTCATTTTACTATAAAACCAATTTCTAATACTCAATGAAAATCAAAGAGCAAACTAGGAAACTAACCGCAGGCTGTACTTGAGTACGGCAAGGTGACGTTGACGCGGTTTGAATTTGATTTTTGAAGAGTATAACAATGTTTTAGAAACCAGAATGTAGCATTCTAACTTCAATTCGATATACAAAATAAAAAGGACGTTATTCTATCCAAAAATAGAACAATGTCCTTTCAAGTAGATTATTATTAATCAAAATATTCTAAGGTTTTATTTGCTTAAGAGTTTTAATATCATAGGTTACTAAATCCCCATTCTTATTATAAAATTGAACACCTTCTGAAGAAAAAATAAGGTATTTAGAATCAATTTGAGCAATTTGTGCTATTTTATTTATATGTTCTTTTAAAGTAGCCTTATCTAATCCATAATCTGGTATATCATCATAATCATCTTTCTTATTTTCTTCTACTTTAGGTTTGTCTTTTTCACCCGAAGGATTGTTGATAGTCGCATCTGCCTCATTTTGAGGTGTATTATCCTTTGGTTGTTCATCGACTTTACCTGAATCATCTTCTTTCTTTGTTTCCGATTTCTTATCTGAAGAAATTAGATGTGAATCAGAAGAAGCATTTGCCGTTTCTTTTTCTTCATTTCTTTTAGCTATCAACTCTTGAGCTTGTTTCCACTCTTTCTCTGATAAGTCAGACTGAGTGATACTTCTAAACGAGCCACCGCTAGCTTTTGGAATACTGAAAGATTTATCTGCCCAAATATAGGTTCCCTTTGCCAATACATCCTGAGGATCAAAAATATATCCATCAGGCGTTGCAAACTTGCCTTCTTTAAGTGCTTTCTGAACTTCTTCCGCAGAATGGATAATTTGCCAGTTCTGCATTCCAGGACGTTTTTCAAGAGGAGTTACATTAGCAATAACAGATCCAGCATCATCATGACCTGGTTTTGACCAAACTTCAGGACGCACATCAGGATGTTGCATTACATATTTTATAGTTGCTATTTGCTCACTATTTAACCAAGAATATGGTACGACATGAATGTGATCGATATGTGGAATAATGAAGGAACTTCCAGTATCATATGTAGTATTCGCTGCATGCATAGGCAAGCTAGATACATCCACAGCTAATTTTGGTTTAACTTCTGTTTCTACAATATCGTAACGATAATTATCTTTATCTTTAAGCATTAGTTCCTGCTCAGAAAAAGCTATTTGAGTAAGATCAAGTTCTTCACGTGAATAAAAATAATCTTTACCACCTTCATTAATTATATAACCAACTTTACCATTTCTAGAAACTTTACTAGTTACTTTTTTATAATCAAACTTTGGTCTTTCCTCCTCATCTGAGTGTACTGAAGAAATGACGGAATCTGGATTTTTACCAGTTTCTTGAATCCATTTGGCAACTTCATCCAATTCGAATTGTTCTAATTCACCATATCCCATATAATGGAAATGATCTCCGTGTTTGGCAATAACACCTGATTTATCAACAGAATCGATTGAATCTTTGGTAAATATATATCCATCGCTCGTATCATAAGGTTTACCATCTAAACCTTTTCCATAAGCTTTGATTGGTTGTCCTAAGAACTTATGAACTACTTCTTTTGATGCTAAAGGTTTAATATCTGTAACAATTTCGTTTAATCCATTTTGCCCTTTTAACGGAATCATTCGTGCAATCTTCTGCTCTAAATCAGACATTTGTGAATAAGGAATAAAGTGATAATGGTCTCCGTGAGGCACTGCAACACCGTTAGCTGTACGTTCGATAATCTGTGCTGGATCAAAGACTAGACCATCCGATTCCACATGGCGTTCTAACAAAGGTTTGGCATACAATTCACGTAAGAGTGTTGGAATGTCTTCCCCGTGGTCTTGATGATAAGTTGGAGTAACAGTTAGATTTGGAGTTTCTGATAAACCTGATTGAGCTGGATTTGGATTGTTACTACTTGATGTACTTGAACTTGTAGCAGAATGTGAGCCCTGTTTACCATTCCAATAAGCTTGAGCAGCAGCCAATTCTCCTGCAGACAAATCACTCTTAGGGATATAGTGGAAATGATTGCCGTGCGGTACAACAAAAGCGTCTCCTGTATCTTCAATCACATCTGTCGGACTAAAGACATACCCATCATCCGTTGTATAGGCGCCTCCAGTTCCTCGATTTGGTGCCTGCGTATTGAGATTAAAGTTTGGTTTAATGGTTGAACTTGGTTTATCTGTACTGCTTGGTTTCGTATTGTCAGAATGACTTTGAATTGGCTGACCTCCAATTGGTAGATTTCGAGCCAATTTTTCTTCCAAAGCAGACATTTGCGAATAAGGAATGAAATGGAAATGATCCCCGTGAGGCACTGCCACACCATTTGCTGTACGTTTTGTAATCTGTGCTGGGTCAAATACTAATCCATCAGACTCCACATGACGTTGGCTGAGTGGCAAGGCGTACAATTCTTGAAGGAGACTATCCAAGTCCTCATTTTGACTTTCAGGAGCTGTTGCAGGATTTTGAGGGGTCTCAGCTTGACTCGTTCTGACACTAGATCTTGTTTCAACTCTGCTTGAACGATATTCAACCGTACTTAATTGGCCACCTTTTCCAGATAAGAAGGCTTGGGCAGCAGCTAACTCACTGGCAGACAAATCACTCTTAGGGATATAGTGGAAGTGATTACCATGAGGAACGATATAAGCATCACCTGTATCTTCGATGATATCAGATGCATTAAAGATATACCCATCATCCGTTGTATAACGTCCTTGGGCTCTGGCAGCAACTACCGCCTGATCGTTAGAACTGCCTCCATGATTATGACTGTGTTCCTGCTTCTGACGTTTAATCTCTTCTTTTGTCCGAATATTGTCCGCATGAGCCGCATCTTTAAGGTAAACATAGTATTTCCCGTCTACCTTAATCACATAGCCACCTTTGATTTCATTGACAATGTCTGAATCCTTCAACTGATAATTCGGATCTTTCATGAGGAGTTCTTCACTGATAATAGCGTCATAAGGAACCTTGCCATTATAGTAATGATAATGGTCTCCATGAGAGGTCACATAACCTTGATCCGTAATCTTGATAACAATTTGTTCTGCGTTGATTCCTTCTCTTTTACTGACTTCATCTGGTGTCAAATTTTCTGCCTTTTGACCAGCCTGATCACCATCTATATAAGCAACTCGATTAGAATCTTTCTTAACTTGACCAGCTTGGTAACGACCAAGTTCATAGGAACAAACACTTAAGGCAAGAACTGCCACTGAACCTGCTACATATTTTTTATTGATTTTCATTCTTTCCTCACTTTAATTCTTCTGCTAGAACACTCATATTTTCTTCCAGATTTTCTAAATAGGTCTTGTCATTTTGCGGGTCAGCCTCTAAAGGATTCAGAGTTTTAAGACCCACACCTGTTGATTTGACAAGAGTTTCAGCTACTTTTGAAGAAGCGTTACTTTCTGTAAAAATCGTTTTAACCTTATAGGTTTTAACAAATTCCTGAATTTCTGTAAGTTGTCGTGGACTTGGTTCTTGTTCAGGAGAGATACCTGCAATACCCAATTGATTAAGTCCGAATCGCTTAGCAAGATAAGAAAAGGCTGTATGTTGTGTTACAAAGGTTTTCTGACTCGCTTTTTCAAATTTAGGCTGGAATTTCTTAGTCAATTCTTGAGCTTTTTTGATAAAGGCTTGCGCATTTTTCTGGTAAGTTTCTTTATGCTCATTATCCACCTCTGAAAGTTTATCAGCGATAATCTGAGCTTCTTCGCCAGCTTTTTCAGGATCTAGCCAAGTGTGAGGGTCATAGAGCGTTTTTTCATCAACTCCATCCCCTGCTTCCACATCTTCTAGCCCTGGGACGCGGTCTAAAGTCATTCCCTCAGAAGCCTCTAAAACCTTCACTTTAGATTTTTTTAGATTGGGATCTAAACTTCCTGCCCAAGATTCGAGCGTATGAGAATGGTAAACAAAGACATCTGCATCATAGATGGCCGCGATGTCATTTGCTGAAGGTTCAAAGGAGTGAATCCCACTACTTGACTGAATCATTCGAACATCATTCAAGTCGCCAGATACTTCCTTGACCATAGCGTAGATAGGATAGAAACTGGTCACAATTTTCATCCCTTTCCCTGTATGGCTTTCCTTTTGACCACAAGCCCCTAAACACAAAAGAAAGACACTTAACAATACTAAAAATAAACTTTGTTTCTTCATGGATAACCCCTTAACTATTTAATTAACTGGTAAATATTCTACTCCTAAAAATTTAATCTGTCAAGCTATTTTTAGAAAAAAATTGAAATTTCTTTCACATATAAAAATCTGCTGAGTTTCAACAACTCAACAGATTCTCACTTTATATACTCAATGAAAATCAAAGAGCAAATTAGGAAGCTAGCCGCAGGTCGCTCAAAACACTGTTTTGAGGTTGTAGATGAAACTGACGAAGTCAGCTCAAAACATGTTTTTTATACTTAACAAAAATCAAAAATTGACGTATAATAGATATATGACACAAGCAACATTTACTACCAATGACAAAAACATTCTCACAAAAGCTCTCAAAGATAAGAAAAATCTGCGCTTTCATAAACGAATTCAGTGTGTGATATTTCGGATAGACGGCTTAAGTTATCGTAAAATCGCCGAGTTAACAGGTCTTTCTCCTCAAACAGCTTCCAATCAAGTTCAGCGTTACCAAGAACAAGGACTAGCTGGACTCTTAACAGACAAGCGTGGTGGGAGCTTCCGTTATTACATGACTCATGATGAAGAGATTCATTTTCTTGCAGAGCAGTTCAAGAAGGCTAGCCAAGGTGACCTGTTAACAATTGCCTCTCTTCATGAAGCCTATCAGTCCAAAATCGGTAAGAAATCGACTAGAGAGGGATTTTACGCCCTTCTCAAGCGACATGGTTGGCGAAAAGTTATCCCAAGACCAGAACATCCACAAAAAGCAGACGCTCAAGCAATTGTGACGTCTAAAAATAAAATCCTTGTACGAGAGCACATGCAAACGATTGCCTAATAAAAGAGTTCGACTACTCTACCAAGATGAGGCAGGATTTGGACGAATCAGTAAACCAAGTGCCTGCTGGGCTCCT
>NZ_SPGF01000083.1 GCF_005844455.1 Streptococcus mitis | reverse complement strand
CTCAAAAAGGTATTACCAAGTTGCAATACTTTTTACGAGGCTCTTTTGTCTTGTTCTTGTTTCAATTGACTATATAGAAATATTTTAGCAACCATTGCGTACTATTCTAGATTCAATCTACTATAGCTTTTAAAGGGATGTTGTTTTTTGAACGAAAATTTCATAAAATGTTTAGTTCTTATAGTGGATTGCAGCTAGAATAGTGCGCTGTGATTGTTCAAATATTGCTAAAAATTAATTTGTTCATATCTTATTTCCATTTACTATAATATAGATAAAAAACAACTCCTTGACGATTCAAGGAGTTGTCTATAGTTAAATTAGTTTTTTGAAGCTACTTGGAATTCTGGGTTTTTCCATGCTTCGTCAATGATAGCTTGCAATTCTTTAGCAGATGCTTGCATTTTTTGAGTTTCTGCGTCGTTCAATGGGATATTTACTGGACGAACGATACCATGTGCACCAACAACAGCTGGTTGACCGATAAAGACGCTCTCAACTCCGTATTGACCTTCTTGGAATACTGAAAGTGGAAGTACTGCGTTTTCATCGTCAAGGATTGCTTTAGTGATACGAGCAAGTGCTACTGCGATACCGTAGTATGTTGCACCTTTTTTGTTGATGATTGTGTAGGCTGCATCACGAACACCTTCGAACAATTCAATCAATTCAGCTTCTTGAACATTTTGAGTGTCTTTAAGGAATTCTTCAAGGTTTACACCAGCGATGTTTGCGTGTGACCAAACAGCGAACTCAGAGTCACCGTGTTCACCCATGATGTAAGCGTGAACTGAACGAGCATCTACATCCAATTTTTCAGCAAGTGCTTGACGGAAACGAGCTGAGTCAAGTGAAGTACCTGAACCGATAACGCGTTCTTTAGGGAAACCAGAGAATTTCCAAGTTGAGTAAGTCAAAACGTCAACTGGGTTAGCAGCAACAAGGAAGATACCTTTGAAACCTGATTCAACAACTTGAGTTACGATTGATTTGTTGATAGCAAGGTTTTTACCTACAAGGTCAAGACGAGTTTCACCTGGTTTTTGAGGTGCACCTGCAGTGATTACAACAAGGTCAGCGTCTGCACAGTCAGAGTATTGAGCTGCATAGATTTTTTTAGGTGAAGTGAAGGCAAGGGCGTGACTAAGGTCAAGCGCGTCACCAACAGCTTTTTCATGCAATTGTGGAATTTCGATAATTCCAAGCTCTTGTGCAATTCCTTGGTTAACAAGTGCAAAAGCGTAAGATGAACCTACAGCACCATCTCCGACAAGGATAACTTTTTTGTGTTGTTTAGTTGAAGTCATTGTTCTAAACATCTCCTTAATTTTATTCAGGGATTTCCCCAGTTATTTTAATTCTATCACTTTTAAAAAGCTTTGTCACGAATATGCCTTGGAGTTCTTGATGTAAACGTTTTAGCTAATTTGGATGCCTGAAATATGGCGGACATTATGGTATAATATTATTAATTACTAATAGTGAAATGAGGCATTTATTAATGCAGGATAGAAATTTAGTGAATGTCAATCTGACAAAGGAGATGAAGACGAGCTTTATCGATTACGCCATGAGTGTTATCGTAGCGCGGGCTCTTCCTGATGTTCGAGATGGCTTGAAACCTGTTCACCGTCGGATTCTCTATGGAATGAATGAATTGGGTGTTACTCCAGACAAACCTCATAAAAAATCTGCTCGTATTACAGGGGACGTCATGGGTAAATACCACCCCCACGGAGATTCCTCTATCTATGAAGCCATGGTTCGTATGGCTCAATGGTGGAGCTACCGTTATATGCTTGTTGATGGACATGGAAACTTTGGTTCTATGGACGGGGACGGTGCTGCCGCCCAGCGTTATACTGAGGCACGCATGAGCAAGATTGCTCTGGAAATGCTTCGTGATATCAATAAGAATACGGTTGATTTTGTTGATAACTATGATGCCAATGAACGTGAACCCTTGGTCTTGCCAGCTCGTTTTCCAAATCTTTTGGTCAATGGAGCAACTGGTATCGCTGTTGGGATGGCTACCAACATTCCTCCTCACAATCTAGGTGAGACCATTGATGCAGTGAAGTTGGTTATGGACAATCCTGAAGTGACTACCAAGGACTTGATGGAAGTCTTGCCTGGTCCAGATTTTCCAACAGGTGCCCTTGTCATGGGGAAATCAGGTATTCATAAGGCTTATGAAACAGGTAAAGGTTCTATTGTTCTTCGTTCTCGTACTGAAATCGAAGAAACTAAGACTGGCCGTGAGCGCATCGTTGTAACAGAATTTCCTTACATGGTTAATAAAACCAAGGTGCATGAGCATATTGTTCGTTTGGTTCAGGAGAAACGTATTGAGGGGATTACAGCGGTTCGTGATGAGTCCAACCGTGAAGGTGTTCGTTTCGTGATTGAGGTCAAGCGAGATGCTTCAGCCAATGTTATCCTTAACAACCTCTTCAAGATGACCCAGATGCAAACCAACTTTGGTTTTAATATGTTGGCGATTCAAAATGGTGTACCGAAGATTTTGTCTCTTCGCCAGATTTTGGATGCTTATATTGAACACCAAAAAGAAGTGGTTGTTCGTCGGACACGTTTTGATAAGGGAAAAGCGGAAGCACGTGCTCATATCTTAGAAGGTCTCTTGATTGCGCTAGACCATATCGACGAAGTGATTCGTATCATCCGTGCTAGTGAAACTGATGCGGAAGCACAAGCTGAGTTGATGAGTAAGTTTAAGCTTTCTGAACGTCAAAGTCTAGCTATCCTAGATATGCGCCTTCGTCGTTTGACAGGTTTGGAACGTGATAAGATTCAGTCTGAGTATGATGACCTCTTGGCTCTGATTGCGGATTTGGCAGATATTCTAGCTAAGCCGGAACGTGTTTCTCAAATCATTAAAGATGAATTAGACGAAGTTAAGCGTAAGTTTGGTGACCAACGTCGTACAGAGTTGATGGTCGGTGAAGTCTTGAGCCTTGAAGATGAGGACTTGATTGAAGAATCGGATGTCTTGATTACACTGTCAAACAAAGGCTATATCAAACGTCTGGACCAAGCTGAGTTTACTGCTCAAAAACGTGGTGGTCGTGGCGTTCAAGGAACCGGTGTAAAGGATGACGATTTTGTTCGTGAGTTAGTGTCGACTAGCACCCATGATCACCTACTCTTTTTTACAAATAAAGGACGTGTTTATCGCCTGAAAGGATATGAAATTCCTGAATATGGCCGTACTGCTAAGGGATTGCCAATTGTCAATCTTTTGAAATTGGATGAAGGTGAAAGTATTCAGACCATCATCAATGTTGAATCTGAACGCAACGATGACGCTTATCTCTTCTTCACAACCCGTCATGGTATTGTGAAGAGAACTAGTGTTAAGGAATTTGCTAACATTCGCCAGAATGGTCTCAAGGCTTTGAACCTCAAGGATGAAGATGAGTTGATTAATGTCTTGTTGACGGAAGAAGATACGGATATTATCATTGGTACCAAGTTTGGTTATGCAGTTCGTTTTAATCAATCAGCTGTTCGTGGCATGAGTCGTATCGCCACTGGTGTGAAAGGTGTTAATCTTCGTGACGGAGATACAGTTGTTGGAGCTAGTGTGATTACAGACCAGGACGAGGTTCTTATCATTACTGAAAAAGGATATGGTAAGCGTACAGTCGCGACTGAATATCCAACAAAAGGTCGTGGTGGTAAAGGGATGAAGACGGCAAATGTGGCTGAGAAAAATGGTCCTCTATCAGGTCTCTTGACTGTGAAAGGTGATGAAGACTTGATGATTATCACTGATACAGGTGTCATGATTCGAACCAATGTTGCCAATATTTCACAAACAGGACGCTCAACTATGGGAGTTAAAGTAATGCGTCTGGATCAAGATGCTAAAATTGTGACCTTTACAACGGTTGCAGCGGCAGAAAAAGAAGAAGTTGGGACAGAAAACGAAACAGAGGGTGAAGCATAATGTCTCAAAAAAATAATAAGAAGAAAAACAAACGAAAAAATCTGCTGACAGATATCCTAGCAGGATTTCTGATACTACTATCAATTGCTTTGATTTTTAATGCTAAAATTCGTGACGCTTTTATTGCTTGGAATAGCAATAAATACCAAGTTAGTCAAGTATCAAAAGAAAGAATAGAAGAAAATCAAGATACAGAGGGAAATTTTGATTTTGATTCGGTGAAAGCTATTTCCTCTGAAGCTGTTTTGGCCTCTCAATGGGATACTCAAAAATTGCCTGTTATTGGAGGGATTGCAATCCCTGAATTAGAAATGAATTTGCCAATTTTTAAAGGGCTTGATAATGTCAATCTCTTCTATGGTGCTGGTACGATGAAACGCGATCAAGTGATGGGGAAAGGAAATTATAGTCTAGCTAGTCATCATATTTTTGGTGTCAATAATGCTAATAAAATGTTATTTTCTCCTTTGGATAACGCTAAAAATGGTATGAAGATTTATCTAACCGATAAAAATAAAGTTTATACTTATGAAATACGTGAAGTCAAACGTGTTACACCGGATCGTGTTGATGAAATTGATGACCGAACGGGTGTTGATGAAATTACTTTAGTAACTTGTGAGGATGCAGCAGCTACTGAGCGGATTATTGTAAAGGGTGATTTGAAAGAAACAAAAGATTATTCACAAACGTCTGATGAAATCCTAACAGCTTTCAATCAACCATATAAACAATTTTATTAATTCTAAAAGAATCAGTGAAGATTAAGTTTCACTGATTCTTTTAAGATTTTCATAAAAATAAACTTTTATGAAAATACAGAAAACGCTTCCTAAAACCGAAAGTTTGTGATATAATTATCAGGTAAAAAATTTTAGGAGTTTATTATGGTTTCTTCAGAATTTATCTCAAAGATTGAATTTGCTTGCAAGAAGAAAGAAAGTCTTTATAGCCAAAGCAAATTTAAGTATGCGATTCGTTCTATGTTTGCAGGTGCATTCTTAACTTTCAGTACAGCTGCTGGTGCAGTTGGGGCTGACTTGATTAATAAAATCGCACCAGGTAGTGGACGCTTCCTCTTCCCATTTGTTTTCGCTTGGGGCTTGGCCTACATTGTTTTCTTGAATGCCGAATTGGTAACATCAAACATGATGTTTTTGACTGCTGGTAGTTTCTTGAAAAAAATCTCTTGGAGAAAAACAGCTGAGATTTTACTATACTGTACCTTGTTCAACCTTATCGGAGCCTTGATAGCAGGTTGGGGCTTCGCTCACTCGGCAGCCTATGCAAATCTGACTCACGATAGCTTTATTTCAGGGGTTGTTGAGATGAAGTTAGGCCGTTCAAATGAATTAGTTTTGCTTGAGGCTATTCTGGCAAATATTTTCGTAAATATTGCGATTCTTTCATTTGTTTTGGTCAAAGATGGCGGTGCTAAACTTTGGCTTGTGTTGTCAGCAATTTACATGTTTGTATTCTTAACAAACGAGCACATTGCTGCGAACTTTGCTTCTTTCGCTATTGTGAAATTCAGTGTTGCTGCTGATTCAATTGCTAACTTCGGTGTTGGAAATATGCTCCGTCATTGGGGAGTAACCTTCATCGGAAACTTTATCGGAGGAGGTCTCTTGATGGGTCTTCCATATGCCTTCCTCAATAAAAGCGAAGATACTTATGTAGATTAAGAAAATGAGCACGATTGATTCCAATGTCATTAAGTTAGTGATCTAACTACTTGAATAGGAGGTGTGATTGAGAACATCAAAGTGATTCTCTATCACAT
>NZ_SPGF01000082.1:4068-6044 GCF_005844455.1 Streptococcus mitis | reverse complement strand
GCATCTTGAAATTTCACGAAAATACCTTTATTCCTGCTAAGCGTTCTAAACATCACCCCTTAACCCAAGAAGATAAGCAGTTGAATAGCGAGATATCTAAAATGCGTATTGAAGTTGAGCACTTTAATGCCAAATTTAAAACCTTTCAAATCATGGCACAGCCTTATCGTAATCGTAGAAAACGATTTGAATTAAGAGCTGAGTTGATTTGTGGCATCATCAACCACGAGATAATGTAGTTACCGAACAAGTCTATTTATTCCTCCCTACACTCCAGAAATGAATCCCATTGAGCAAGTTTGGGCAGAGATACGAAAGCGTGGATTCAAAAACAAGGCCTTCAAATCTTTAGAAGAAGTCATTTTGAAGTTAGAAACAGTGATTCAAAATTTGGAAAAAAATGCCTGAGGAAGATTGTTCACAGAAAATGGATTTGTCCAGAATAGATTTTTGATGAATATTAGAATAAAACACAGTCCCTTTACACATTTCTTAACTGCGACAAAACTAAAGAAAAAGAGGATGCAATTTTCTTGCACACTCCTTTCTCAAACCTATATCTTAATACCAGACACTGACATCAACACGACCACGAATTCCTTTTAAGTATTCAGATGAAGTATATTGCCATCCTTTTTCACCTGAATAGTGAGGATTATTCCAATCAAGTGCATCCGTATAGGCTGCTACCCAGTTAACATGTTGCAAAATATCTGGATGATTCAAACGAGTTTGCAAAAGTTGACGGTAGCTATAAACATTCACATTTTGATAACCAGCCTGCTTCATTGTTGCCATATACTTATTGATAATCTTGACCCAAGTTCCAGTATCACTTGGAGCTCTCTTGGTCTTATTAACATATTCCCAGTTCTCAACATCATAATAGATAGGGTAAGACAAGTTCATCTTGTATTTTTTCAAGAGTTCAATGGTCTGATTAGCATCATTCTCAGCATCGGTCTCATTTTCAGCATAAGTATAGAGGTAAACGCCGTAAGGAATTCCAAGACGGTTTAACTCCTTGATATTATGAGCCAATTCCTTGTCCTCAGTTCCACTATAACCCAAACGAACAATTACTCCATCTACTCCATTATCATCGATGACTTTTTTCCAGTCACTGATACGACCATTGTGCTCACTGACATCGATGACCTTTTTAACTTGATCAGTCCCAACTTGTTCTTCACGATGGTTAAAGAAATAACGTCTGCCATTTCGGTGAACCCAGCCAACATTCAAGTCTTTCTTTTCTTTTAACTCACCTGAGTCAGAAAAAATATAGCGAGCATCATTCATGACTAATTCACCAGTAGCCATAGCACCACTTCCTGTCAAATAGTAGTTACCCTGCCACTCATCTTTAGCCATGTAACCACCCTTCTTGAAATAGTACCACTTGCCGTCTACCTTTTGCCACTCTTGATTTGCATAAGAACCATCAGACTTGAGATAGAAGTAAGACGAATAGGCTGGATCATAAACCCATTCACTCTTGGCCATGTAGCCACCTGCTTTGAGGTAATAGTTCCCTTGCCATTCTTGTCTGGCATAAGAACCGTCCGGTTTGAGGTAGAACCAGCTCTTATAATTACTATCATAAACCCATTCACTCTTGGCCATGTAACCATCCGCTTTGAGGTAGTATTTCCCATACCATTCTTGGTTTGCATAAGAACCGTCCGCTTTGAGGTAGAACCAGCTCTTATAATTACTATCATAAACCCATTCACTCTTGGCCATGTAGCCACCTGCTTTTAGGTAGTAATTGCCCTGCCATTCTTGGTTTGCATAAGAACCGTCCGCTTTGAGGTAGAACCAGCTCTTATAATTACTATCATAAACCCATTCACTCTTGGCCATGTAACCATCCGCTTTGAGGTAGTATTTCCCATACCATTCTTGGTTTGCATAAGAACCGTCCGCTTTGAGGTAGAACCAGCTCTTATAATTACTATCATAAACCCATTCAC
>NZ_SPGF01000082.1:0-4062 GCF_005844455.1 Streptococcus mitis | reverse complement strand
CATTCTTGGTTTGCATAAGAACCGTCCGCTTTGAGGTAGAACCAGCTCTTATAATTACTATCATAAACCCATTCACTCTTGGCCATGTAGCCACCTGCTTTGAGGTAATAGTTTCCCTGCCATTCTTGTCTGGCATAACGACCATCTGCTTTTATATAGAACCAGCTATTGTAGCTAGTATCGAAAATCCACTCACTCTTAGCTTTTGAGCCATCTGCCTTCACATAGAAGTTGCCTTCCCAGTGTGCTGATGTTGAAGTTGGTTTACTTTCCGCTTTCTGACTACTAGCACGAGTCTCTTTTACTTCTTCCTTTTTCTCTGTCTGCTTACTAGAAGAAGTCTCAACCTTTTTCTCTTTTTGGCTTGTCGTCGTTTCTGATTTCTTTTCCTCTGCCTTACTAGAAGAAGTCTGGATGCTACTTCCTTCCGAAGATGCTTTCACTTCAGTTTCATTTGCAGCGACATGGCTAACTGCCAAGCCTAGTAAAAAGATACTTGCTAATCCAATTTTTCCAATCTTTGTTTTCAATCTTACCTCTCCTATAAAAAATGGAACAGACATCTGAATGCTGTTCCACCTAGCTTTTGCTACTTACTGATTATTTTACAAAGTCAAGCAAAGCCAAGAAGCTTTCTGCTTCAAGTGACGCACCACCTACAAGGGCACCGTCAACGTCTGGACAAGCCATATATGAAGCAACGTTTTCAGGTTTAACAGAACCACCGTATTGAACACGAACTTTGTCTGCAACTTCTTGACCGAAGTCAGCAGCTACAACGTCACGAACAACTTTACACATTTTTTGTGCGTCGTCTTGTGAAGCTGATTTACCAGTACCGATAGCCCAGATTGGCTCGTAAGCGATAACTGATGCAGCAACTTGTTCAGCTGTCAATCCAGCCAATGCAGCAGATACTTGCGCACCTACAAATTCAGCCGCTTTACCAGCTTCGTAAGTTTCAAGTGACTCACCACAACAGATGATTGGAAGCATACCGTTTGCAAAAATTGCTTTTGCTTTTTTGTTGATATCTTCGTCAGTTTCATGGAAGTAGTCACGGCGTTCTGAGTGACCGATAACAACGTAGTCAGTACCGATTTCTTTCAAAACTTGTGGGCTAGTTTCACCAGTGAAAGCACCTGCATTTTCAAAATAGCAGTTTTGAGCAGCAACTTTAAGGTTTGAACCTTTAGCAGTAGCAAGAACAGTTGTCAAATCAAGAGCTGGAGCAGCGATACCTGCTTCAACAAGATCTGATGAAGGAAGTTTTGACGCAACTGCTTCAACGAATGCTTTAGCTTCTTCTGGATTTTTGTTCATTTTCCAGTTACCAGCGATAAATGGTTTACGTGACATTTCACATACCTCTTTTTCAATTTATTTTCTATTTATTTTATCACAATTAAACACAGCTTGCAAATCTTACTCGGATTTCAAGCCTGCTTACATGGATTAATCCTTCCAGAGATCCATGGCATTTCTGAAATCTGCAGACACCTGTGTCAACTGAGGATTGCTTGCTTCTCTTTCTGCCCGCTTAGCCTCAATTTGAGCCACACTTTTGATGCCTTCATGGCGCCAGTTTCTCAAAATCGCCTGAATGTACTTCCAGTTTGGTTTTCCATTCAAAACAGCTTCACGAAGAGCTTCCTTAATCAAGTCAGCACTGGTCCCATCTTCTTTAAGGGTCTTGGTCAAATCCTCAATCTCAAAAGGTGTCAACAAGCGTCCCAATTCCTGCTGGAAGGTTTCTACCAAATCTTTGAGCTGATTTTGAGGTGTCAACTGGTCTGAACTTAAATGAGCAACTCTAAGCAAGTCATCCAAACGTTCCAAGGCTAGACTGGCATCAAAAAGCAATTCTATTTCGCCATTTAATTCGATAGTACGGTACTGAAGCAACCCCCTCTCCGTCAGATTGGAAATGGACTGGTTGACATCCGAAATTTCCTTGCCAATCCTTTCAGCAATCTGGCTTGGCGACATTTCTTCCAAACCTGTCGTATTTTGCAAATAGAAAAATTGCCAGACCAAAAAATCATCGCTTGAAGGAAAGAGTTCCTTAAAATGCAAGAGCAGGGCACTCGGTAAAACCAAGTTCCCTGATTTAAAAGCGTCTAAATATGTCATAATTCCTCTTATAAATACCCATATGCAGATGCATCATCTTCTATCTTTCTCCAGTCAAAAGGCGTCTCCTGATAGACAGCATAGTTTACCCAATTACTGAAAAAGAGGGCTGCTGATGAAGACCAACAAAGACAAGGTGTCTGGTTGACATCATCATCCTTAAAGTAATTTTCTGGAATATGAGGATCCAAACCTGCATCACGATCTCGGAAATACTCTTTTGCCAGGGTATCACGATCATACTCCAAATGCCCAAAACTATAAATTTCTCGTAAATCCCGACTAGCCAAAATCGAAACTCCAACCTGTGGCCCTTCCGATAAAATCTCGAGATTGGTTTTGTTTAAGATTTCTTCCTTAGAAATCTCAGTGTGCCGTGAATGAGGGGATACATAGCTATCGTCAAAACCTCTAAAGAGAAGATGACCCTCTTTTAGGGTGTCCTGAGGATAAATACCTGATAACTTACTGTCCATCTGGTATTTTTCAACCCCATAACGCAGATAAAGCCCAGCCTGAGCCCCCCAACAGATATGAAGAGTCGAATAGACATGGGTCTTGGACCACTCAAGCACTTGACTGAATTCCTCCCAGTAGTCCACTTCCTCAAATGGTAAATGCTCAACTGGAGCACCCGTGATAATCATCCCGTCAAAATACTCATCCTTAACTTCTGGAAAGGTTTTATAAAAGGTCTCCATGTGCTCTGAACGAGTTGTTTTAGAACGATGACTCTCCATATAGAGGAAATCAATATCCAGTTGTAGGGGTGTATTGGCCAAATGGCGCAACAATTGAGTCTCTGTGACCATTTTTTGTGGCATGAGATTTAAGATTAAAATCTTCAAGGGACGGATATCTTGGTGGGCCGCACGTTGATCATCCATGACAAAGATATTCTCTGTCCGTAAAATCTCAACAGCTGGCAATTTTTTATCAATTCGAATCGGCATAACCCTCTCCTAACTGTACTCTTTCAGGAATAATTGCTTGTGTTTAGAGTTAAAATACAAACACTTGTTTCCTTTATTATACTGTAAGAAGATATAGTTTTCAATTATAGTTTTTCTCTAACTAGCTATAGTCTATTTTTATATCCTAATGTAGAGAAAACAGCCCTAAGGACTGTTTTTTATTAATAATGCATGAGAACTTTGTAATCGTAGTCACCGATTTTTTCACGGCCATTCAATTCATCCAATTCAACAAGAAAGGCACAACCTGCCACAACACCACCAAGTTTTTCAATCATCTCGATGGTTGCCTTAACAGTTCCACCTGTTGCCAAGAGGTCATCTACGATAAGAACACGTTGACCTGGCTTGATGGCATCCGCGTGCATTGTCAAGGTATCAACACCGTACTCTTTTTCATAGTCAGCAGAAATAACTTCACGTGGCAATTTACCTGGCTTACGAACAGGGGCAAAACCAATTCCCAACTCAAAAGCAACTGGACAACCCACGATAAATCCACGAGCCTCAGGACCTACGATCATATCAATTTTCTTGTCAGTAGCATACTGAACAATTTCACGAACAGCGTAGCTATAAGCATTTCCATCAGCCATCAAAGGACTGATATCACGGAAGGTGATGCCTTCCTTTGGATAATTTTCAATTGTTGCAATATAATCTTTTAAATTCATCTTTTTCTTTCTTTCAAAGTTTTTACTCTCTATTATACCATATTTTCTGTGAAAGAAGAAGAGGAAACGCACTATTGCTACAAACCTGATCAATGAACTGATTTTTCTAAAAGGTAATACTCATCAAAAAAAACGAGCACTTTCGTACTCCAATGTCATTAAGGCGAATTTCAAGTTCAAGTTAGCCATCCAGAAGAAATTCTATGGGTGACTTGTAGTTCAAGCATTTTTTAGGATAGTTATTAATCCAATTTTCGATTAAGGCGACTTCTTTAGGAGTC
>NZ_SPGF01000081.1 GCF_005844455.1 Streptococcus mitis | reverse complement strand
TGCTGAGGATACGGTGATTGTGGATGCAACAGAGGTAAAAATCAATCGTCCTAAAAAAATCAACTAGCCAATTATTCTGGTAAAAAGAAATATCATGCTATGAAGGCTCAAGCGATTGTCACAAGCCAAGGGAGAATTGTTTCATTGGATATTGCGGTGAACTATTGCCACGATATGAAATTGTTCAAAATGAGTCGCAGAAATATCGGACAAGCTGGTAAAATCTTGGCAGACAGCGGTTATCAAGGACTCATGAAGATGTATTCACAAGCGCAAACTCCGAGGAAATCAAGCAAACTTAAGCCACTAACTCTTGAAGATAAAGCCTATAACCATGCGCTATCTAAAGAGAGAATCAAGGTTGAGAATATTTTTGCCAAAGTAAAAACGTTTAAAATATTTTCAACAACCTATCGAAATCGACGCAAACGGTTTGGATTACGAATGAATTTGATTGCTGGCATTATCAACCGTGAACTAGGATTTTAGTTTCGCAGGGAGTCTAATATAAGCCTCAACCAGTTCTCAGAGTTGAGATTCCCAAACCAAACGGAGGCATCCGTCAACTAGGAATTCCAACAGTTATGGATAGAATGATTCAACAGGCCATTGTTCAAGTCATTAGCTCCATTTGTGAACCCCATTTCTCAGATACGAGCTATGGATTTAGACCAAATAGGTCATGTGAAAAAGCCATCATGAAGCTCTTAGAGCACTTAAATGACGGCTATGAGTGGATAGTGGATATAGACCTAGAGAAATTTTTCGATACGGTTCCTCAAGATAGATTGATGTCCTTAGTACATAACATTATCGAAGACGGAGATACGGAATCCTTGATTCGTAAGTATCTTCATTCAGGTGTTATCATTAACGGTCAGCGTCATAAAACGCTAGTTGGCACACCACAGGGAGGAAATTTATCTCCTCTCTTATCCAATGTCATGCTTAATGAATTGGACAAGGAATTAGAAAAGAGGGGACTTCGATTTGTGCGCTACGCAGATGATTGTGTAATTACGGTCGGAAGCGAGGCAGCCGCTAAGCGTGTGATGTATTCAGTCAGTTATTTTATTGAGAAACAGCTAGGTTTGAAAGTAAACATGACCAAGACTAAGATTACTAGACCAAGAGAGCTGAAATATCTAGGTTTTGGGTTCTGGAAATCATCATCTGGTTGGAAAAGTCGTCCCCATCAAGATAGTGTTCGGAGATTTAAGCTTAAATTGAAGAAACTAACACAGAGGAAATGGAGTATAGACTTAACAAGACGTATTGAGCAACTGAATTTGTCCATTTGAGGATGGATAAACTATTTCTCATTGGGAAATATGAAAAGTATAGTCACCAGCATAGATGAGCGTTTGCGTACTCGCCTACGAGTGATTATCTGGAAGCAATGGAAGAAGAAATCTAGACGACTATGGGGACTACTTAAGCTAGGGGGTCCTAAATAGATAGCAGATAAGGTATCTGGCTGGGGCGACCACTATCAATTAGTAGCTCAGAAATCGGTACTTAAACGCGCGATATCAAAACCAGTCCTTAAAAAACGTGGACTGGTTTCGTGTTTGGATTATTACCTTGAACGACATGCGTTAAAAGTTAGTTAAACCGCCGTATGCCGAACAGCACGTACGGTGGTGTGAGAGGGGATAGAGATTATCCCCTACTCGATTATTGAACTAAAATGAAAGAATTGCTTACAGAAAAAGCTCCATACACTAGATGTGCATAGAGCAATTGGGCTTTATTTGATATAGAGTTCTTGATTTTTTAGGACAATTTCTCGTACACTTGTAAACTTTTTGAGTTTTTTGATTTCTTCTGGATGAGTGACGAGAGTGATAACATAACCTTCCTTGCCCATACGACCTGTACGGCCAGCACGGTGAGTGTAGGTTTCAATATCTCTAGGAACATCAAAGTTTACGACGCATTCTAGACTATCGATATCAATTCCACGAGCCAAAAGGTCAGTTGAAAGGAGTAGGGTTAGCTGCTTGTCCTTAAACTTTTCTAGGATAACCTTTCTAAACTTGACATTGACATCGCTAGCGAGGGAGACAGCCAAGATATCCCGATACTGTAATTTTTCTTCTGCACTTCCAAGGTCTGATAGGCTGTTAAAGAAGACTAAACCACGGAAATCCTCTACATGAGCCAGTTTTCGCAGCATATCTACTCGGTGACGTTGGTCTACCTGCATGTAGAAATGTTGAATGTTGTCTAACTTTTGATCAGAGAGATCAATAGTGCGCGTGTTTGGTTCAATCTTTTCTTGGTCAAACTTGGTCGTCGCACTCATGTAGATGAGTTGGTGGTCACGAGGTGCGTAGTGAGTGATTTTCTCAACAAAGTGAATCTGAGAATCATCGAGCAATTGGTCAAATTCATCCAGGATGATGGTTTCCACATTCATCATCTTGATTTTTTTCAATTTAATCAACTCAAAGATACGGCCAGGGGTTCCAATCAGAATTTCTGGTCCTTTTTTAAGGCGTTCAATCTGGCGTTTCTGACTTGAACCTGATAGGAAGAGCTGAGCGGTCAAACCGATAGCCTCTGCCCAGGTTTTACACACGTCAAAAATCTGTCCAGCTAGTTCTGTATTTGGTGCTAGAATCAAGAGCTGTTGGGCTTTTTTCTTTTGTAGTCTGAGAAGACTTGGCAAGAGGTAGGCGAGGGTCTTACCAGTTCCTGTTGGGCTTACTCCCAGGAGGTTTTCTACAGCAAGAAGGGGCTCAAATAGTTGAGTTTGAATGGGGGTGAATTCTTGGAAACCGAGTTGGTCACTCAGTTCTTGCCATTCAGTCGGTAGTTTGGTTTTCATTTTTCTGCCTCAAATCTAATGCCAGCAGTCTGGCGCATGGTATATAGTAGCTCATGAACAGAGCCTGCATCGTCCAGCCAATTCTGGTAGAGCATCTGGTCTGGTTGCTGGATCATCTGTGCAAATGCAGCGACTTCCTCAGTCATCGTATGAGGAGTCTGTTGGATAGGGAGCTGGACTTGATTTCCTTGGTGGTCGGTAAAAATAGCTGAGCGGATATGTTCAATCGTGTTGAGGGTTATGGTCCCATCTGTCGTATAAATCTCGCAAGGAAGATTGGAAGTGATGTTTTTTCCAGCCTTGATGTGAACTTGAAAGTCTGGGTAGAAGAGGATACCATCTCCGTTTAGGTCAATGCTATTGTCAAGCTGTTGAGCCTGGTAGGTTGCGTCCTGAGCTTTTCCAAAAAGACGAACGGAAGCATAGAGAGGATAAATCCCCAAGTCCATAAGGGCTCCACCAGCAAAACGGTCTGAAAAGACATTTGGTGTCTGACCAGCTAACAAATCTGGCATCTTGGAAGAATATTTGGCATAATTGAAATCAGCTCCTAAGATTTGCTTGTCTGCCAAAAAACTCTTGATAGTAGCAAAAGCTTCCTCGTGGTAATTACGAGATGCCTCAAAGATAAAATAGTGATTTTTATTAGCTGTTTGAATCAAATCCAGCCATTCTTGTGGCTGAGTAACAGCTGGCTTTTCAAGAATGACGTGCTTACCAGCAGACAATGCAGCTTTTGCCTGAGCAAAATGTAAGGAGTTTGGACTAGCAATATAGACTACATCAAAGGAAGACCTGAAGAAGTCCTCTAATTGATCGAAGAGTTGGATATCCTGATAGCGAGAAGCAAAGGTTGCTGCGGTTTCAAGTTTTCTAGAATAGACTGCGACCAACTGGTATTCTCCACTGGTATGGGCTGCTTCTATGAAGTGATGGCTGATAGCGCCTGTTCCGATGACAGCTAATTTTAGCATAGATACTCCTTTTCCGATTTTAAATCCTTCTTTCATTATAACATAGATGGCAGAGACTATCCAACAGAGGGTAAAAATTTTCAAATAAGCTACTAGGACTTTCCAACAGAAAGTGGTACAATAATGAGATGAGTAAATGAAATAGGAGGAAAAATGAGGTTACTACCTATAAGAAAAATATCACGTCGGTCTAAGAGGCTAGCGCTTTTTTTGACTTTTTGTGCAGGATATGTAGATGCCTATACTTTTATTGTGAGAGGGAATACTCTTGTAGCTGGACAAACGGGAAATGTCGTCTTTCTATCAGTGGGTCTCATTCAACACAATGTGTCAGATGCTAGTGCTAAAGTAATGACCTTGCTAGCTTTTATGATGGGGGTCTTTTTACTAACGATTTATAAGGAAAAATTGAGAATTGTGAAAAAACCTATTCTGTCCTTGATTCCTTTAGCAATCCTATCAATCATTATTGGATTTGTACCACAAACTGTAGAGAATATCTATCTAGTACCGCCATTGGCCTTTTGTATGGGGTTGGTGACAACTGCTTTTGGAGAAGTATCTGGGATTGCTTATAACAATGTATTTATGACTGGAAATATAAAACGTACTATGCTGGCTTTTGGAGATTATTTCCGGACCAAGCACACTCCTTTTTTGCGTGAAGGTTTCATATTTGTTAGTCTGCTTAGTAGTTTTGTCCTTGGAGTGGTTTTTTCAGCCTATTTGACGATTTTTTATCATGAAAAGACCATTCTTGGTATTCCTATTATGATGAGCATTTTTACCTCAGTATGCTTTTTGCTTCATGGCAGAAAAAAGTAAAAGAAAAAGCTTCATTTTAGGTGTTATTACTTGTAAGAAAATAGAAGATATGCTATACTTTAAGAGTTGACTATGCACGATCCTGTGCAACCGCACGAACATCGTTGCTCGTCGTAGTACAAATTTAAACTTTGTTCTACATAGAGCTCTTCTTTTAAGTGGTTCGTCCCACGATGCTAGGCGAGTCTTCACAAAAAATTCGGGGAAACCCATAAAAATCATAGGAGGTGCATAATGAGCACATACGCAATTATCAAAACTGGCGGAAAACAAGTTAAAGTTGAAGTTGGTCAAGCAGTTTACGTTGAAAAATTGAACGTTGAAGCTGGTCAAGAAGTTACTTTTAACGAAGTTGTTCTTGTTGGTGGTGAAAACACTGTTGTCGGAACTCCACTTGTTGCTGGAGCTACTGTAGTTGGAACTGTTGAAAAACAAGGAAAACAAAAGAAAGTTGTTACTTACAAGTACAAACCTAAAAAAGGTAGCCACCGTAAACAAGGTCACCGTCAACCATATACAAAAGTTGTCATCAACGCAATCAACGCTTAATTTTAAGGAGAACACATGATACAAGCAGTCTTTGAGAGAGCCGAAGATGGCGAGCTGAGGAGTGCGGAAATTACTGGACACGCCGAGAGTGGCGAATACGGCTTAGATGTCGTGTGTGCATCGGTTTCTACGCTTGCCATTAACTTTATCAATTCTATTGAAAAATTTGCAGGCTATGAACCAATCCTAGAATTAAACGAAGATGAAGGTGGCTATCTGATGGTTGAAATTCCAAAAGATCTTCCTTCACACCAGAGAGAAATGACCCAGTTATTCTTTGAATCATTTTTCTTAGGTATGGCAAACTTATCGGAGAACTCTTCCGAGTTCGTCCAAACCAGAGTTATCACAGAAAACTAACACGGAGGAAAACATTATGTTAAAAATGACTCTTAACAACTTGCAACTTTTCGCCCACAAAAAAGGTGGAGGTTCTACATCAAACGGACGTGATTCACAAGCGAAACGTCTTGGAGCTAAAGCAGCTGACGGACAAACTGTAACAGGTGGATCAATCCTTTACCGTCAACGTGGTACACACATCTATCCAGGTGTAAACGTTGGACGTGGTGGAGACGATACTTTGTTCGCTAAAGTTGAAGGCGTAGTACGCTTTGAACGTAAAGGACGCGATAAAAAGCAGGTTTCTGTTTACCCAATCGCTAAATAAAAAGGTCCAGTGAACCTTTTTATCCCGAGCCTTAAAATATAAAGGCGAGGAAGCTAGAACTAGCATTAAATAAGGCTTTCCGAGTTTTCGGAGAGCCTGTTTTTTTGGTTTGGCACCCATTTTGAATTTAATTGAGAATAGTTGGCGAATTTCAAGTTCAAGTTAGCCATCCAGAAGTCTTCTCTGGGTGACTTGTAGTTCAAGCATTTTTTAGGATA
>NZ_SPGF01000080.1 GCF_005844455.1 Streptococcus mitis | reverse complement strand
AAAACGGTTTGAATTAAGAGCTGAGTTGATTTGTGGCATCATCAACCACGAGATGATGTAGTTACCGAACAAGTCTAGTGAGTTGTATATTTGCATTATTCCAACTCATAATAAGAGCCAATTTGAAAATATTATTCCAACTAAAATACAAGATAGGGTGCATTATCTTGACTATGCTGGAGAAGACTTAGAAGAGTGGACTAAGAAAGTATATCAAGTTGTTTTAAAACAATCAGATAAAGGATAGTTGAGGAAAAAACGATGAAAGTGATTGATCAAGGTTTACTAGAAAAAGTCATTATTGAACGTTCTCGTACAAGTCATAAAGGAGACTACGGTCGTCTGCTGTTGCTTGGTGGGACTTATCCTTATGGGGGAGCAATCATCATGTCAGCCATTGCAGCTGTTAAAAGTGGAGCTGGTTTGGTGACTGTTGGAACAGATAGGGAAAATATCCCAGCTTTGCACAGTCATTTACCTGAGGCTATGGGCTTTTCTCTTCAAGACCAGCAATTGTTAAAAGAGCAGTTGGGGAAGGCAGAAGTTGTCTTATTGGGGCCTGGTTTAGGAGATGATGCTTTTGGAGAAGATTTAGTTAAACAGATCTTTGCTAACTTAAGCCAAAATCAGATTTTGATTGTAGACGGAGGGGCCTTAACCATCCTTGCTAGAACAAGATTGTCATTTCCTTCCAGTCAGCTTATCCTAACTCCCCACCAAAAAGAGTGGGAAAAACTGTCTGGAATTACGATTGAAAAGCAAAACGAAGCTACAACAGCTAGTGCCTTGACTTCCTTCCCTCAAGGAACAATTTTGGTAGAGAAAGGTCCAGCTACTCGTATTTGGCAAGCTGGTCAATCTGATTATTACCAGTTACAGGTTGGCGGTCCCTATCAGGCGACTGGGGGAATGGGAGATACTCTGTCTGGGATGGTTGCAGGATTTGCAGGCCAGCTTAAACAAGCTAGTCTCTACGAACGTGTGACAGTAGCGACTCATCTTCATTCAGCTATAGCCCAAGAATTAGCTCAAGAACATTATGTGGTCTTGCCAACGGAAATTAGTAATTGTCTTCCTAAAGTAATGAATAAAATATCTCAAAAAAGACTGGGATAAAATTCAATTTTAGGAGAAAACGAAGTAAATATTACCACAATAAAACGCATAATATCAAGTTTTTTTAATACCTGATACTATGCGTTTTTGACTTTAAAGCCTTTTTGCTCTGTTTCTATTTTGAAGCAATCTTTTGCTCAGTATGTTTTATAATTTTTCGTTGATAAATCGGATAAACTGATTCCACCAAACTTTTAAGAAGAAGGCTTTTTCAACTTTCTTTTCTGCTACCATTTCGAAACTAGGACGTTCTGTGGTTATGTAACCTTGACCAATCAAGTCCTTGTCTTCATAATTCAAATGGCCAATCACTGTTCCAGCTTCAAGTGGTGCTGGGATTGCTTTAGAATCGGGAGTGAATTGAACAGATTGGGAAGATTGATTCCCAACACGTTCAATTAGATAGATATCCTCTGGAGCAACTGCAGTGACCGCATCTTCTTTTCCATCTTGTACAGGGGCTTTGCTATTTTGGTAGGCATCGCCTTTTTGAACGATTTTACGAAGCGTGAATGTAGAAGAGATATAATCCATTAGTGAGGATGTAGCTGTGAAGCGAGCGTAAGGATTATTGTCCTGATGGTCTGCATTCAAAACAACTGTGATAACCCTCATGCCTTTTTCGACAGTAGTACCAACAAAAGATTCACCAGCTTTGTCTGTTGTCCCTGTCTTAAGTCCATCAAAACCATCGCGATGAGCAGGCATACCTTCTAACATGTAGTTGGTCGAAGTGATTGTCATCCCAGCAAAAGTAGAAGAAGGTTTTTTCGTTATTTCCAAAACTTGTGGGTATTTTTTGATGAGGTTACGAGCAACGATAGCAACATCATAAGCACTGAGCTTATTTTCATCATCTTTATTAGACCCTGGGTAAATATTATCTCCTAGAGTCTCGTTGTTAAGACCAGTTGTATTGACAAGGGTGGCATCTTTGATTCCCCATTCCAAGAGTTTGGCACGCATCATATCGACGAAGTCTTTCTCTGAGCCAGCAATTTTCTCAGCTAAGGCAATAGCGGCACTGTTGGCACTAGATACCAGGGTTGCTTCAAGCAACTCTTCGACAGTATAATTACGGGCCTCCATAGGAACATTACTGGCTTCAGAATTTGTCGTTAATTGATAAGGATAATCAGAAATATCTACTGGGGTGGATAGTGTGATACTTCCATTTTCTAGAGCCTCATAGACAAGATAAACTGTAAGTAGCTTTGTAATAGAAGCAATTTCGACAGGTTGAGTTGCATCTTTCTCATAGAGAATTTTACCAGTATTGGCCTCAACAGCAATCGCATGTTTAGCAGCAATGGTAAAATCTTGGGCAGCAACAGTAGATGCTGACCCAATTACGGATAGACTTAAGAGAGTTAAAATGATTTTTTTCATAGTAAGTTTATTCTAACATAAAGAAAAAAATATTCCCAGTTTCATGATAGAAGAAAGAAGCTTTTTTGAAAGTATGGTAAAATAGATGAATGGAGGTAGCTCATGTTTCGTAAGAATAAATTATTTTTTTGGACCAGTGAGATTTTATTATTAACAATCATTTTTTATTTATGGAGAGAGATGGGGGCGATTATCACGCCTTTTGTAAGCGTCGCAAACACCATCATGATTCCTTTTCTTCTAGGTGGCTTTTTATATTATTTGACCAATCCTATTGTAAATTTTTTACAAAAGTATTTCAAAATTAATCGTATCATTGGTATTCTACTAACCTTGTGTGCCTTGGTTTGGGGTCTTGTCATTGGGGTAGTCTATCTGTTACCGATTTTGGTCAATCAGTTGACCAGCTTGATTGCGACTAGCCAGACTATCTATAGTCGTTTACAAGATTTGATTGTGGATTTATCTACTTATCCAGCCTTTCAAAATTTGGATATTCAAGCGACAATTCAACAATTAAATCTATCCTATGTAGATATTTTACAAAATATCCTAAATAGTGTGACAAATAGTGTCGGAAGTGTCATATCAGCTCTCTTTAGTACCGTTTTGATTATTATTATGACCCCCGTGTTTTTGGTTTATTTTTTGTTAGATGGTAACAAATTTTTACCGATGCTTGAGCGCACTGTTTTAAAGAGAGATAAGTTGCATATTGCAGGTCTCTTAAAGAATTTGAATGCGACAATTGCTCGCTATATTAGTGGAGTCGCAATTGATGCGATTATTATCGGTTGTTTGGCCTTTATCGGATATAGCGTGATTGGTTTGAAATACGCTTTGGTCTTTGCTATCTTTTCAGGATTGGCCAATCTCATTCCTTATGTGGGACCAAGTATTGGCTTGATTCCGATGATTATTGCCAATGTCTTTACTGATCCTCATAGAATGCTAATTGCAGTTGTTTACATGCTGATTATTCAGCAAGTGGATGGGAACATCCTTTACCCTCGAATCGTTGGAGGAGTGATGAAGGTTCATCCAATTACGATTTTAGTATTACTTTTGTTATCAAGTAATATCTATGGCGTCATTGGTATGATTGTAGCAGTACCAACCTATTCTATCTTGAAAGAAATTTCTAAGTTCTTATTTCGCTTGTATGACAATCACAAAATAATGAAAGAACGAGAAAGAGAATTAGCTAAGTAAAAGTCAGGAAATTCCTGATTTTTCTTTAGGTAAATTATAGGAGTAGAAGTGCCATTTAGATTAGCCTATTAAGAATAATTCACAAAAACTTTGTAAAACACTTGCAATTTAGCAGAAATTTGATAAAATGGTAAGGAAAGTTAGACTGTATTGCCTACTGTCTATCTATAAAATATATTTTATTGGAGGCTTTTACTCAAATGGCAAAAGAAAAATACGATCGTAGTAAACCACACGTTAACATTGGTACTATCGGACACGTTGACCACGGTAAAACTACTTTGACTGCAGCTATCACAACTGTTTTGGCACGTCGCTTGCCTTCAGCAGTTAACCAACCTAAAGACTATGCGTCTATTGATGCTGCTCCAGAAGAACGCGAACGCGGTATCACTATCAACACTGCGCACGTTGAGTATGAAACTGCAAAACGTCACTATGCTCACATCGACGCTCCAGGACACGCGGACTACGTTAAAAACATGATCACTGGTGCCGCTCAAATGGACGGAGCTATCCTTGTAGTAGCTTCAACTGACGGACCAATGCCACAAACTCGTGAACACATCCTTCTTTCACGTCAAGTTGGTGTTAAACACCTTATCGTCTTCATGAACAAAATTGACTTGGTAGACGACGAAGAATTGCTTGAATTGGTTGAAATGGAAATCCGTGACCTCTTGTCAGAATACGACTTCCCAGGTGACGATCTTCCAGTTATCCAAGGTTCAGCTCTTAAAGCACTTGAAGGTGATACTAAATACGAAGATATCATCATGGAATTGATGGATACTGTTGATGAATACATCCCAGAACCAGAACGTGATACAGATAAACCATTACTTCTTCCAGTCGAAGACGTATTCTCAATCACTGGACGTGGTACTGTTGCTTCAGGACGTATCGACCGTGGTACTGTTCGTGTCAACGACGAAATCGAAATCGTTGGTATCAAAGACGAAACTCAAAAAGCAGTTGTTACTGGTGTTGAAATGTTCCGTAAACAACTTGATGAAGGTCTTGCCGGAGATAACGTAGGTGTCCTTCTTCGTGGTATTCAACGTGACGAAATCGAACGTGGACAAGTTATCGCTAAACCGGGTTCAATCAACCCACACACTAAATTCAAAGGTGAAGTCTACATCCTTACTAAAGAAGAAGGTGGACGTCACACTCCATTCTTCAACAACTACCGCCCACAATTCTACTTCCGTACTACTGACGTTACAGGTTCAATCGAACTTCCAGTAGGTACTGAAATGGTAATGCCTGGTGATAACGTGACTATCGACGTTGAGTTGATCCACCCAATCGCCGTAGAACAAGGTACTACATTCTCTATCCGTGAGGGTGGACGTACTGTTGGTTCAGGTATGGTTACAGAAATCGAAGCTTAATTCGATTTAGTTCCCAGAAGAACAATTATTTAAGTCAGACACTAAAAGAATCTTGCTTTGCAAGGTTCTTTTTTCGAAGTACGACGGGCATGTCGTTCATCTGAGGTGTAAGTCCTCGGTGGGCACCCGCTACCGGTGAACCCAATAGCGATTCCCAAGCCTGACTATCGTGAGGTAGCGGATTAAAACGGTCTGGGGATAGACCGTTTTAAGTCTGACGCTGGAAATATAGTAGATTGAAACAAGATGTGAACAAATCGATTAGGAAAGTCAAATTAATTTCTAGAAATATTTTAACAGCCATAACGTACTATTCTAGACTCAATCTACTATAAGAATCGTCAGAGGAAGGGATAGCGAAATCGTGGCTCTACGAACAGGAACGTGATAGTAAGGCGTATATAGCGGATAAGGGGGCTTCAAACTCTAAAGTCCAAAAAGGTAGTCGTAACCTATATGCATAAATCACGAGAGTAATTGGATTCGGACTAAGGTTTGTGTGAAAAAGATAAATCTTTCTAGAGTCTAAAGACTCTGCGTCAGATTTCCTATTTTCACTCTAACCTTTTAACGTTCTCATATCTTGTATAAACGAGGAAAGATGTACGACTTATCCCGTGAGGTCTCATGAGCGCTGAAAGCGTAGTAACAACGAATCATGAGAAGTCAGCCGAGCCCATAGTAGTGAGGAAACTTCTGTAATAGACTTGTTCGGTAACTCAAAAGTGGTATACTAAAGCTATGGAAACAACATACGAAAAAGCCTTAAAATTAAACTCAGAGAATTTCAAATTGTTGATAGGTGTTAAAAAAGCGACGTTTCAACTGATGCTTGATTGTCTCACTGACGCTTATCAAGAGCAACACCGAAAAGGAGGACGCCCACGCCGTCTAAGTATGGAAGACCAACTTATCATGACCTTGCGCTACTTACGCTATTACCCCACTCAACGCTTGTTGGCATTTGATTTTGGTGTAGGTGTGG
>NZ_SPGF01000007.1 GCF_005844455.1 Streptococcus mitis | reverse complement strand
TAATGACATCCATAATTTGGATATTTGGGTCTTTAATGTCTAGTAATTTTGTGATAAAATGTAATTGTTCCATATGAATCTTTCTAATGAGTTGTTTAGTCGCTTTTCATTATAGGTCATATGGAACTTTTTTTCTACAACAAAATAGGTTCTATAATATCCATAGTAATATTATAGAGCTAAATTAAAAACGTAGAATATTGAACTGCACCCCAAAAGTTAGACAGAAAAAATCTAACTTTTGGGGTGCAGTTCAATATAAGATAGAGCATTTAATTTTATACTTTTCATTCAATTTACCTCGTTTTTCATTATATCATAAAGTTAGCTAATAAGAAATGAGGGACAGTAATACTATTCGAAAATCAAAGTCAAACCACGTCAGCGTCGCCTTACCGTACTCAAGTACAGCTTACGGCTAG
This sequence comes from Streptococcus mitis, assembly GCF_005844455.1. Classification (GTDB taxonomy): domain Bacteria; phylum Bacillota; class Bacilli; order Lactobacillales; family Streptococcaceae; genus Streptococcus; species Streptococcus mitis_BF. Next base: position 53,857 of record NZ_SPGF01000007.1, on the reverse strand, counting down.
CTTCCGAGTTTGCTTTTTGATTTTCATTGAGTATAAGTCAAGTAATCACTTTGAAGTTTCAAAGCTTAATTTTAAGTTTTCTTTAAGGAAACTATATTATTCTGAAGAACTCTAAAATTTCACAGCCATTTATTAGTAATGACTACAGAATTCCTGATTATTACTAGAAATGGGCTAGTTTCTTTGAATAATAGAACTGCTTAATCCTCCTATTCTAGAAAGGGAGGTCTAGTATTTCTTTCATGATAGGGCTAGATTGTGGTATAATAGAGAGAATAAGTTTTTTAGTAAGACAAAGGAGAAAATAGATGATTTATGCAGGAATTCTTGCCGGTGGAACTGGCACACGCATGGGAATCAGTAACTTGCCAAAACAATTTTTAGAGCTAGGTGATCGACCTATTTTGATTCATATAGTAGATTGAATCTAGAATAGTACGCCATGGTTGCTAAAATATTTCTATACATTAATTTGACTTTCCTAATCAATTTGTTCACATCTTATTTCAATCTACTGTACAATTGAAAAATTTGTCTTGGAACCAAGTATTGAAAAAATTGTAGTTGGGGTTCATGGAGACTGGGTTTCTCATGCAGAAGATCTTGTAGATAAATATCTTCCTCTTCATAAGGAACGTATCATCATTACAAAGGGTGGTGCTGACCGCAATACAAGTATTGAGAAAATCATTGAAGCCATTGATGCTTATCTTCCGCTTACTCCAGAGGATATCGTTGTTACCCACGATTCTGTTCGTCCATTTATTACACTTCGCATGATTCAAGATAATATCAAACTTTGTCAAGATCATGACGCAGTGGACACAGTAGTAGAAGCGGTTGATACTATCGTTGAAAGCACCAATGGTCAATTTATTACAGATATTCCAAATCGTGCTCACCTTTATCAAGGACAAACACCTCAAACATTCCGTTGCAAGGACTTCATGGACCTTTACGGCTCTCTCTCTGCTGAAGAGAAAGAAATCTTAACAGATGCGTGTAAAATCTTTGTCATTAAAGGAAAAGATGTAGCCTTGGCCAAGGGTGAATACTCAAATCTGAAGATCACAACAGTGACCGATTTGAAGATTACAAAAAGTATGATTGAGAAAGACTAGTAAAATGATTGATCAAATTTATCAACTAACTAAGCCTAAGTTTATCAATGTCAAATACCAGGAAGAGGCTATTGACCAAGAAAATCATATCCTTATCCGTCCCAACTACATGGCTGTTTGTCATGCGGATCAGCGTTACTACCAAGGAAAACGCGATCCAAAGATATTGGCTAAAAAGCTTCCTATGGCGATGATTCACGAGTCTTGTGGAACTGTTATTTCCGATTCAACTGGTACTTATGAAGTCGGTCAAAAGGTAGTTATGATTCCCAATCAACCGCCTATGCAGAGTGACAAGGAGTTCTACGAGAACTACATGACTGGGACCTACTTCCTATCTAGTGGTTATGATGGCTTTATGCGAGAATTTGTTTCTCTTCCCAAAGATCGTGTTGTGTCTTATAATGACATTGAGGACACGGTTGCAGCCATTACAGAGTTTGTGAGTGTCGGTATGCATGCTATGGATCGATTCCTGCATCTTGCTCATAGCAAGCGGGACCGAATTGCCGTTATCGGAGATGGAAGTTTAGCATTTGTGGTTGCCAATATTATCAACTATACTTTGCCAGAAGCAGAGATTGTGGTTATTGGTCGTCATTGGGAAAAATTGGAACTCTTCTCATTTGCCAAAGAATGCTATATAACTGATAATATTCCTGAAGATTTGGCCTTTGACCATGCTTTTGAGTGTTGCGGTGGAGATGGTACTGGACCAGCTATTAATGATTTGATTCGCTATATTCGTCCTCAGGAAACGATTCTTATGATGGGAGTTAGTGAGTATAAAGTCAACATCAATACACGCGATGCCTTAGAAAAAGGCCTGCTCTTGGTTGGTTCCTCTCGTTCTGGTCGCATTGATTTTGAAAATGCAATCCAAATGATGGAAGTCAAGAAATTTGCCAATCGTCTTAAAAATATCCTTTATCTAGAAGAACCTGTAAGAGAAATTAAAGATATTCACCGTGTCTTTGCAACCGATTTAAACACAGCCTTTAAAACCGTGTTTAAGTGGGAAGTATAAGTACTGGAGGTTAATTGTGGAGAAAATTATTAAAGAAAAAATTTCTTCCCTACTTAGTGAAGAAGAGAAAGTCCTCAGTGTTGAACAACTGGGGGGAATGACCAATCAAAACTATTTGGCCAAAACGACAAATAAGCAATACATTGTTAAATTTTTTGGTAAAGGGACAGAAAAACTGATCAATCGTCAAGATGAAAAGTACAATCTTGACCTACTAAAAGATTTAGATTTAGATGTAAAAAATTATCTTTTTGATATTGAAGCTGGTATCAAAGTTAATGAGTATATCGAATCAGCAGTAACTCTTGATTCGACATCTATCAAGTCCAAGTTTGAAAAGATTGCACCAATTTTACAAACCATCCACGCTTCAGGGAAAAAATTGAGAGGAGAGTTTGCTCCTTTTGAGGAAATCAGAAAATATGAATCCTTAATTGAAGGAGCTGTCCCTTATGAAAACTATGAAGCTGTAAGAAAAGATGTATTTTCACTCGAGAAAAGACTGGCTGATTTGGGTGTTGATAGAAAATCCTGTCATATCGATTTGGTACCAGAAAACTTTATCGAGTCACCTCAAGGTCGATTGTATTTGATTGACTGGGAATACTCTTCTATGAATGATCCGATGTGGGATTTGGCAGCTCTTTTCTTAGAGTCTGAATTTACAAAGCAAGAGGAAGATGATTTCCTTTCCTACTATGAAAGTGATAAAACGCCTGTATCACGTGAGAAGATTCGTATCTATAAAATCTTGCAAGATACTATCTGGAGTTTGTGGACAGTGTACAAAGAAGCTCAAGGAGCTGATTTTGGAGATTACGGTGTCAATCGTTACCAAAGAGCTGTCGAAGGTTTGACTTATTATGGAGGTTAGGATGAAGAATAAAAATGGTGTTTCTTTTGGTCTGCTCTCTGGTATCTTCTGGGGATTAGGTCTAACAATTAGTGCTTATATCTTTTCAATTTTTACCAATCTTTCACCTTTTGTGGTAGCTGCGGCTCATGATTTCTTGAGTATCTTTATCTTGTTAGCTTTTCTTTTGGTAAAAGAAGGAAAAGTTCGCCTCTCGATTTTCTTAAATATTCGAAATGTAAGTGTAATTATCGGTGCTTTGCTAGCAGGACCAATTGGTATGCAGGCCAATCTTTATGCGGTTAAATATATCGGTAGTTCTCTAGCTTCATCTGTATCGGCTATTTACCCAGCAATTTCAGTTTTGCTCGCCTTCTTCATTTTGAAACACAAGGTTTCAAAGAATACAGTATTCGGTGTTTTTTTGATTATTGCAGCGATTATTGCTCAAACCTACAAGGTTGAACAAGTTAACTCGTTTTACATTGGGATTCTTTGTGCCCTTATCTGTGCCATTGCCTGGGGGAGCGAAAGTGTTCTCAGCTCCTATGCTATGGAAAGTGAATTAAGTGAAATTGAAGCCTTACTAATCCGTCAAGTAACTTCATTCTTATCCTATCTTGTGATTGTGCTCTTTTCTCACCATTCATTTGCAGAAGTGGCAAATGGGCAATTATTCGGTCTCTTGATTGTCTTTGCGGCCTTTGATATGATTTCCTACTTAGCTTATTATATCGCTATTAATCGTTTGCAACCTGCGAAAGCAACAGGTTTGAATGTGAGCTATGTAGTTTGGACTGTCCTATTTGCAGCTGTTTTCTTAGGTGCACCGCTAGATATGCTGACAATTATCACTTCACTTATTGTTATGGCTGGTGTTTATATTATTATTAAAGAATAAAGGAGATTCATGTGAAAGCGATTATTTTGGCAGCGGGATTAGGAACTCGTCTGCGCCCTATGACCGAAAATACCCCAAAAGCTTTGGTTAAGGTTAATCAAAAACCCTTGGTAGAATACCAAATCGAGTTTTTGAAAGAGAGAGGAATTGATGAGATTATCATCGTTGTCGGTTACCTCAAAGAACAATTTGACTACCTAAAAGAAAAATATGGTGTCCGTTTAGTCTTTAACGACAAGTATGCTGATTACAATAACTTTTACTCACTTTATCTAGTAAAAGAAGATTTGGCTAACAGCTACGTCATCGATGCAGATAACTATCTTTTCAAAAATATGTTTCGAAACGATCTTAAACGTTCTACCTATTTTAGCGTTTATCGTGAAGACTGTACGAACGAGTGGTTCTTGGTTTACGGTGATGACTACAAGGTCCAAGACATTATTGTTGACAGCAAAGCAGGTCGCATTTTGAGTGGGGTTTCATTCTGGGATGCTCCAACTGCTGAGAAGATTGTTGGCTTTATTGACAAAGCATATGCAAGTGGTGAATTTGTAGATCTCTACTGGGACAACATGGTTAAGGATAATATCAAAGAATTAGATGTGTATGTTGAAGAATTAGAAGGTAATAGCATCTATGAAATCGATAGTGTCCAAGACTATCATAAATTAGAAGAAATTCTTAAAAACGAAAATTAAAAATTCCAACATCTGGCTGAAATAGTCGGATGTTTTTTGATTTTTTTACGAATAGATAGATGAGTAGAAAAAGGAATGGAGCTATTTATGAAAATCACAAACTATGAAATCTATAAGTTAAAAAAATCAGGTTTGAGCAATCAACAGATTTTGAAAGTGCTAGAATACGGTGAAAGTGTTGATCAAGAACTTTTGTTGGGTGATATTGCAGATATATCAGGTTGCCGAAATCCAGCTGTTTTTATGGAACGTTATTTTCAGATAGACGATGCGCATTTGGAGAAAGAATTTCAAAAATTTCCATCTTTCTCTATTTTAGATGACTGTTACCCTTGGGATTTAAGTGAAATATACGATGCACCTGTACTTTTATTTTACAAAGGAAATCTTGACATCTTAAAATTTCCTAAGGTAGCGGTTGTGGGTAGTCGCGCTTGTAGCAAACAGGGAGCTAAGTCAGTTGAAAAAGTCATTCAAGGCTTGGAAAATGCACTGGTTATTGTCAGTGGATTAGCCAAAGGAATTGACACAGCAGCTCATATGGCGGCACTGCAGAATGGTGGAAAAACCATTGCAGTGATTGGAACAGGTATAGATGTGTTTTATCCTAAAGCCAATAAACGCTTGCAAGACTACATCGGAAATGACCATCTGGTTCTTAGTGAATATGGACCTGGCGAACAACCTCTGAAATTTCATTTTCCTGCCCGTAATCGCATCATTGCTGGACTTTGCCGTGGCGTGATTGTAGCAGAGGCCAAGATGCGCTCAGGTAGTCTCATTACCTGTGAGCGGGCAATGGAAGAAGGCCGCGATGTTTTTGCTATTCCAGGTAGCATTTTAGATGGACTATCAGACGGTTGCCATCATTTGATTCAGGAAGGAGCAAAATTGGTCACCAGCGGGCAAGATGTGCTTGCAGAATTTGAATTTTAAGACGAAATTTCGCTTACTAGACAAACTTTTCTTCTATATATAGGTGCTAAGTCTTGACAGTGATGGCAAAATGGTTTACACTTTATAAAGTTTATTACTTTGAAAAGGTGTGATACTGTGGCTACGGCAACAAAAAAGAAAAAATCAACAGTTAAAAAAAATCTAGTCATCGTGGAGTCGCCTGCTAAGGCGAAAACGATTGAGAAATATCTAGGCAGGAACTACAAGGTTTTAGCCAGTGTCGGGCATATCCGTGATTTGAAGAAATCCAGTATGTCCGTCGATATTGAAAATAATTATGAACCGCAATACATCAATATCCGAGGAAAAGGTCCTCTCATCAATGACTTGAAAAAAGAAGCTAAAAAAGCTAATAAAGTTTTTCTCGCGAGTGACCCGGACCGTGAAGGAGAAGCGATTTCTTGGCATTTGGCCCATATTCTCAACTTGGATGAAAATGATGCCAACCGTGTGGTCTTTAATGAAATCACCAAGGATGCGGTCAAAAATGCTTTTAAAGAACCACGAAAGATTGATATGGACTTGGTTGATGCCCAACAGGCTCGTCGTGTCTTGGACCGCTTGGTTGGGTATTCGATTTCGCCAATTTTGTGGAAGAAGGTCAAGAAGGGCTTATCAGCAGGGCGCGTACAGTCCATTGCCCTTAAACTCATCATTGATCGTGAGAATGAAATCAACGCCTTCCAGCCAGAAGAATATTGGACAATTGATGCTGTCTTTAAAAAGGGAACCAAGCAATTCCAGGCTGCTTTCTATGGAGTCGATGGTAAAAAGCTAAAACTGACTAGCAATGACGAGGTTAAGGAAGTCTTGTCTCGTCTGACTAGTAAAGACTTTTCAGTGGATCAGGTGGATAAGAAAGAGCGCAAACGTAATGCTCCATTACCCTATACCACTTCATCCATGCAGATGGATGCGGCTAATAAAATCAATTTCCGTACTCGAAAGACCATGATGGTTGCCCAACAGCTCTATGAAGGAATTAATATCGGTTCTGGTGTTCAAGGTTTGATTACCTATATGCGTACCGATTCGACTCGTATCAGTCCAGTAGCGCAGAACGAAGCAGCAAGTTTCATTACGGACCGTTTTGGTAGCAAGTATTCTAAGCATGGTAGCAAGGTCAAAAATGCATCAGGAGCTCAGGATGCCCACGAGGCTATTCGTCCGTCTAGCGTCTTTAATACACCGGAAAGTATTGCTAAGTATCTGGACAAGGATCAGCTTAAGCTTTATACCCTTATCTGGAATCGTTTTGTGGCGAGCCAGATGACAGCTGCTGTCTTTGATACCATGGCTGTTAAATTGTCTCAAAACGGGGTCCAATTTGCTGCCAATGGTAGTCAGGTTAAGTTTGATGGTTATCTTGCCATTTATAATGATTCTGACAAGAATAAGATGTTACCGGACATGGCTGTTGGAGATGTGGTCAAGCAAGTCAATAGCAAACCCGAGCAACATTTCACACAACCGCCTGCTCGCTATTCTGAAGCGACACTGATCAAGATCTTGGAGGAAAATGGGGTTGGACGTCCGTCAACCTACGCCCCAACCATTGAAACCATTCAGAAACGTTACTATGTTCGCCTGGCAGCCAAACGCTTTGAACCGACAGAGTTGGGTGAAATTGTCAACAAGCTCATCGTTGAATATTTCCCAGATATCGTAAACGTGACCTTCACAGCTGAAATGGAAGGTAAACTGGATGATGTCGAAGTTGGGAAAGAGCAGTGGCAACGTGTTATTGACGACTTTTACAAACCATTCTCTAAAGAAGTGGCCAAGGCTGAAGAAGAAATGGAGAAAATCCAAATCAAGGATGAACCAGCTGGATTTGACTGTGAAGTGTGTGGTAGTCCAATGGTTATTAAACTTGGTCGTTTTGGTAAGTTCTACGCTTGTAGCAATTTCCCAGATTGCCGTCATACCCAAGCAATCGTGAAAGAGATTGGTGTTGAGTGTCCAAATTGTCATCAGGGACAAATCATTGAGCGTAAAACCAAACGCAATCGTCTTTTCTATGGCTGCAATCGCTATCCAGAATGTGAATTTACCTCTTGGGACAAGCCTGTTGGTCGCGACTGTCCAAAATGTGGTAACTTCCTCATGGAGAAAAAAGTCCGTGGTGGTGGCAAGCAGATTATTTGTAGTAAAGGCGACTACGAAGAAGAAAAGATTAAATAAGAGGAGAGTCCTGAAAGTGAATTTCAGGCTCTTTTTGGTTGGAGCTTGACAAAATTCATCATTGTATGCGAAACTAGAAGAAGATTAATTTATACTCAATGAAAATCAAAGAGCAAACTAGGAAACTAGCCGCAGGTTGCTCAAAACACTGTTTTGAGGTTGCAGATGTAAGCTGACGTGGTTTGAAGAGATTTTCGAAGAGTATTAACTAGGAGAAGTTATGCGTATTATTTATCTTATTATTGGTTTTTTATCACTGGCCTTGGCTATTGTTGGGGTTGTTTTACCCTTATTACCTACAACGCCTTTCCTTTTGTTGTCTATTGCTTGTTTCTCCAGAAGTTCCAAGCGTTTCGAAGATTGGTTGTATCATACCAAGCTCTATCAAGCATATGTGGCTGATTTTCGCGAGACTAAGTCTATTGCGCGTGAACGTAAGAAAAAAATCATTGTATCTATCTATATCTTGATGGGAATTTCCATTTATTTTGCCCCACTATTACCAGTCAAAATCGGTCTGGGAGCTTTGACGATCTTTATCACTTATTATCTCTTCAAGGTCATTCCAGACAAAGAATAAGTAAAATTTGTAACTATTTCCCTTGATAAAAATGAAAGCATATTCACAATGATATGATATAATAAATTTAAAGTAATCTTCAAGGAGAATCAAATGATTTACGAATTTTGTGCTGAAAATGTGACCTTGCTTGAAAAAGCGATGCAGGCTGGAGCTCGAAGGATTGAACTTTGTGACAATCTAGCAGTTGGTGGGACAACACCCAGCTATGGAGTGACCAAGGTAGCAGTTGAATTGGCAACCAACTACGATACGACCATTATGACCATGATTCGTCCCCGTGGTGGCGACTTTGTCTATAATGATATGGAAATTGCTATCATGCTAGAAGATATTCGATTGACTGCACAGGCTGGAAGTCAAGGGGTTGTATTTGGGGTTTTAACTGTTGAGAAGAAGTTGGATAAAGCTAATCTGGAGAAGTTAATTGCTGCATCAAAAGGGATGGAAATTGTCTTCCACATGGCCTTTGATGAATTGAGTGATGAAGACCAGTTGGAGGCTATTGACTGGCTCAGCCAAGCTGGAGTAACTCGTATCTTAACTCGTGCTGGTGTGTCTGGCGATTCGCTAGAGAAACGTTTTGCTCACTATCACAGAATTTTGGAACATGCTAAAGGTAAAATTGAAATTCTACCAGGTGGGGGGATTGACCTTGACAACCGTCAAACCTTTATCGACCAGCTGGGTGTAACACAATTGCATGGAACCAAGGTTGTCTTTTAAAAAATAGAAAGGAACTGCTAGCTTTTGGTAGCAGTTTTCACTTATGTTTGAAATTTTTAAATCCTATCAGTTTAATCAAGAAAAGGCTCGTGCCTATGGTTTTTTAGAAAGTAGTGGAGTTTGGACTTATAGTTGCCAGATTTTGCAAGGTGACTTTGTCATGGTTGTGTCCATCACTGCTGATAATGTGAATTTTCATGTCTTTGATCAGGAAACGGGCGACCTATATCCTCAAGTCCATATGGAAAGTATGAGAGGAAGTTTTGTAGGAAGTGTCCGTGAGGCTTGTTTGGAGATTCTCTACCAGATTCGGAAGGCCTGTTTTGATGTGCAGGATTATATCTGTCCTCAGACTAAGCGTATTATGGCTCAGGTTCAGGAAAAGTATGGAAACCAGTTGGAGTATCTGTGGGAGAAATCGCCTGATACGGCAGTGTTAAGACATGAAGGCAATCAAAAGTGGTATGCTGTTTTGATGAAAATCTCTTGGGATAAACTTGAAAAGGGCAGAGAAGGGCTAGTCGAAGCAGTTAATCTCAAACACGACCAAGTAGCGGAGTTGCTTTCACAAAAGGGCATTTATCCAGCCTTTCATATGAACAAACGATACTGGATTAGTGTGGCTTTTGATGATACGTTTTCAGATGAAGAGGTGCTAGAATTGATAGAGAAAAGTTGGAGCTTAACCTCTAAAAAATGAAATATAGTGGATTGAATCTAGAATAGTACGCCGTGGTTGTTAAAATATTTCTATACATTAATTTGACTTTCCTAATCAATTTGTTCACATCTTATTTCAACCTACTATATTTCAAGGGCTTTCAAGAACTTTCAATTAGCTAAATATTCTATACTGAAGAAATTTTCAGAAAATATTGGATTTTTTTCTTGACAAGTAATTTTGTCTATGCTAAAATACTAAACAAGATATCAAACGAAGGAGAAAGTCAAACATGAAAACAGCTAAGTTTAATCAATTTGCTTTGTTGTTGAGGTACTCGGGCTAGTGCAAAAAGCATTAGTCCTGTTTGGCTTACCAAGCGGGAGTGAATCAGCATCTCGCTTGGACTTCTAAGCGAGATGTTTTTTTAAAACCACATTTGGAAAAGGGGAAATCTTATGAGAACAGTTGAATTTCTAGATACCAGCCTTCGGGATGGAGAGCAGACGCCGGGTGTTAACTTTTCAATCAAAGAAAAAATTGCCATCGCAAGGCAACTGGAGAAATGGGGCATTTCAGCAATTGAAGCTGGTTTTCCAGCGGCTAGTCCAGACTCATTTACGGCAGTGCAGGAGATTGCTAAGGTCTTGAAGAAAACAGCGGTGACTGGTTTGGCGCGTTCGGTCAAGTCTGATATTGATGCTTGTTACGAGGCCCTCAAGGACGCCAAGTATCCACAGGTTCACGTCTTTATCGCTACCAGTCCCATTCATCGTAAGTATAAACTTAATAAGAGCAAGGAAGAGATTTTGGCAGCTATTAAGGAGCATGTTTCCTATGCACGTTCTAAGTTTGAAGTGGTCGAATTCTCTCCTGAGGATGCAACTAGAACAGAGTTGGATTTCCTCTTGCAAGTTGTTCAAACAGCGGTTGATGCAGGGGCGTCTTATATCAATATCCCTGATACGGTTGGATTCACCACGCCAGAAGAGTACGGAGCTATCTTCAAACACCTGATTGAGAATGTTAAGACAGATCGTCAGATTATCTATTCGCCTCACTGTCACGATGACCTTGGAATGGCAGTGGCAAATAGCCTTGCTGCTGTCAAGAATGGGGCAGGACGAGTCGAAGGAACTATCAACGGTATTGGGGAGCGAGCTGGAAATGCTGCTTTAGAAGAAATTGCAGTGGCTCTCAATATTCGACAAGATTACTACCAAGCAGAGACCAGTATTGTTTTAAATGAAACCATCAATACTTCTGAAATGGTTTCTCGCTTCTCTGGTATTCCAGTTCCTAAAAACAAGGCTGTGGTTGGTGGTAATGCCTTCTCTCACGAATCTGGTATTCACCAAGACGGAGTCCTTAAAAATCCTCTTACTTATGAGATTATCACACCTGAATTGGTTGGTGTTAAGAGTAATAGCCTTCCGCTTGGTAAATTGTCTGGTCGCCATGCCTTTGTTGAGAAACTAAGAGAATTGGCCCTAGACTTTACAGAAGAGGATATCAAACCACTCTTTGCTAAGTTCAAGGCTCTGGCAGATAAGAAACAAGAAATCACAGATGCAGATATTCGAGCTCTGGTAGCTGGAACCATGGTTGAAAATCCAGAAGGCTTCCATTTTGATGATTTACAACTTCAAACTCATGCAGATAATGACATTGAAGCGCTTGTTAGCCTAGCCAATATGGATGGTGAAAAAGTCGAATTTAATGCGACAGGGCAAGGTTCCGTTGAAGCAATCTTTAACGCTATCGATAAGTTCTTTAACCAATCTGTCCGCTTGGTATCCTATACTATTAACGCTGTAACAGATGGGATCGATGCCCAGGCTCGGGTTTTGGTCACTGTTGAAAACAGAGATACAGAAACCATCTTTAATGCAGCAGGTATTGATTTCGATGTGCTGAAGGCTTCGGCTATTGCCTATATTAACGCTAATACCTTTGTTCAAAAAGAGAATGCTGGTGAGATGGGACGCAGCGTTTCCTATCGCAATATGCCTAGTGTGTAAAGGAGAAGGCTATGACAAAGAAAATAGTAGCTCTAGCAGGGGACGGAATTGGCCCAGAAATCATGGAGGCTGGTTTAGAGGTTCTGGAAGCTCTAGCTGAAAAAACAGGTTTTGACTATGAGATTGACAGACGACCCTTCGGAGGTGCAGGTATTGATGCTGCAGGGCATCCCTTACCTGATGAAACCCTCAAGGCAAGTAGGGAAGCAGATGCTATCCTCTTAGCAGCTATCGGTAGTCCTCAGTATGATGGAGCAGCGGTTCGCCCTGAACAAGGCCTGCTGGCTCTCCGTAAGGAACTCAATCTCTATGCCAATATTCGCCCGGTAAAAATCTTTGATAGTCTCAAGCATTTGTCACCACTCAAACCAGAACGAATTGCTGGTGTAGACTTTGTCGTGGTGCGTGAGTTGACTGGTGGGATTTACTTTGGAGATCATATCCTTGAAGAGCAAAAAGCGCGTGATATCAATGACTATAGCTATGAGGAAGTGGAGCGGATTATTCGTAAGGCCTTTGAAATCGCAAGAAGTCGCAGAAAAATCGTTACTAGTATCGATAAGCAAAATGTTCTAGCGACCTCAAAATTCTGGCGGAAAGTAGCTGAGGAAGTCGCGCAGGATTTCCCAGATGTAACCTTGGAACACCAGCTGGTGGACTCAGCTGCCATGCTTATGATTACCAATCCTGCCAAGTTCGATGTTATCGTGACAGAGAATCTTTTCGGAGATATCTTATCTGATGAATCGAGTGTTCTATCAGGCACACTTGGTGTCATGCCATCAGCCAGTCATTCTGAAAAGGGGCCAAGTCTTTATGAGCCTATTCACGGTTCAGCGCCTGATATTGCAGGTCAAGGAATTGCCAATCCTATTTCCATGATTTTATCAGTAGCCATGATGCTGAGAGATAGTTTTGGACGTTTTGAGGATGCAGAGCGTATCGAGCGTGCTGTTGAAGCTAGTTTAGCGGCTGGCATTTTAACAAGAGATATTGGGGGACAGGCTTCGACTAAGGAAATGACAGAAGCCATCATTGAAAGATTATGAAGATAAATGAAGGAATCACGCTTGCTCTCTTGATTTGGAATTTGCTGATTTTCTTGATTTATGGCATTGACAAATCCAAGGCAAGAAGAGGTGCTTGGCGCATCCCAGAGAAAATCTTACTCATTTTAGCCTTTACTTGTGGTGGTTTTGGTGCCTGGTTGGCAGGAATCATCTTTCATCACAAGACTAGAAAATGGTACTTTAAAACGGTTTGGTTTCTCGGGATGATAACCACACTAGTAGCCTTATATTTTATTTGGAGGTAATGGATGGCAGGAAAATCGATTTTTGATAAATTATGGGACCGTCATGTCATCACGGGAGAAGAGGGGCAGCCCCAACTCATGTATGTGGACCAGCATTATATTCATGAAGTGACCAGTCCTCAGGCTTTTCAAGGATTGCGAGATGCAGGTCGTAGATTGAGACGACCAGACTTGACATTTGGAACCTTTGACCACAATGTACCAACGGTCAATATCTACGATATTCGAGATGTCATTTCCAAGGCTCAAATTGATAAGCTAGCTGAAAATGTTGAAGAATTTGGGATCGAACATGCTGCTCACGGTTCTGAAAAGCAGGGGATCGTTCACATGGTTGGTCCAGAAACAGGACGGACCCAACCAGGAAAATTCATCGTCTGTGGGGATAGCCATACGGCAACCCACGGAGCTTTCGGAGCGATCGCCTTTGGGATTGGGACCAGCGAGGTCGAGCATGTTTTTGCTACCCAGACCCTCTGGCAAGTTAAACCTAAGAAAATGCTGGTAGAATTCACAGGAGTTCCACAAAAGGGAGTTTACTCCAAGGATTTTATTCTCGCCTTGATTGCCAAGTACGGCGTTGCCTGTGGTGTTGGCTATGTGGTGGAATATCGTGGACAAGCTATTGATGCACTGAGCATGGAAGAGCGAATGACCATCTGCAATATGTCCATCGAGTTTGGATCTAAGATGGGAATCATGAATCCAGATCAAACCACCTATGACTATCTCAAGGGACGGGAATGTGTTCCCGAAGATTTCGAGGAGGCTGTGGCTGATTGGAAAACAATTGTCAGCGATGATGATGCTATTTACGATAAAGTTATCCGGATGGATGTCTCAGACCTAGCTCCTATGGTTACTTGGGGAACCAACCCTGCTATGGGGGTTGACTTTGACAGTAGATTCCCAGAAATTAAGGATATGAATGATGAGCGCGCTTATAATTACATGGACTTGGAGCCTGGTCAAAAGCCAGCGGATATTGAACTAGGCTATATCTTTATCGGGTCTTGTAGCAATGCTCGTCTCAGTGACTTACAGCTGGCTGCTCGATTTGTCAAAGGAAAGAAAATTGCTCCTAACTTAACGGCTATCGTGGTTCCAGGCTCTCGCCCTGTTAAACGAGCTGCGGAGAAATTGGGTTTGGATAAAGTTTTCCTAGATGCTGGCTTTGAGTGGAGAAATCCAGGTTGCTCTATGTGCCTAGGGATGAATCCAGACAAGGTCCCTGATGGTGTCCACTGCGCCTCAACCAGCAACCGCAACTTTGAAGACAGACAAGGTTTTGGTGCTAAGACCCATCTCTGCAGTCCAGCCATGGCAGCAGCTGCAGCTATCGCAGGGCACTTCGTAGATGTTCGGCAAATGCCAGAAGCCCAGTAAGGAGAGGATATGGAGAAATTTACAGTTTATACAGGAACGACCGTTCCTCTCATGAATGATAACATCGACACCGACCAAATCCTACCCAAGCAGTTTCTCAAGTTGATTGATAAGAAAGGCTTTGGTAAGTATCTCATGTATGCTTGGCGTTATCTGGACGATAACTACACTGAGGATCCTGACTTTGTCTTTAACCGACCTGAATACCGTAAAGCCAGTATCCTCATTTCAGGGGATAACTTTGGGGCAGGGTCTTCGAGGGAACATGCAGCTTGGGCCTTAGCAGACTATGGTTTTAAGGTCGTGATTGCAGGATCTTTCGGGGACATTCATTACAATAATGAACTCAATAATGGCATGTTGCCTATTGTTCAGCCCAGAGAGGTTAGAGAGAAACTAGCCCAATTGAAACCAAGCGATCAGGTAACTGTGGACTTGGAGCAACAAAAAATCATCTCACTAGTTGGAGAATTCACTTTCGAAATAGATAGCGAATGGAAACACAAACTCTTAAATGGTTTGGATGATATCGGTATTACTTTGCAGTATGAAGACTTGATTGCTGCATATGAAAAACAAAGACCAGCCTACTGGCAGGATTAGAAGAAATATAGAAAAGGAAATAGAACTATGACAAAACACATTCAATGGAACGGAACACTTTCACAAGAAGGATATGACATTTTAAAAGGTGAGGGCGGTTGTATTGTTTGCCCTACTAAAGTTGGTTACATCATCATGACTAGCGATAAGGCAGGGCTTGAGCGTAAGTTCGCAGCTAAAGAACGCAATCGTAACAAACCAGGTGTTGTTCTCTGCGGTAGCATGGATGAGCTTCGCACTTTAGCACAACTCAACCCAGAAATTGAAGCCTTTTACCAAAAACATTGGGACGAAGACATTCTCCTTGGTTGTATCCTTCCTTGGAAACCAGAAGCATTTGAAAAACTTAAAGCGTATGGTGATGGCCGTGAAGAACTCATGACTGATGTGCGTGGTACTAGCTGTTTTGTTATCAAATTCGGGAAAGCTGGTGAACAATTAGCTGCCAAACTTTGGGAAGAAGGTAAAATGGTTTATGCCTCATCTGCAAACCCATCTGGAAAAGGAAATCGTGGTAAGGTAGAAGGAATCGGAGAACGTATCGAAGGAGCAGTGGATCTTGTCATCGAGGCAGACGACTATGTGGCATCTATCCAACCTGACAAAACGATTGAAACTCGCTACGAGCAAGGTGTGATGGTTTCTATGGTTGATAAAGACGGCAAACTTATCCCAGAACAAGGCGGAGCGCGTTCAACTTCACCAGCTCCAGTTGTGATCCGCAAAGGGCTTGACATTGATAAGATTATGATGCACCTGTCAGATACCTTTAACTCATGGGACTACCGTCAGGGTGAGTATTATTAGGATAGAGAAGAAGTGGAGAGAAAATAATCTCTCCTCTTTGTTCTATTTTTTGTAAGTAAAATCCGAACGATATGATTTAATGTATAAAATTATTTGACAAAAACTGTACTTTAGTTTATAATTAATTAAGGAAACGTCGGAAAAGGCGTGGTGATGCGCGAGCATAGGTAGGTCATTACAAAAGAAACGAGACATCGATATGTTAAATGAATTTCCAATTTTTGATTACGAAGATATTCAGTTGATCCCAAATAAATGTGTCATTAAAAGCCGTTCAGAAGCGGATACAAGTATTACGTTTGGAAAACACACTTTTAAACTACCTGTTGTGCCAGCAAATATGCAGACGATTTTGGATGAGAATGTAGCAGAGCAACTAGCTAAAGGCGGTTACTTTTACATTATGCACCGTTTTGACGAGGCTGGGCGCATTCCTTTTATCAAACGCATGCACGATCAAGGGCTCATTGCTTCCATTTCTGTTGGTGTCAAGGATTACGAGTATGACTTTGTTAGCCAGCTCAAGGCTGATGCTCCTGAGTACATCACGATTGACATCGCTCACGGTCATGCGGATAGCGTGATTTCTATGATTCAACACATCAAGAAAGAATTGCCGGATACTTTTGTCATTGCTGGTAACGTAGGAACACCAGAAGCTGTTCGTGAATTGGAAAATGCTGGAGCGGATGCCACTAAGGTTGGAATCGGTCCTGGTAAGGTTTGTATCACCAAGGTAAAGACTGGATTTGGTACAGGTGGCTGGCAATTGGCTGCCCTACGCTGGTGTGCTAAGGCCGCGCGTAAACCGATCATCGCTGATGGTGGGATTCGTACTCATGGCGACATTGCCAAGTCTATCCGTTTCGGTGCTAGCATGGTCATGATTGGTTCCCTTTTTGCAGGACACATCGAAAGCCCAGGAAAGACGATTGAAGTCGATGGCGAACAATTCAAAGAATACTATGGTTCAGCTTCTCAATATCAAAAAGGAGCATATAAAAATGTGGAGGGTAAGCGCATCTTACTGCCTGCTAAAGGGCATTTGCAAGACACCCTTACTGAGATGGAGCAGGACTTGCAAAGTGCTATCTCTTATGCAGGTGGACGCAAGGTTGCTGACCTTAAACACGTTGATTATGTTATCGTGAAAAACTCTATCTGGAATGGGGATGCTTCCCACTAAGACGGGCTATATGGCCAGAAAAAAACTTGTTATTAGAGCAAATTTCTGTTATAATAAAACAAGTTTCCACCCTTAGTGTAATGGATATCACGTAAGATTCCGGTTCTTGAGATGGGGGTTCGATTCCCTCAGGGTGGATGTAAATATCCTAAAAAGCCTTTAAATAGGGCTTTTTTCTTTACACTGTCTCAAATTTGACTCTAATACTTTTCGAAAATCTCTTCAAACCACGTCAGCGTCACCTTGCCGTAGGTATGTTACTGACTTCGTCAGTTCTATCTGCAACCTCAAAACAGTGTTTTGAGCTGACTTCGTCAGTCTTATCTACAACCTCAAAGCAGTGCTTTGAGCAACCTGCGGCTAGCTTCCTAGTTTGCTCAGTATAAAACTGAAAATCTCATTTCAATGAATATCCAAATCCTCTCCAGTCCCGTTTTAAAGTGACTCAGGGGGCTTTTTTTGATATAATAAAAAGGACTGTTATCAGTTAGAAAGAGGTTGGTATGAAAGAATTACAAACTGTACTAAAGAACCATTTTGCAATCGAATTTGCAGACAAAAACTTACTGGAAACTGCCTTTACTCATACGAGTTATGCCAATGAGCACCGCCTCTTAAAAATTTCACACAATGAACGCTTGGAATTTTTAGGAGACGCTGTTCTACAGTTATTGATTTCAGAATATCTGTATAAAAAATATCCTAAGAAGCCTGAGGGGGACTTGTCCAAACTTCGTGCCATGATTGTCCGCGAGGAGAGTTTGGCTGGCTTTGCGCGTGATTGCCAGTTTGACCAGTTTATCAAACTTGGTAAAGGGGAAGAAAAGTCTGGGGGTCGTAATCGTGATACCATTCTTGGTGATGCCTTCGAAGCCTTTCTTGGTGCCCTTCTTTTGGACAAGGATGTGGCAAAGGTCAAGGAATTTATCTACCAAGTCATGATTCCCAAAGTTGAAGCAGGCAAATTTGAGATGATTACAGACTACAAAACCCATCTTCAAGAGTTACTTCAGGTCAATGGTGATGTGGCTATTCGTTATCAGGTGATTTCTGAAACGGGTCCTGCTCACGATAAGGTCTTTGATGTAGAAGTTCTTGTCGAAGGTAAGAGCATTGGTCAAGGTCAAGGTCGTTCTAAGAAATTAGCAGAGCAGGAAGCTGCCAAAAATGCCGTTGAGAAAGGGCTGGATTCATGTATTTAAAGGAAATCGAAATTCAGGGATTCAAGTCTTTTGCTGACAAGACTAAGGTCGTCTTTGACCAAGGTGTGACGGCAGTTGTTGGACCCAATGGATCTGGAAAGTCGAATATTACAGAAAGTCTGCGTTGGGCCTTGGGAGAGTCCAGTGTTAAGAGCCTACGTGGTGGCAAGATGCCGGATGTTATCTTTGCTGGGACCGAAAGTCGCAAACCGCTCAATTATGCTTCTGTAATTGTGACTCTGGATAATCATGACGGATTTATCAAGGATGCTGGTCAAGAAATCAGGGTCGAACGCCATATCTATCGTAGCGGAGATAGCGAATACAAGATTGACGGTAAGAAAGTCCGTTTGCGTGATATTCATGATCTTTTCTTGGATACAGGTTTGGGACGAGATTCCTTCTCCATCATTTCCCAAGGGAAGGTTGAGGAGATTTTCAACTCCAAGCCTGAGGAACGTCGTGCCATTTTCGAAGAAGCTGCTGGAGTTTTAAAATACAAGACTCGCAGAAAAGAAACTGAGAGCAAACTGCAGCAAACTCAGGACAATCTAGACCGTCTTGAAGACATTATCTACGAGTTGGATAATCAAATCAAGCCTCTTGAGAAACAAGCTGAGAATGCTCGTAAGTTTCTAGATTTGGAAGGTCAACGTAAGGCTATTTACTTGGATGTTTTGGCTGCTCAAATCAAGGAAAATAAGGCTGAACTAGAGTCGACAGAAGAAGAGTTGGCTCAGGTTCAGGAACTATTGACTAGTTATTACCAAAAGCGTGAAAAATTAGAAGAAGAAAATCAGAATCTTAAAAAAGAACGCCAAGATTTACAGGCTGAAATGGTCAAAGACCAAGGCAGTTTGATGGATTTGACTAGTCTAATCAGTGATTTAGAGAGAAAATTAGCCCTATCGAAACTGGAGTCCGAGCAAGTAGCCCTGAATCAACAGGAAGCACAAGCCCGTTTGGCTGCTTTAGAGGATAAGAGAAATTCACTCAGCCAAGAAAAATCTGATAAAGAAAGCTCTTTAGCCCTCTTGGAAGAAAATCTAATCCAAAATAATCAAAAACTCAATCGTTTAGAAGCTGAATTGCTGGCTTTTTCAGATAATCCTGATCAGATGATTGAGATTTTACGTGAACGCTTTGTCGCTCTTTTACAAGAAGAAGCGGATGTCTCAAACCAGTTGACACGAATAGAAAATGAACTGGAGAACAGTCGTCAGCTTTCTCAAAAACAAGCCGATCAATTAGAAAAGCTGAAAGAACAGTTGGCTACAGCTAAAGAGAAGGCTGGTCAGCAAAAGGCTGAGCTTGAAACTGCCAAGGAGCAGGTTCAGAAATTATTGGCCGACTATCAAGTCTGTGCTAAGGAGCAAGAGGAGCAGAAAACTTCCTATCAGGTTCAACAAAGTCAACTCTTTGACCGTCTAGATAGTCTCAAAAACAAGCAGGCTAGAGCCCAAAGTTTGGAAAATATCCTAAGAAATCATAGTAACTTTTATGCAGGTGTCAAGAGTGTTCTCCAAGAGAAAGATCGTCTAGGTGGAATAATTGGGGCAGTCAGTGAGCATCTGACCTTTGATGTGCATTATCAAACTGCTCTAGAGATTGCGCTTGGAGCCAGCAGTCAGCATATCATCGTAGAAGATGAAGAGGCGGCAACCAAGGCGATTGATTTCCTCAAACGAAATAGAGCTGGTCGTGCGACTTTCCTTCCTTTGACCACTATCAAGACGCGTACGATTTCTAGTCAGAACCAAGAGGCTATTGCTACAAGTCCAGGATTTCTGGGTATGGCTGATGAGCTGGTTACTTTTGATACTAGACTGGAAGCTATTTTCAAGAACTTGCTAGCAACAACAGCTATTTTTGATACTGTAGAACATGCGCGTGCAGCAGCGCGCCAGGTTCGTTATCAGGTGCGCATGGTGACACTGGATGGGACAGAGCTGCGCACTGGTGGTTCCTATGCAGGTGGAGCCAATCGCCAGAATAACAGTATTTTTATCAAGCCAGAATTGGAGCAATTACAAAAAGAAATCGCTGAAGAAGAAGCAAGTTTGCGTTCAGATGAAGCGAGTTTGAAGACCTTGCAAGATGAACTGGTTTCATTGACAGAAAGATTAGAAGCCATCAAATCTCAGGGAGAGCAGGCTCGTATTCAGGAGCAGGGCTTGTCCCTCGCTTATCAGCAGACTAGTCAGCAAGTTGAGGAACTGGAAACTCTTTGGAAACTCCAAGAAGAGGAATTAAATCGTCTTTCTGAGGGAGATTGTCAAGCGGATAAGGAAAAATGCCAAGAGCGCCTTACTACTATCGCCAGCGACAAGAAAAATCTGGAGGCTGAGATTGAAGAGATTAAGTCTAACAAAAACGCCATTCAAGAACGCTATCAAAACTTGCAGGAAGAGGTAGCACAAGCTCGCTTGTTTAAGACAGAACTGCAAGGACAAAAGCGTTATGAAGTAGCTGATATTGAGCGTTTAGGCAAGGAATTGGACAACCTGAATATCGATCAAGAGGAAATCCAGCGCCTTCTTCAAGAAAAGGTTGATAATATTGAGAAAGTTGATACGGATTTGCTCAGTCAACAGGCTGATGAAGCCAAATCTCAGAAAACAAATCTCCAACAAGGTTTGATTCGCAAGCAATTTGAATTGGATGATATAGAAGGTCAGTTGGATGATATTGCCAGTCATTTGGACCAGGCTCGCCAGCAGAATGAAGAGTGGATTCGCAAGCAAACACGTGCTGAAGCCAAGAAAGAAAAGGTCAGCGAGCGCTTGCGCTATCTACAAAGTCAATTAACAGACCAGTACCAGATTAGCTATACTGAAGCTCTAGAAAAGGCGCATGAATTGGAAAATCTCAATCTGGCAGAGCAAGAGGTTAAGGATTTGGAGAAGGCTATTCGCTCACTGGGGCCTGTCAATTTGGATGCTATTGAACAGTACGAAGAAGTCCACAACCGTCTGGATTTCCTAAATAGCCAGCGAGATGATATTTTATCAGCGAAAAATCTACTTCTTGAGACCATCACAGAAATGAATGATGAGGTCAAGGAACGCTTTAAATCAACCTTTGAGGCTATTCGTGAGTCCTTTAAAGTGATCTTCAAGCAGATGTTTGGCGGAGGTCAGGCGGACCTGATCTTGACTGAGGGAGACCTGCTGACAGCTGGGGTTGAGATTTCTGTCCAACCACCAGGTAAGAAAATTCAGTCTCTCAACCTCATGAGTGGTGGGGAAAAAGCCTTATCGGCTCTTGCTTTGCTTTTCTCTATCATTCGAGTTAAGACTATCCCGTTTGTTATCTTGGATGAAGTAGAGGCTGCGCTGGACGAAGCCAATGTCAAACGCTTTGGGGATTACCTAAACCGCTTTGACAAGGACAGCCAGTTTATCGTCGTAACCCACCGTAAGGGAACCATGGCAGCGGCCGATTCTATCTATGGAGTGACCATGCAAGAATCAGGTGTCTCAAAAATTGTTTCAGTTAAGTTAAAAGATTTAGAAAGTATTGAAGGATGACAATTAAACTAGTAGCAACGGATATGGACGGAACCTTCCTAGATGGGAATGGGCGCTTTGATATGGACCGCCTCAAGTCTCTTTTGACTTCCTACAAGGAAAAAGGGATTTATTTTGCGGTGGCTTCGGGTCGAGGATTTCTATCTTTAGAAAAATTATTTGCTGATGTTCGTGATGATATTATTTTCATTGCGGAAAATGGTAGTTTGGTAGAATATCGAGGTCAAGACTTGTATGAAGCGACCATGTCTCGTGAGTTTTATCTGGCAACTTTTGAAAAGCTACAAACTTCACCTTATGTAGATATCAATAAACTGCTCTTGACGGGGGAAAAAGGCTCTTATGTGCTAGATACGGTTGATGAGACCTATTTAAAAGTGAGTCAGCACTATAATGAAAATATCCAAAAAGTAGCAAGTTTGGAAGATATCACAGATGACATTTTCAAATTTACAACCAACTTCACAGAAGAAACGCTGGAAGCTGGTGAAGCTTGGGTCAATGAACATGTTCCTGGTGTTAAGGCCATGACAACTGGCTTTGAATCTATTGATATTGTTCTGGACTATGTCGATAAGGGTGTGGCTATTGTTGAATTAGCTAAAAAACTTGACATCACAATGGATCAGGTCATGGGTTTTGGAGATAATCTTAATGATTTGCATATGATGCAGGTTGTGGGACATCCAGTAGCTCCTGAGAATGCACGACCAGAAATTTTAGAATTAGCAGAGATTGTGATTGGTCACCATAAGGACCAGTCGGTTATAGCTTATATGGAGGGATTATAATGGCAGATATAAAATTAATTGCATTAGACCTAGATGGGACCTTGCTGACTACTGATAAAAAGCTGACGGATCGTACCAAGGCAACCCTGAAAGCTGCACGTGATCGTGGCATCAAGGTCGTATTGACAACTGGTCGTCCCTTAAAAGCTATGGATTTCTTTCTCCATGAGCTAGGAACTGACGGCCACGAAGATGAGTATACGATTACTTTTAATGGTGGATTAGTTCAGAAAAATACAGGTGAGATCCTTGATAAAACAGTCTTTTCATATGATGATGTGGCACGCTTGTATGAAGAAACAGAGAAATTATCACTGCCTCTTGACGCTATCTCAGAAGGAACAGTTTATCAAATTCAATCTGACCAAGAAAGTCTTTATGCCAAATTCAATCCAGCATTGACCTTTGTTCCAGTGGACTTTGAAGACTTGTCTAGTCAAATGACCTACAATAAGTGCGTGACTGCCTTTGCTCAAGAACCCTTGGATGCAGCCATTCAGAAGATTTCTCCAGAATTGTTTGACCAATATGAAATCTTTAAATCACGTGAAATGTTGCTAGAGTGGTCACCAAAGAATGTTCATAAAGCAACAGGTTTGGCAAAACTAATCAGCCATCTTGGAATCGACCAAAGCCAAGTCATGGCCTGTGGTGATGAGGCTAATGACCTTTCTATGATTGAATGGGCAGGGCTTGGTGTTGCCATGCAAAACGCTGTTCCTGAAGTCAAGGCAGTCGCAAATGTAGTGACGCCAATGACCAACGATGAAGATGCTGTCGCCTGGTCTATCGAAGAATATGTGCTAAAGGAGAACTAAGATATGGGATTATTTGACCGTCTATTCGGAAAAAAAGAAGAACCTAAAATCGAAGAAGTTGTAAAAGAAGCTCTGGAAAATCTTGATTTGTCTGAAGATGTTGAGCCTGCCTTAACAGAAGCTGAGGGAATTATTCAAGAAGAAGCAGAAGTTGAAAGTTCTGAAGAAGCTCTGCTCGAAGAAGAGGCTAATCAAGACACAGTTGAAGAAAGTCAGGATTCAGAGCCAGTTGTTGAGGTTCATCAAGAAGAAATAGAAGAATTGACAAACTCAGAAGAAGTCTCAGATGAAGAGAATTCTGAACACGAAGAAACTGTAGAAGAAAATAGTTCTGAAGTTCTTGAAGCAGAAACGCCTCAGGTAGAAGAAACTATTCAGGAAAAATATGACCGTAGCCTTAAGAAAACTCGTACAGGCTTCGGTGCTCGCTTGAACGCCTTCTTTGCTAATTTCCGCTCTGTTGACGAAGAATTTTTCGAGGAACTAGAAGAACTGCTGATCATGAGTGACGTTGGTGTCCAAGTTGCTTCTAACTTAACAGAGGAGCTACGCTACGAAGCCAAGCTTGAAAACGCCAAGAAACCTGACGCCCTTCGTCGTGTTATTATTGAGAAATTGGTTGAGCTTTATGAAAAGGATGGCAACTACGATGAAAGTATCCACTTCCAAGATGGCTTGACAGTCATGCTCTTTGTCGGTGTTAATGGTGTCGGGAAAACAACTTCTATCGGGAAACTAGCCCACTGCTACAAACAAGCTGGTAAGAAGGTCATGCTGGTTGCGGCAGATACCTTCCGTGCAGGAGCAGTAGCCCAGCTTGCTGAATGGGGGCGTCGTGTGGACGTTCCAGTTGTGACTGGACCTGAAAAAGCTGATCCAGCCAGCGTGGTCTTTGATGGCATGGAACGTGCCGTGACTGAAGGTATTGATATTCTCATGATTGACACCGCTGGTCGTCTGCAAAATAAGGACAATCTTATGGCTGAGTTGGAAAAGATTGGTCGTATCATCAAACGTGTTGTGCCAGAAGCACCCCATGAAACCTTCTTAGCACTTGATGCATCAACAGGTCAAAACGCTCTTGTACAGGCCAAAGAATTTTCAAAAATCACTCCTTTAACAGGAATTGTCTTGACTAAGATTGATGGAACTGCTCGAGGTGGTGTTGTTCTAGCTATCCGAGAAGAACTCAATATTCCTGTAAAATTGATTGGTTTTGGTGAAAAAATAGATGATATTGGAGAGTTTAACTCAGAAAACTTTATGAAGGGTCTCTTGGAAGGCTTAATCTAATCAGAATCAAAAATCCTGCAAGGCACAAACTTGCAGGAAATTTTTTTATTCTAAACGACCATCTTGACGATAGGCGATATCTGGTTGCCAAGTCCATTTGGCACCGAATTTTTCAAGTAAGTCAAAGCTTGCTTGAGGTCCCATGCTTCCAGCTTTATAGTCATGAAGTGGGGCACCATTTTCAGACCAGAGTTCTTCGATACGGTCAATCAATTTCCATGACGCACCAACTTCATCCCAGTGGCTAAAGTTTGTTGAGTTATTGTTTAAGACGTCATAAATCAATTTTTCGTATGGTTCTGGAGAAGCACCAGTTGCAGTCGCATCTGTACGGTAATCAAGTGAGTTAGGAGCCAAGTTAAATTCTTCTCCTACTTGCTTCCCATTTAGGCTAAGAGAGAAACCTTCTGTTGGTTGAATATAGATGGTCAAAATGTTTGGAGCAAGTGGTTCTCCAAAGATAGAGTCCATTTGTTTAAAGACGATGTTGACATGAGTTCCTTTTTCAGTCAGACGTTTACCAGTACGGAAGAAGAAAGGAACACCACGGAAGCGATCACTGTCCACAAAGAAGGCACCAGATACGAAAGTTTCAGTTGTTGATTCTGGATTAACATTTGGCTCGCTACGATAAGAGATGTATTTCATGCCATCAATCTTACCAGAACGGTATTGACCACGGATAAAGTATTCTTTAAGTTCTTCATCAGTTGGATGATAGAGGTTTTTAAAGACCTTAATCTTTTCAGCACGAATCTCGTCTTTTGTGAAGCTGGCTGGCTTATCCATAGAAAGGAGAGAAAGAAGTTGCAAAGTATGATTTTGTACCATGTCACGGAGGGCACCAGATTGGTCATAGTAGCCACCACGTTCTTCTACACCCAAACGCTCTGCAAAAGTAATTTGCACATTGTCGATAAAGTCCTTGTTCCAAACGTTTTCAAAAATCAGGTTTGCAAAGCGAACTGCAAAGATACTTTGAATCATTTCCTTACCAAGATAATGGTCGATACGGAAAATTTGTTCTTCGTCAAATGTTGCTAGGAGTTCGTCATTCAACTTGCTTGCAGTTGCGTAATCTGTACCAAATGGTTTCTCAACGATTAGGCGTTCAAAACCTTTACCATCTACTATGTTTTCAGACTTGAGGTGTTTGGCAATGGTTCCAAAGAATTGAGGAGCCATAGACAAGAAGAAGAGCTTGTTGTGTTCAGCTTGGTACTTGTCATTAAGTTCAGCCTGCAATTGACGTAGAGCAATGTAGTGTTCTGTATCATTGACATCATGACTTTGATAGTAGAAGTGGCTAGCGAATTCCTGAGCCTGTTCGGTACTATCTGCCAAATCAAGGATAGATTCGACTACAACAGATTCAAAATATTCCTTGCTCCAAGGACGACGAGCAGTTCCAATAACGGCGAAGTGCTCGGAAAGATTGCCGGATTTATATAGTCTAAATAGGGAAGGGTAGAGCTTGCGTTTAGCCAGGTCTCCACTCGCACCGAAAATTGTAACAATAACCTTAGATGACATCTAGCTACCTAATTTCTATTTTTATTCCTAGTCTTGCTAGGTATGAGGAAACCTCATTTCATAAACTTAATTCTAACATAATTTTCCGAAAAATCAAAAAATCCAATACGAGATAGAAAAAAACTGCAAGGAAATCCTTACAGTTTGAGCTTAGACGTTTAAGACCTTGTCCAAGAACTCTTTCAGACGTGGGTGCTGTGGGTTATCAAAGATTTGATCAGGTGTTCCGTCTTCAAGGAACTCACCGTCTGCAGTAAAGATAACGCGGTTGGCAACCTGACGAGCAAATCCCATCTCATGGGTTACAATAATCATAGTCATGCCTTGCTCAGCCAATTCCTTCATAACGTTCAGTACGTCTCCAACCATCTCAGGGTCAAGGGCAGAAGTTGGTTCATCAAAGAGCATGATGTCTGGATTCATTGCTAGTCCACGAGCGATAGCCACACGTTGTTTTTGACCACCTGATAGGCTATCTGGGTTAGCATTAGCTTTATCTGCTAGCCCAACCTTTTCAAGCAACTCCATTCCCAATTTCTCAGCTTCTTCCTTAGTCATCAACTTGTGCTCAATAGGAGCAAAAGTAATGTTGTCCAAAACAGACATGTGTGGGAAGAGATTGAAATGTTGGAACACCATTCCGATATTTTCACGGATGTGGTCAACGTTGGTTGTTTTTTCAGTTAAGTCATAACCGTTCACAGTGATGTGACCGCTCGTAACTTCTTCTAGAAGATTAAGGCTACGAAGGAAGGTTGACTTACCAGAACCTGAAGGACCGATGATACAAACAACATCTCCTTCATAGAACTTAGTTGTGATTCCTTTTAAAACTTCATTTTTTCCGTAGCTTTTGTGTAAATCATTTACATCAATTTTTAATTTTGCCATTAACGAATCCTCTTTTCTAAGCGTTTCGCTAGTTTAGTCAAAAGTGTGATAATTACAAGATAGAAGATAGCAAGGATTGCATACATCTTGAAACTTTGGTAGTTACGGGCGATGATAATCTTACCAGTTTGGAAGAGTTCGACCAAACCGATAGCAGAAACGATGGTTGTATCTTTAAGAGCGATAACGAATTGGTTAACAAAGTTTGGCAACATCAATTTAGTTGCTTGTGGCAAGATAATCTTACGCATGGTTTTTCCATAAGAGATACCCAAGCTTCGGCTGGCTTCCATTTGACCAACTGGAACGGCCTGAATACCACCACGAACGATCTCAGCGATATAAGCGGCTGCATTGAGCGATAGGGCAATGGTACCAGCTACAAAGTCGTTAATTGGACTTTGTTGGCCTGTGATGGACTCGATGAAGTTTGGAATTCCCCAGAAGATGAAGGCTGCAAGAATCATCAATGGAATACCACGGATAACGTCAACGAAAATCTCAGAGATGACGCGAAGAGATTTGTATGGGCTAACGCTAAACATACCGAAGATAATCCCGATGACAATGGCAATAGCAAACGAGATAAGAGCTAGAGCAAGAGTGATACCAAGACCGCTAAGGAGTTGTTTGTAGTTGTTTTGAAGCAAGCCCCAGATTGTTGTTTCATCAACAGTGCTTGTTGAAGCAGTTGATGATTCGCTAGCTAGGTATTTATCAAGAATCTTTTGGAATTCTCCGTTTGCTTTAAGGTTAGCAAGTCCGTTATTGAACATTTCAATCAATTCTGGATTTGTGCCTTTTTTAACGGCAAAGGCTGTTTCTCCGATTGGACTTCCAGGGATTGGTGTTTTCAATTTTTGACCTTGGCTGATAGAATATTTGAGAACAGGTTCATCATCCATAACAGCATCAATGGCACCAGTGTTTAAACTGTCATACATTGATGAGCCATCAGCGAAGGTTTTAATTTGATAACCGTATTTGCTTTGATTTTCTGTCAGGAAGGTTTGAGAAGCAGTTCCGTTTTTAACACCGACTGTCTTTCCTTTCAAATCTTCATAAGAAGCAATGGTACTTGATTCTTTGACACCAAGGATAGTATTAGCAGTATAATATGATTCTGAGAAGTCAAAAGTTGCCTTACGAGCATCTGTGACAGACATACCAGCAATGATACCATCTGCTTGACCAGCTTGGACAGCACTGATAGCGGCATCGAAACCAGGGTTGATGATTTCAATTTCAAAACCTTGGTCTTTAGCGATTGCCTTAATCAATTCCATATCAATACCAGTGTATTGGTTGCTTGAATTTTGGAAAACAAAAGGTGCAAAAGAAGAATCGCTGGCAATGATGTATTTAGCTTTAACAGGAATGGCTTTTAAGCCTGCTAGAGTAGATGTAGTTGGCACTGCTGAAGATGATGAAGCAGTCCATTTCTTGATGATTTTATCAAGACTACCATCTTTTTTCATTTCAGTCAAGGCTTGGTTAAATTCAGTAACCAGGTGCTCGTATTTACTTCCTTTTTTCACACCGAAAGCAAAACTTCCTACAGCTTCCCCATCCATTTCAATATGGAGGTCTTGACCTTGGTTAATGGCATATTCGATAACAGGTTTGTCATCCATCATGGCATCGATGGCACCAGCACTCAAGCTGTTGTTCATCAAATCACTAGTATCAAATGTTTTAATAGTAAAGCTGTATTTATCTTTGATTGTTTCAAGAAAACGTTGAGCAGCAGTTCCGTTTTTAACACCAACGGTTTTGCCAGTTAATTGGTCATATTTACTAATCTTGTGTGCCTTTGTAGTTGCAATGACAACTTTTGTATCATAGTAAGTATCAGACATGGTGAAGACTTTTTCACGTTCTTTAGTCTTTGTCATACCTGCCATGATAGCGTCAGCTTGACCAGCTTGAACCGCATTGACCGCTGCGTCAAATCCAGGATAGGACATCTGAACATTCCATCCTTTAATCTCAGCGACTTTGTTGATAATGTCAACATCGATTCCTTTATAAGTTTGATCTGAATCTTTAAACTCAAAAGGTGCGTAGGCGGTATCAGACACAATCTTAATCGTTTCTGCCTTCGCAATACCTAATGAGAAAATTGGGAATAAAATTAGCAAAAATGCTAGAAATTTTTTCTTCATTTTTAGTCTCCTTTTCCGAATATTTTCCCATTATATCAGAAAAATTAAAAAAAGGCAAATTTTTATATTTTTGTGTCAGAAAATATAACATTTATCTTTTCTTTCTTGAATTGCTACTATAAAGTGCTATAATAATAGTATATGATAGAAGAAAAGAGGACAGGGATATGAAGAACAAAAGAATATTTAATGACTTCCAAGTTTCAAAAATGAGTTTAAACATTTACACAAGCCCCTTGTTAGCCTTTGCTTTTGTCTTCATAGGAGAGTTTGTGGCTTATACTCTGTATGGTATTAGTTTGTTAGCTCTCATCGGACTTGCTAGAAATTTTGGAGAGGCTGGTCAAAATCTTGCAACCTACTTGCAGACCTTGCATCAGAGCTTGACGGATAAAACAGGTGATTTTCGTTTAATTTTAGAATTGCTGGCCTTTGGTTTTGTTCTCAACACGGTGTTCAGATGGACTAGAAAAGTTGAGAAAAGACCTATTCGAACCTTGGGATTTTATAGAGAAAATTTCCTCAGCAGTCTTCTGAAAGGATTTGGTCTAGGCCTGGCACTTTTTCTCCTGACCTTGTTAGGTTTAGTAGCATTAGGGCAATATCGTTTTGAGTCCATTCACTTGAATCCTTATTCGCTAGCTTTTACTTTATTTACAATACCTTTTTGGATTTTACAGGGAACAACAGAAGAAGTGGTGGCCCGTACTTGGCTCCTTCCTCAATTGGCCTCAAGAACCAATCTAAAACTTGCTGTTCTTATATCTAGCCTATTCTTTACCCTGCTTCATATGGGCAATTCTGGTCTAACACCTCTATCTCTAGTGAATCTCTTTTTATTCGGAGTTGCCATGGCTCTTTACCTCCTCAAAACAGATGCAGTTTGGGGTGTTGCTGGTATTCATGGCGCTTGGAATTTTGCTCAGGGAAATCTTTTTGGGATTTTGGTTAGCGGTCAGCCGTCAGGAACATCGCTGATGACCTTTTTACCACAAGGTAATCAAGATTGGCTATCAGGTGGCTCTTTTGGGATAGAAGGATCTATCATGACAAGTCTGGTCTTGCTACTGCTGATTGTCTATCTCGCTCATCAATTAAAGAAAGAAAATGAAAGGATGTGACTTCGGTCCGTCCTTTTCTGCGTGAAAATGCTACAAGTATGCTAAAATAGGAATAGCACATAGAGAGAGGATTCTTATGATTAACCGCATTACAGATAATCAATTTAAACTAGTATCAAAATATCAACCATCAGGAGACCAACCTCAAGCTATCGAACAGTTGGTAGATAATATCGAGGGAGGTGAAAAAGCTCAGATTCTGATGGGGGCGACTGGTACAGGGAAGACCTATACCATGAGTCAGGTCATTTCCAAAGTCAATAAACCCACTCTGGTCATTGCCCACAATAAGACTCTGGCAGGACAACTCTATGGGGAGTTTAAGGAATTTTTTCCTGAGAATGCTGTTGAGTATTTTGTATCTTACTATGATTATTACCAGCCAGAGGCCTATGTGCCTTCTAGCGATACCTACATTGAGAAGGACAGCTCTGTTAATGACGAGATTGACAAGCTCCGCCACTCAGCTACTTCAGCACTTCTGGAGCGTAATGATGTCATCGTCGTAGCTTCTGTCTCTTGTATTTATGGTTTGGGTTCGCCTAAGGAATACGCTGATAGTGTCGTTAGTCTCCGTCCAGGTCTTGAAATTTCTCGTGATAAACTCTTGAATGACTTGGTAGATATCCAGTTTGAGCGTAATGATATTGATTTCCAACGGGGAAGATTTCGTGTTCGTGGGGATGTAGTGGAGATTTTCCCAGCTTCCCGTGATGAACATGCTTTTCGAGTAGAATTTTTTGGAGACGAAATTGACCGTATTCGTGAAGTTGAGGCTCTGACAGGTCAAGTCCTTGGCGAAGTGGATCATTTGGCGATTTTCCCAGCCACTCACTTTGTGACCAATGACGACCATATGGAAGTTGCGATTGCGAAAATCCAAGCAGAATTAGAAGAGCAGTTAGCAGTCTTTGAGAAGGAAGGCAAATTGCTAGAAGCTCAACGTTTGAAACAGCGGACAGAGTATGATATTGAAATGCTACGCGAGATGGGCTATACCAATGGGGTTGAGAATTATTCTCGCCACATGGATGGACGGAGCGAAGGAGAGCCTCCTTATACGCTGCTTGACTTCTTCCCAGATGATTTCTTAATTATGATTGACGAGAGTCACATGACTATGGGGCAGATCAAGGGTATGTACAATGGTGACCGTTCGCGTAAGGAGATGCTGGTTAATTATGGTTTCCGTTTGCCGTCTGCTCTGGACAATCGTCCTCTCCGTCGTGAGGAGTTTGAAAGTCATGTGCACCAGATTGTTTACGTTTCAGCGACACCTGGTGACTATGAAAATGAACAGACCGAGACAGTGATTGAGCAAATCATTCGTCCGACAGGTCTTTTGGATCCAGAGGTGGAGGTCCGTCCGACTATGGGACAGATTGATGACCTCTTGGGTGAAATCAATGCCCGTGTTGAAAAGAACGAGCGAACCTTTATCACCACCTTGACCAAGAAAATGGCAGAGGACTTGACGGACTACTTCAAAGAAATGGGCATCAAGGTCAAGTACATGCACTCGGATATCAAGACCTTGGAACGGACAGAGATTATCCGTGACCTGCGCTTGGGTGTCTTTGATGTCTTGGTCGGGATCAATCTACTGCGCGAAGGAATTGATGTGCCTGAAGTAAGTCTCGTAGCTATTCTCGATGCTGACAAGGAAGGCTTTCTTCGTAACGAACGTGGTCTCATCCAGACCATTGGTCGTGCTGCTCGTAATAGCGAAGGGCATGTCATCATGTATGCGGATACCGTAACCCAGTCTATGCAACGTGCCATCGATGAAACGGCCCGTCGTCGGAAAATCCAGATGGCTTATAATGAAGAGCATGGTATCGTACCTCAGACAATCAAGAAAGAAATCCGTGACCTTATTGCTGTGACCAAGGCAGTTTCTAAGGAAGAAGACAAGGAAGTCGATATCAATAGCCTTAACAAACAAGAACGCAAAGAACTCGTCAAGAAACTGGAAAAACAAATGCAAGAAGCCGTTGAGGTGCTTGACTTTGAACTAGCAGCTCAGATACGTGATATGATGCTGGAAGTCAAGACGTTGGATTAGAATAGTACTTAAAGGAGAAAATATGTCCCGTTCCCAATTAACGATTTTAACAAATATTTGTCTGATTGAAGACCTCGAAAACCAGCGCGTGGTGATGCAGTATCGCGCTCCTGAAACCAATCGCTGGTCTGGTTATGCCTTTCCAGGAGGCCATGTAGAAAATGGCGAGTCTTTCGCAGAGTCTGTTATTCGTGAAATATATGAAGAAACAGGGTTAAGTATCCAAAATCCTCAACTTGTCGGCATTAAAAATTGGCCTCTGGATACTGGTGGGCGCTACATTGTTTTTTGCTATAAGGCGACTGAGTTCTCTGGTACCCTTCGCTCTTCAGATGAAGGAGAAGTTTCTTGGGTGCAAAAAGACCAGATTTCAAATTTGGATCTGGCCTATGATATGTTACCTTTGATGGAAATGATGGAAGCTCCTGACAAGTCTGAATTTTTCTACCCTCGCCGTACAGAAGATGGCTGGGAGAAAGAGATTTTTTAGTTCTATGATTAGTCGATAGGTGTTATCTTTTAAAGTAAGGTATTGAATATAGGCTAAGTATGGTGGTGTAAGTCAACTGAATATCTCTAAATTTCTTATTATTCTTTTCGATCTATATTTTGAACAATCTCCACCTTCAATTTTGAAATCGGAGATTGTTTTATTTTTATGGTATAATCTTCAAATATGAAAGGAAGTACCAGAAAATGATTGATAAAGTAATTGAACAATATAAAAGTCATGATAATCTTGATATTCGAGTAGAATTGCATAAGAAGTATTCAAAAAATAAATTAGGATTTAATAATTGGATATTTTCCAACTACCAAATCACTAATGAAGTAAAGGTTCTAGAATTGGGATGTGGTACAGGAGAACTGTGGAAAAGTAATAGTGATTCTATAGATAAAATGAAGCAGTTGGTTATTACAGATTTTTCTAAAGATATGGTGAGAACAACGAGATCAGTGATTGGAAATAGAGACAATGTTAACTATGAGATAATGGATATTCAAAAGATTTCTTTTGAGGATGAAACGTTTGATATTGTTATTGCTAATATGCTTCTACATCATGTGAATGATATTCCTAAAGCTCTCTCTGAGGTGAATAGAGTCTTAAAAACAGGCGAAATTTTTTACTGTGCTACATTTGGTGAAAATGGAGTTGTAGATTATTTGGCAAGTTTATTTAAAGATGAGGTTAATCAAGATTTGGAAAATAAAACTTTTACTTTACAAAATGGTAAAAGCTACCTGAGTAGGTATTTTAACTCTGTCGATACATTACTCTATGATGATGAGTTACAGGTAACTAGCATAGATGATCTAGTTAAATACATCCAATCCTTTAAAGGAATTTCAGAAATAGGTTCGCTAGAAGAAAAAGTCATTCGTAAAAGATTGGAAGTACATTTTCATAAGGGTAAGTTAATTATTCCTAAAGAATATGGTATGTTTATTGCTCGAAAGTAAAATTAAGGGAACGAAATTGTGAAAAATTAAGGAGAAGCTTTTCAATATAAAATCAAGCGGATAGTCTTTAGAGCCTGCTATAGCTGATTCTATATAAAGGTCTCAATCTTTTGGATTTGGAGAACTTTCTTGGGTGCAAAAAGACCAGATTCCAAACTTGGATCTGGCCTATGATATGCTACCTTTGATGGAGATAATGGAAGTTCCGGACAAATCTGAATTTTTCTACCCTCGCCGTACAGAAGTCGATTGGGAAAAGAAAATTTTCTAATCCTTTACTAAATAACCTAGCTGATCCAAGGCCTCCTCGATATAGCGGAGGTCTTGTTGTGTTTCAGCTTCGACTAGGTGGTAATGGATGCCATCTGTCAATTCAGACAGAGGTCTAAAGTCAGAATGCTCGACTTGTTCAAGAAAATGTTGCACGTCTCGGCGACAAGACAGTTTCAGCAAGGTTTCGATTTCTCCATAAACGGGATGGTCAATCAAAGTGTTTTGAACACGTCCACCATTATCTACGATAGCAAGGAGTTCTTGACCGATTTCTTCAACTTCATGTTTCACTTTGAAAAGTTTGTGAACATAAGGATTGGTTTCAATTTGCTTATAGATGTAGCCACGATTGGTGGATAGGATAGGAGCGCCATCGGCTCTCAAAATTGCAATGTCCTGCACAATGACCTGACGTGTGACATGAAAATGTTCCGCCAAACTTTGGCCATTAAGGGCTTTAGAAGCTTCTCTCAAGAGTTGGAGCAGAGCATGTTTGCGATCTTTTGTCATAGCTTTTCCTTTTTAACGGCGTTTTCGAAGCACTTTATAGACAGCTAGTGCTAATGTATAGTCTACCATACTATGGATAATTGTGCCAAATCCAACTAGTACAAATAGAACATAAAACATATTTTCTACATTGGTACCAGAAGTTGCGTAAAAAAGGACACAGGCTAATACTTCAGCAAGGGCATGGACAAGCGCTAACACAAAATTGAAAATCCAGGAAGCTTTTGGTTTATCTAGGGTATCGGGGAATTTTTGTAGGTAAAGAGCCCCAAAAGTCCCAAAAAAGATATGGGAAAAAGCTCGAAAAACGATAACCATGGGATAGCCGGCCATCAAGAATCCAAAACTAGAGGCTAGGATGACAAAAACAGCCATCAAGGGAGACAGGAACATGGCAATAAAAATAGCGATGTGACTACCCAACGTATAGGAAGCAGGTGGAATGACAATCTTAAAGGGCATAACAATTGGAATCAAAATCGCAATAGCCGTTAAGAGGGCTGTCATTGTCATAAATTGTGTCTTTTTCCGTGTATTCATAAGAATCTCCTTTTTATCTGTATATACACTAGTATAGTACAATAAAGAAGACAATAAAGCAAGGATTTACTTAGGTTTATAGGTCATTTTTAGTTAGATATTGGTAAAAATTTCACTAAAAACACAAATTACATCAAGCAAAATCTCCACCTTCAAGCTTGAAAGCGGAGATTATTTTTATTTCTTTAAGGTTTGTAGCCTTGGGACAATAGCTAGGGTTAGAACTGCGGAAATGACTAATTCGGCAATCGAATTTGTTGAGATAACAGTTGCTAAGAGTTTTTGGATATTACCATCAAAGACATTTCCAAAAAGGTAGAAAATTCCACCAAGTACAAAGACTGTGTTGGTCAGTGAACCAAGGGCACCAGCTAGAATCAGACCAGTTTTATTTTTCATCAGTTTATAAACTAGATAAGAAGTCAAACCAATCAAAATACGTGGGACAATGGCAATGATAGCTGAGTAGATATTTCCGTTTGGCACGAATGGAGAGAAGAGGTAGCTTGTCGGTAGAATCGTAATCGTATTAACTGTCAAGCTAAGTAGTCCCATCAAAAATCCAAGTGTGACTCCAACTCGTGGACCGTAAATAATGCTGGCAATAATGACAGGAATATGAACGATGGTCGGTTTGATTGGAAATGGAAAAAGGTTAAAGATAAGCGAGCTCATAAAGTGTATCACAAGCATGGTTGCAAAAAAGATAGCAATGGGTGCAATATTAGAGCGTTTTTTCATCGATAGTTTCCTTTATTCTTTCTAAAATAATTGTGAGGTCAGCTAAGGCTCCTCTTCCGTGGTCTCCACAAGCTAGTAGGGATTCCTTAGGAGTAATCAGCTGATAGCCGTAGGTTTCTAATGTTTTCAGATTAGCCTGAGTTGCTGGATGGTTATACATTTTTGTATTCATAGCTGGTGCGATGAGTTTTGGAATATGACTTGGCAGGGCTAAAGCTGTACTGGTCACCATGTTGTCCGCAAAGCCGTGGGCTAGTTTTGCAATAGTGTTAGCTGTTGCAGGGGCCACGATGAATAGTTCAGTTTCTTTTCCAAGTTCGATATGATTGACTTGATCAGGATAGGGTTCCTTCATGACATCCAAGTGGACAGGATTCTGTGATAAGACCTGTAGTGTCAAAGGTTGGATAAACTCTGTAGCAGCCTGGGTCATTAAGACAGTGACTTGATGACCTTGTTTTTTAAGCGAACTAACTAAATCTGCCGACTTGTAAGAGGCGATTGAGCCCGTTACAGCCAAGAGAATGTTTGCCATAGCTTTCCTTTCTATGAATGATAGGCTTGAATTTTTTCAAGGAGGAGTTCTGCAATTTCTTCTTTAGTCTGGACTGTTTGAAGCTGATCTTTTTCAACAAAGATTGCACGATGCTGATTTGCTGAGATTTGAGTCAGGTCATTTGCAATGATCAAGTCTGCTCGGTTCTTGATAAGACTTTTTCTAGCAATCTCAACTAGATGATCTTCGGTAACATCAACCAGCAGTTTAAACCCAATCAGATGAATAGCTGGATTCCATTTCTTGACTAGAGAGATGATTTTGGGTGTTTTTTTCAGGAACAAAACCTGAACCTCGTCAGTTGAAGA
Organism: Streptococcus mitis; assembly: GCF_005844455.1. Classification (GTDB taxonomy): domain Bacteria; phylum Bacillota; class Bacilli; order Lactobacillales; family Streptococcaceae; genus Streptococcus; species Streptococcus mitis_BF. Next base: position 17,027 of record NZ_SPGF01000007.1, on the reverse strand, counting down.
AATCTTAGCTTGATGATTCTGCTTGCTTAAAAATTCCTCTAGATTGGAACTAGCCTGAACTTCCTCCAGCCCTGTCATATAAACAGGACTATAGTCTGATACGGCCATTGAGTGAATCAAGACCTGATGCTCCTTGACACGTTCTTGCATTTCCACTAGAAGGTCGTTGGTATTGTTAATTTCTCGAATGTTTAGGTTGGGATGGGCTTCTGGCTTCAGAGCTCGTTTTGTCGTAATTAAACAAACTTCATGCCCATCAGCAAGCAAGGTTTCAGTAATGATTTTCCCCAAGCGACCTGTAGAATGGTTAGTGATAGAGCGGACGCTATCGATAGCTTCACTGGTACCGCCCGATGTAACTAAAATTTTCATAGCACTATTGTACACAAAAATAAACGGTAAGTAAAATGAAAGCGATAAATTTTTGGTAAAAACGAAGATTTACTATAGTTTCAAACTATAAAGCCATATAAAATTTAAGAAAGGACTCTAAAAGTCTTAAAAACAGGGATATTCACGAACGTTTAGAGAGTTTAAGGGTGTTAAAAATCTTGTTTTGTGTTATAATGAATTATCATATAAGAGGTTAGAGGAGTTTTGAATGAAAACAGATATTGAAATCGCACAGAGTATTGAGTTGAAGCCAATCGTTGATGTTGTTGAGAAACTGGGTATTTCTTACGACGATTTGGAGTTGTATGGAAAGTACAAGGCTAAGCTCAGCTTTGATAAAATTCGTGAAGTTGAGAGCAATCCAGTTGGGAAATTAATTTTGGTTACTGCCATCAACCCAACACCAGCAGGTGAAGGAAAATCAACCATTACCATTGGTCTTGCGGATGCCTTGAACAAGATTGGTAAGAAAACCATGATTGCCATTCGCGAACCATCTCTTGGTCCAGTCATGGGTATTAAAGGGGGTGCTGCTGGTGGTGGTTACGCCCAAGTGCTGCCAATGGAAGACATCAACCTCCACTTTACTGGAGATATGCATGCCATTACAACTGCTAACAATGCTCTTTCTGCCTTGATTGACAACCACTTGCACCAAGGGAATGAGCTTGGAATTGACCAACGTCGTATCCTCTGGAAACGTGTTGTGGACTTGAATGACCGTGCTCTTCGTCACGTGACGGTTGGACTTGGTGGTCCTCTAAACGGTATTCCACGTGAGGATGGTTTTGACATTACAGTTGCTTCTGAAATCATGGCTATCCTTTGCTTGGCAACGGACATTGAGGACTTGAAACGCCGTTTGGCTAATATCGTTATCGGTTATCGCTATGACCGTACCCCTGTTTCTGTTGGTGATTTGCAGGTAGAGGGTGCGTTAGCATTGATTTTGAAGGATGCTATTAAGCCAAACTTGGTTCAGACAATTTACGGTACACCTGCCTTTGTACACGGTGGTCCATTTGCCAATATCGCTCATGGCTGTAACTCTGTTTTGGCGACGACAACAGCCCTTCACTTAGCGGACTACACAGTTACTGAAGCTGGTTTTGGTGCAGACCTTGGTGCTGAGAAATTCCTTGATATCAAGACACCAAACTTGCCAACTTCTCCAGATGCTGTAGTCATTGTCGCAACCCTTCGTGCCCTTAAGATGAATGGTGGCGTGGCTAAGGATGCTCTGACTGAAGAAAATGTAGAAGCAGTTCGTGCAGGTTTTGCCAACTTGAAACGCCACGTTGAAAATATCCGCAAGTTCGGCATTCCAGCAGTTGTTGCGATCAACGAATTTGTTTCTGATACAGAAGCTGAAATCGTAGCCTTGAAAGAACTCTGTGCCTCAATTGATGTTCCAGTTGAGCTGGCTAGTGTTTGGGCTGATGGCGCAGAAGGTGGTGTAGCGCTTGCTGAAACACTTGTTAAGACAATCTCTGAAAATCCAGCCAACTACACTCGCCTTTATGACAATGACCTTTCTGTTCAAGAAAAGATTGAAAAAATTGTTACTGAAATCTACCGTGGTAGCAAAGTGAACTTTGAGAAGAAAGCTCAAATGCAAATCGCTCAAATCGTTCAAAACGGATGGGATAAATTGCCAATCTGTATGGCTAAAACTCAGTATAGTTTCTCAGACAATCCAAATGTACTTGGAGCACCTGAAAACTTTGAAATTACCATTCGCGAATTGGTGCCAAAATTAGGTGCAGGCTTCATCGTTGCCTTAACTGGTGATGTTATGACCATGCCAGGACTTCCAAAACGACCAGCAGCCCTCAATATGGATGTTGAAAGTGACGGAACAGTTTTAGGCTTGTTCTAGTGTATTGCAATTGAATTAAAATGAGTTTGGAAACACTATCCAAGCTCATTTTCTTATCTAGATACAAGGACTTACTTTTCAGCTGATAAAAGAGTTGCCTTCTACAAGCAATCAGTCTAGGTAAAGATATTTTCCCTGAATTCTGATATAATAGAAATATTGACTTCAAGAGTAAGGAGGAGAAGATGAACGCATTATTAAATGGAATGAATGACCGTCAGGCTGAGGCGGTGCAAACGACAGAAGGTCCCTTGTTGATCATGGCGGGAGCTGGTTCTGGAAAGACCCGGGTTTTGACCCACCGCATTGCTTATCTGATTGATGAAAAGCTGGTCAATCCTTGGAATATCTTGGCCATTACCTTTACTAATAAGGCTGCGCGTGAGATGAAAGAGCGTGCTTATAACCTTAATCCAGCTACTCAGGACTGTCTGATTGCGACCTTCCACTCCATGTGTGTGCGTATTTTGCGTCGTGATGCGGACCATATTGGATACAATCGTAATTTTACTATTGTCGATCCAGGGGAGCAGCGAACTCTCATGAAACGTATTCTCAAGCAGTTGAACTTGGATCCTAAAAAATGGAATGAGCGGAGCATCTTGGGGACTATTTCCAATGCTAAGAATGATTTGATTGATGACGTGGCTTATGCTGCCCAAGCTGGCGATATGTACACGCAAATCGTGGCCCAGTGTTATACGGCTTACCAAAAAGAACTGCGCCAGTCAGAATCGGTTGACTTTGATGATTTGATTATGCTGACCTTGCGTCTTTTTGATCAAAATCCTGATGTTTTGACCTACTACCAGCAAAAATTCCAATACATCCACGTTGATGAGTACCAAGATACCAACCACGCTCAGTACCAACTGGTCAAACTCTTGGCTTCGCGCTTTAAAAATATCTGTGTAGTTGGGGATGCGGACCAATCTATCTACGGTTGGCGTGGTGCTGATATGCAGAATATCTTGGATTTTGAAAAGGATTATCCTCAAGCCAAGGTTGTCTTGTTGGAGGAAAATTACCGCTCAACGAAGACCATTCTCCAAGCGGCCAATGAGATTATTAAAAACAATAAAAACCGCCGTCCTAAAAATCTCTGGACTCAAAATGCTGATGGTGAGCAAATCGTTTACTATCGTGCTAATGACGAGTTGGATGAGGCTGTATTTGTAGCCAGAACCATCGATGAACTTAGTCGCAGTCAAAACTTCCTTCACAAGGATTTTGCAGTTCTCTATCGTACTAACGCCCAGTCTCGTACTATTGAGGAAGCCCTGCTCAAGTCAAATATCCCTTATACCATGGTTGGTGGGACCAAGTTCTACAGCCGTAAGGAAATTCGTGACATTATCGCTTATCTTAACCTCATTGCTAATTTGAGTGACAATATTAGTTTTGAACGTATTATTAACGAGCCTAAACGTGGAATTGGCCCAGGTACTGTTGAGAAAATCCGTGATTTTGCCAATATGCAAAATATGTCTATGCTAGATGCTTCAGCAAATATTATGTTGTCTGGAATCAAAGGTAAGGCAGCCCAATCTATCTGGGATTTTGCCAATATGGTTCTGGATTTGCGGGAGCAGTTGGACCAATTAACTATTACAGAGTTGGTTGAGGCGGTTCTAGAAAGAACAGGTTACGTCGATATTCTTAATGCCCAAGCGACCTTAGAAAGCAAGGCTCGGGTAGAAAACATCGAAGAGTTCCTTTCTGTTACGAAAAACTTTGATGACACCTCTGATGTGCCAGAAGAGGAAACTGGTTTGGACAAACTGAGTCGTTTCTTAAATGACTTGGCCTTGATTGCGGACACAGATTCAGGTAGTCAGGAGACATCCGAAGTGACCTTGATGACCCTGCATGCTGCCAAAGGTCTCGAGTTTCCAGTTGTCTTTTTGATTGGGATGGAAGAAAATGTCTTCCCGCTTAGTCGTGCGGCTGAAGATCAAGATGAGTTGGAAGAAGAGCGCCGTCTGGCCTATGTAGGAATTACTCGTGCAGAGAAAATTCTCTATCTGACTAATGCCAACTCGCGCTTGCTTTTCGGTCGTACTAACTACAACCGTCCTACTCGCTTTATTAACGAAATTAGTTCAGACTTGCTTGAGTATCAAGGTCTGGCTCGTCCTGCAAATTCAAGCTTTAAGGCATCTTATAGCAGTGGTGGCCTTGCCTTCGGTCAAGGTATGAGTCTTGCCCAGGCCATCCAAGACCGTAAACGTGGCGCGGCACCAAAATCTATCCAGTCAAATGGTCTGCCGTTCGGTCAATTTTCAGCTGGGGCAAAATCAGCATCAAGCGAGGCAAATTGGTCCATTGGAGACATTGCTCTCCACAAGAAATGGGGAGAGGGAACTGTTCTGGAAGTTTCAGGTAGCGGTGCTACGCAGGAATTAAAAATCAATTTCCCAGAAGTTGGTTTGAAAAAACTTTTGGCCAGTGTGGCCCCAATTGAGAAAAAAATCTAATTTTTCATCCTTCTCACGAATAATAAAGTGAGGAGGATTTTTATGTACAGTATTTCATTCCAAGAAGATTCACTATTACCAAGAGAGAGACTGGCCCAAGAAGGAGTAGAAGCGCTCAGTAACCAAGAGTTGCTAGCTATTTTACTCAGAACAGGAACACGGCAAGCCAGTGTTTTTGAAATTGCCCAAAAAGTCTTGAACAATCTTTCAAGCCTAACAGATTTGAAAAAAATGACCCTGCAGGAATTGCAGAGTCTATCTGGCATCGGTCGTGTTAAGGCCATAGAATTACAAGCCATGATTGAACTAGGGCATCGTATTCACAAACATGAGACCCTTGAGATGGAAAGTATTCTCAGCAGTCAAAAGTTAGCCAAGAAGATGCAACAGGAATTGGGGGACAAAAAACAAGAGCACCTGGTGGCGCTCTATCTCAATACTCAAAATCAAATCATCCATCAACAGACCATTTTTATCGGTTCTGCAACTCGTAGTATCGCTGAACCGCGAGAGATTCTTCACTATGCTATCAAGCATATGGCAACCTCTCTCATCTTGGTCCATAATCATCCTTCAGGAGCGGTAGCGCCTAGCCGAAATGATGATCAAGTTACAAAACTTGTAAAAGACGCCTGTGACCTGATGGGGATTGTGCTCTTGGACCATTTGATTGTCTCACATTCTAGTTACTTTAGTTACCGTGAAAAAACAGATTTAATCTAAAGTTCATTAACGACATAGTCAAAGAGTTTTTTATCTTTGGGACGATTTTCAAATAGAAATTCTGGATGCCATTGGACACCGAGGAAGGCAACATCATCCGTACTTATGACAGCTTCAATGATACCATCCTTAGGATCATGAGCTGCAATCTTTAAGTTGGGAGCTAAATCCTTGATACTCTGGTGGTGGAAGGAGTTGATATGGGAGATTTCTCCATAGATTTCTCTAAGAACAGTATCTGGTTCTGTCACCAAGCGTTGGGTTGTGTATTCAGCTGAACAATCCTGCCAGTGGTCTTCGATATCTTGGTACAGAGTTCCGCCCATGGCAACGTTAAAGAGTTGAGTCCCACGGCAGACAGAGAAAATCGGCTTTTGCTGTTTAATAGCTTCCTTGATGAGGGCCAGTTCGAAGATATCTCTTTGAAGGTGGTAGTCATCGCTATCAATGTTTTTTGGTTCACCATAGAATTTTGGATCAACATTTTGCCCACCTGTCAAGATGAGCTTGTCAATCATACTAATATAGTGGCAGGCCATTTCTTGATCACCAATCGGTAGGATGATGGGAATCCCTCCAGCGTCTTTAACGCCTTCCACAAAGCCTTTTGCTGCGTAGCTCATCATGATGTCATCATCTGGATGAGTTTTTTCGTTTCCTGTAATCCCAATAACTGGTTTTTTCATAAAATGATTTTCGCTTTCTAATCCTCTTTTCGCATGAAATAGAGGAGGGTTTGTAGTTCACTTGTTAAATCGACATATTGAACGACCACATCTTTTGGTAAATGCAGATGGACTGGTGAAAAACTGAGAATCCCTTTCACACCAGCATCCACCAAGAGATTGGCAACCTCTTGGGATTTAACGCTAGGAACAGTCAGGATAGCAGTCTTCACATCAGCATCCTTTATTTTATCCTTAATTTGAGAAATCCCGTAAATAGGAATTCCATCAGGAGTTTGGGTACCGACTTCAGGATGGTCATCAAGGTCAAAGGCCATGATAATCTTCATCTTGTTACGCTCATGGAAGCGATAGTGGAGAAGGGCATGGCCCATATTTCCAATGCCAACTAGCATGACATTGGTAATAGAGTTATCATTAAGTAAATCGGCAAAAAACGTCATCAGTTTTTTGACATCATAGCCAAAACCACGACGACCTAGTTCACCAAAATAGGAAAAATCACGACGTACGGTCGCTGAGTCAATACCGATAGCCTCTGCAATTTGCTTAGAGTTGGCACGTTCAATCTTTTCTGCATGAAATCTCTTAAAAATTCGATAGTAGAGAGAGAGTCTTTTCGCTGTAGCTTTTGGAATAGCAGACTGTTTATCTTTCACAAAATCACAACCTTTCTATTCTTCTATTTTATAGAAACATTGTGAAAAAATCAACAAAAACAAGAAAAAACTAAGAAAAATCTTAGTTTTGATGTAAAAAATCTGCATGTGATAGAAAACGGTAGAGGTCTCCAATCAGACCCTGGTAAACTTCCTGGCCCTTAAAGGTCAAAGAAGTCACATAAAGTGTATCTGGTAGGGTCACACAGCCTGACAAAGCCAGCATGAGTGATTCATAATCCTCGTACTTGAGAGTCCGCTCTACATGATAGCTATCTTTATAGGTTAGTTCAAACATCTTGGACCTATCTTTCAGATTTTGTAAAGACACCACGTTCTACTAAGCTATCCATGAGGAAGTAGAATTTTTCCTGATGAATATGGTGGTCTTCTGATTTGAAAATATCAACCAGACGAAGACCAAACTTGTCAGTGATATTGATTTTAGCCCCTGTGAGTTCCTTGTTAATGATGATTTTGAGTTGGAAGCCTTCACCACTGTTTGGCACTTTTTCAAGTAGGCGAGTCAGTTCATAGTTACCAACCTTAGTCTCAAAAAAGGTGTTGTCTTTGAGGGTGAATTTTTTTACAGAAGGGCTAAGAGTATAGTCGTAACGACAATTTTTTAACTGAATGATTTTTTCAAATGCCATATGGCTAACCTCCGATAATTTCTTTTAAGGTTTTTGCGAGGGTTTGTAGGTCTTCAACAGTGTTTTGTGGAGACAAACTGATGCGAACGGATTCCTTCAAGCGTTCTGAATTTGCCCCGTACATGGCTTCGAGAACATGGCTGGATTGGACAATGCCTGCAGTGCAAGCTGAGCCAGTAGAGATAGAAATTCCAGCTAAATCTAGACGGAGGAGTAAAAGGTCGTTTTTTTGACCAGGAAATCCAATATTTAGAACATAAGGAAGATGATGTTCTCCTCTATTCAGATAATATTGAATTCCTTCTAGCTCTGCAAGAAAGGCAGTTTCTAGATTTTGTACATGTTGAAAATGTTCTTCTTGTTTTTCTAGGTCTTCTTTTAGGGCTGCAACCATGCTAACAATAGCAGCTAGATTTTCAGTCCCTGCACGTTTTTTCTGTTCTTGGTCTCCGCCATGAAGATAGGAATCAAAGTCCATGCTAGATGCGTAGAGAAAGCCGATTCCCTTAGGACCATGGAATTTATGGGCTGAAGCAGTGAGAAAATCAATGCCCAATTCTTCTGGATGAATAGGAATTTTGCCGATTGCCTGAACTGCATCAACATGATAGGCGGCAGAGTGTTGCTTGAGTATTTGGCCAATTTCAGCAATGGGCAGTAGGTTTCCTGTCTCATTATTAGCAAACATGGTAGAAACCAAAATCGTATCGTCACGTAAGGCCTCTTGAATTTGTTGGGCTGTGATTTCTTGATTTTCTGGTTGGATAATGGTTACTTCAAAACCGAAGTGTTGAACCAAGTAGTCAATCGTTTCCAGGACAGCATGGTGCTCGATGGCAGTTGTGATGATATGTTTTCCTTGTTCTTGGTGACGAAGGCAGTAGCCAATGATGGCAGTATTGTTGCCTTCAGTCCCACCAGAAGTGAAAAAGATATGTTGAGGTTTTGTTCCCAGCAACTGGGCTAGTTCCTGACGAGCTTCACGCAAGAGTTTACCAGCTTGACGACCATGACCGTGAATACTAGAAGGATTGCCATGAGTTTCTTGCATCACCTTGGTCATAGCTGAAATTGCAACTGCTGACATAGGAGTCGTTGCAGCATTGTCCAAATAAATCAAAGAATCACCTTATTTCTTTTTGTTGTAGGCAAAGAGTGGGCTGACTGGTTTTCTTTCGTGAATACGGACGATAGCATCACCAATTAACTCACTAGCAGTGATGTAGCATACGTTTTTAGGAGTTTTTTCTTTTGTTGCTACTGAATCAGTCACAAGAATTTCTTTAATCTTAGTATTATCAAGAAGTTCAGCAGCACCTTCGACGAAGAGACCGTGACTAGAAACAGCATAAATTTCTGTAGCCCCTTCACGTTCAACGATTTTAGCAGCTTCAGAGAAGGTACGTCCTGTATTCAGAATATCGTCAATCAAGATGGCTTTTTTACCTTCAACATCACCGATAATATAACCTTCGTTGCGAGTTGCATCGTCTTGAGGATAGTCGATAATGGCGATAGGAGCATCAAGATATTCAGCCAAGCTACGAGCACGTTTCACACCTGAATTTTTAGGGCTAACGACAACAACATCTGAGCCAAGTAGGCCCTTATCGCAGTAATGTTTTGCAAATAGGGGAACTGTGTAAAGGTTATCGACAGGAATATCAAAGAAACCTTGAACTTGGACAGCATGCAAATCAAGCGTAAGGACACGGTCAACACCAGCTTTAACCAGCATATTAGCAACTAGTTTAGCTGTAAGTGGCTCACGAGGTGAAGCAATACGGTCTTGACGTGCATAGCCGAAATATGGAAGGACAACGTTGATACTGTGGGCACTTGCGCGCATACAAGCGTCGACCATGATCAACAATTCCATCAGGTGGTTGTTAACAGGGAAACTTGTAGACTGGATGATGTAAACATCATAACCACGGACACTTTCTTCGATATTTACTTGGATTTCTCCATCTGAAAATTGACGTGATGATAGTTTTCCAAGTGGGACACCAACAGCTTGGGCAATTTTCTGTGCAATCTCTTGGTTAGAGTTTAGTGCGAAAAGTTTCATGTTTTTTCTATCTGACATTATAGACCGTCCTCTGTAAACTTTTTAAATCCTAGCTATATCTGCCTAGCCTATATGAACTTGGATTTTTGTATTTTATCTTTTCCATTTTACCAAAATATGGAGATTATTTCAGCTATTTTTCATACTTTTGACAAATCGAACCAATTTTGAAGGAGCTTTTTGGTAAGAAATTTGATTTTCCTCTAAAAATTGCTGGAAATCTTGTTTCCCTTTCTTGTGATTTTCCACTTCAAGCTCTAATTCGTAATCTCTAATATCGAAGTACTGACTCTCATCCAGTGCCATGAGGCCAATTGGTGTTTGTATTTCATAGCGAAGCGTTGTTAGACAACCAAGAACCTGCCATTTTTTACTTTGGATACCATGTTTAGCCAATTCATCCAGCACCAGTCCCTGAGGAAGTTCTTCTTTACTCAGATAATCTTCAGCATCTTTTAGTATCAATTGTTGGTTGTACTCCATGTTTCCAACACTTTGGGGGACTTTGAGTGTCAATTCCGCCCAGTCTTCAAAAGTTCGAATGCGCATAGCAACTTTCTTTTCTCGCAGTTCAAAATCAGGCGTGTCTATGTAGTAATTTTTTTGAAGAACAGGAGTGACGTCTGTGAACTGGTCTTTTAGACGATTGTATTCATCTTTTTTCAAGAGTGTTTTCAATTCAATTTCTAAATGTTTCATTTTTCTTACCTTTTCTTTATCGTTGAAAGCGGATTTATGATATAATAGCTTTGTATTTATTGTATATAAATCTGGAGAAAAAATCAAAGATATTTTTGAAGGATAATATGAGAACAAGGGAGAATATATGACCTTAGAATGGGAAGAATTTCTAGATCCTTACATTCAAGCTGTTGGTGAGTTAAAGATTAAACTTCGTGGTATTCGTAAGCAATATCGTAAGCAAAATAAGCATTCTCCGATTGAGTTTGTGACTGGTCGGGTCAAGCCAATTGAGAGTATAAAAGAAAAAATGGCCCGTCGCGGCATTACTTATGCAACCTTGGAACACGATTTGCAGGATATTGCTGGTTTGCGTGTGATGGTTCAGTTTGTAGATGATGTCCGAGAAGTGGTGGAGATTTTGCACAAGCGTCAGGATATGCGGATCATACAGGAGCGAGATTACATTACTCATCGAAAAGCATCAGGCTACCGTTCCTATCACGTGGTAGTAGAATATACGGTTGATACTATCAATGGAGCCAAGACCATTTTGGCGGAAATTCAAATACGTACCTTGGCTATGAATTTCTGGGCAACAATAGAACATTCTCTCAACTACAAGTACCAAGGTGATTTCCCAGAGGAGATTAAGAAGCGACTGGAGATTACGGCCAAGATTGCTCATCAATTGGATGAAGAAATGGGTAAAATTCGTGACGATATCCAAGAAGCTCAGGCTCTTTTTGATCCTTTGAGTAGAAAATTAAATGACGGTGTAGGAAACAGTGACGATACAGATGAAGAATACAGGTAAACGAATTGATCTGATAGCCAATAGAAAACCGCAGAGTCAAAGGGTTTTGTATGAATTACGAGATCGTTTGAGGAGAAATCGGTTTATACTCAATGATACCAATCCGGACATTGTCATTTCTATTGGTGGGGATGGCATGCTCTTGTCGGCCTTTCATAAGTACGAAGACCAGCTTGATAAGGTGCGCTTTATCGGTCTTCATACTGGACATTTGGGTTTTTATACCGACTATCGTGATTTTGAGTTGGATAAGTTAATGACTAATTTGCAGCTAGATACTGGAGCAAGGGTTTCTTATCCTGTTTTGAATGTGAAGGTTTTTCTTGGAAATGGAGAAGTCAAGATTTTTCGTGCCCTTAATGAAGCCAGCATCCGCAGGTCTGATCGAACCATGGTAGCAGATATTGTTATCAATGGTGTTCCCTTTGAACGTTTTCGCGGAGATGGCTTAACAGTTTCAACACCGACTGGTAGTACAGCCTATAACAAGTCGCTCGGTGGTGCAGTGTTACACCCTACCATTGAAGCTCTTCAGTTGACGGAAATTGCTAGCCTTAATAATCGTGTCTATCGAACGCTGGGTTCATCCATTATTGTGCCTAAGAAGGATAAGATTGAACTCATTCCAACGAGAAACGATTACCATACCATTTCGGTGGATAATAGTGTGTATTCTTTCCGCAATATCGAGCGAATCGAGTATCAAATTGATCATCATAAGATTCACTTTGTTGCGACTCCTAGCCATACCAGTTTCTGGAACCGTGTTAAGGATGCTTTCATCGGCGAGGTGGATGAATGAGGTTTGAATTTATCGCAGATGAGCACGTCAAGGTTAAGACCTTTTTGAAAAAGCACGAGGTTTCTAAGGGACTTTTGGCCAAGATTAAGTTTCGAGGTGGTGCAATTCTGGTCAATGACCAACCGAAAAATGCAACTTATTTATTGGACGTTGGAGACCGCGTTACTATCGATATTCCTGCTGAGGAAGGATTTGAAACTCTAGAAGCAATCGAGCGCCTACTAGACATTCTCTATGAGGATGACCATTTTCTAGTCTTGAATAAACCCTATGGAGTGGCTTCTATTCCTAGTGTCAACCATTCCAATACCATTGCTAATTTTATCAAGGGTTACTATGTCAAGCATAATTACGAAAATCAGCAGGTTCACATTGTGACCCGACTTGATAGGGACACTTCTGGCTTGATGCTCTTTGCCAAGCACGGCTATGCCCATGCACGATTAGACAAACAGTTGCAGAAAAAGTCTATTGAGAAGCGCTACTTTGCTTTGGTTAAAGGAGATGGATATTTAGATCCTGAAGGAGAAATTATTGCTCCGATTGCGCGTGATGAAGACTCCATTATTACTAGAAGAGTAGCTAAAGGTGGAAAGTATGCCCATACATCCTACAAGATTGTGGCTTCATATGGAAATATTCACTTGGTAGATATTCGTTTGCACACTGGTCGGACCCACCAAATCCGAGTCCATTTTTCTCATATCGGTTTTCCTTTGTTGGGAGATGATTTGTATGGTGGTAGTCTGAATGACGGCATCCAACGTCAGGCTCTGCATTGCCATTACCTATCCTTCTATCATCCGTTTTTAGAGCAAAATTTGCAGTTAGAAAGTCCCTTGCCGGATGATTTCAGTAACCTTATTACCCAGTTATCAACTAATACTCTTTAAAAACTATTTGGAGTATAATTTATTATCTTAAAGGAGAAAACTCATGGAAGTTTTTGAAAGTCTCAAAGCCAACCTTGTTGGTAAAAATGCTCGTATCGTTCTCCCTGAAGGGGAAGAGCCACGTATTCTTCAAGCGACTAAACGCTTGGTAAAAGAAACAGAAGTGATTCCCGTTTTGCTTGGAAATACTGAAAAAATTAAAATTTATCTTGAAATCGAAGGGATCATGGATGGTTATGAAGTCATCGACCCTCAAAATTATCCTCAATTTGAAGAAATGGTTGCTGCCTTGGTGGAGCGTCGTAAAGGTAAAATGACTGAAGAAGAAGCACGCAAGGTTCTGGTTGAAGATGTCAACTACTTTGGTGTTATGTTAGTTTACCTGGGCTTGGTTGATGGAATGGTATCAGGTGCGATTCACTCAACAGCTTCAACAGTTCGCCCAGCCCTTCAAATTATCAAAACTCGTCCAAATGTAACTCGTACTTCAGGTGCCTTCCTCATGGTTCGTGGTACGGAACGTTACCTATTTGGAGACTGTGCTATCAACATCAATCCTGATGCAGAAGCCTTGGCTGAAATTGCCATCAACTCAGCAATCACAGCTAAGATGTTTGGTATCGAGCCTAAAATTGCTATGCTAAGCTATTCTACTAAAGGTTCAGGATTTGGTGAAAGCGTTGATAAGGTAGTGGAAGCTACTAAAATTGCTCACGACTTGCGTCCTGGCCTCGAAATCGATGGTGAGTTGCAATTTGATGCGGCCTTTGTTCCAGAAACTGCAGCTCTAAAAGCTCCTGGAAGTACAGTAGCTGGTCAAGCAAATGTTTTCATCTTCCCAGGTATCGAGGCAGGAAATATCGGTTACAAGATGGCAGAACGTCTTGGTGGTTTTGCGGCTGTAGGACCTGTTTTGCAAGGTTTGAACAAGCCAGTTAACGACCTTTCTCGTGGATGTAATGCGGATGATGTCTACAAGTTGACTCTTATCACAGCGGCCCAAGCAGTTCATCAATAAAGAAAAATTATCCTAAATAATTCGTATTTATAATCAAAAAATGCATAGTATCAAGTGTTGACAACTTTATACTATGCGTTTTATTATATGACTATTAGTCAATCTCGCTTCATTAGGTGTGGTTAATACTCTTCGAAAATCTCTTCAAACCACGTCAGCATCCATCTGCAACCTCAAAACAGTGTTTTGAGCAATCTGCGTCTAGCTTCCTAGTTTGCTTTTTGATTTTCATTGAGTATAAATCACGAGTGGATATGACTGATTATTTATAGGCTACGATACCAATGATAGTATCAACTGCACGTTCCATGGTCTGAAGGCTGACGTATTCAAAACGTCCATGCATATTTTCACCACCAGCAAAGATATTTGGAGTTGGGATTCCCATAAAGGAAATTTTAGAGCCGTCTGTCCCTCCACGGATTGGTTCGATAATAGGTGTGATTTCTAGGTCTTCCATAACAGTTTTGGCAATGGTAATTGGAGTCATATCTTTTTCAATGACTTCTTTCATATTGTAGTACTGGTCTGTCAAGTTGAGAGTGACACGGTCGCTACCAAGTTCTTCATTCATCTTATCAGCGATAGACTGCATAGCTACTTTACGCGCTTCAAAGGCATCTTTTTCAAAATCACGAATGATGTAGCTTGCACGCGCCTCTTCGACACTACCAGTCACATCCATTAGATGGTAGAAGCCTTGGTAACCTTCTGTTAACTCAGGTCGGTCATTATCTGGAAGTTGATTATGAAAATCAATTGCTAGCTGAAGGGCGTTGACCATTTGTCCTTTGGCAGTACCAGGGTGGACATTGCGTCCTTGGAAATGCAATTCAGCACCCGCTGCTGAAAATGTCTCGTACTGAAGCTCACCTAGTGGCCCACCATCAACAGTATAGGCAAAATCTACATCGAAATCTTCTGCATCAAATTTATTGGCACCAACACCGATTTCTTCATCTGGTCCAAAACCAACACGAATTTCACAGTGCTTGATTTCAGGGTGAGCAGTCAGATATTCAATAGCTGTCATAATTTCAGCAATCCCTGACTTGTCATCAGCACCGAGCAAGGTTGTTCCGTCAGTTGTGATGAGCGTTTGTCCTGGATATTTTTCAAGACTCTTGAAGTCAGCTGGATCTAATTTAAAACCAGAATTCCCTAGTTCGATCACACCACCATCGTAGTTTTCAATCACCTGAGGATTGACTCCTTCGGCATTAAAATCAGCAGTATCCATGTGGGAGATGAAGCCAATCTTACGTGTTAAAGACGGATTGTTGGCTGGCAAGGTCCCAATCGCAAAACCATTTGGAAGGTAGTAGACGTTTTGAAGTCCAACGCGTTTCATTTCAGGAATCAGGACATTGGTTGCAAAGTCAATCTGACTCTGTGTACTTGGAGTAGTAGTAGAGCGTTCATCAGAGCGCGTGTTGACCTTAACGTAGGTCAAGAAGCGGTCCAAGAGATTGGGATAAGTCATAAAAAACTCCTTTTGAATTCATTTTTTCCATTGTATCATAGAAAAGAGAGAAAAACAAAAGACAGAAGTTCGGGAAATTCACTATGTTGGCGTTTACTTATTAATGGATAAATGATAAAATAAACTTGATAAAAATATCACAAGGAAGCAATTATGAAAAAAGCAATTTTAATGATGACTTTCGGTTCGCCAGAAGAGATTACCTTTGAAGGTGTGGCTGATTTTTTTACAAATATTCGTCGTGGAGTGAGACCTCAAGACCACGAGATTCAAACTCTATATGATAATTATGTACGAATTGGAGGCACGCCTCTGCAAAGAATTACGCGTGAAGAGGTTGCCTTGGTTGAATCTAGGCTAGGTAATGAATACAGTGTTTATTTTGCCAATAAGTTTTCCAGTCCTTTTATTCCAGATGTGATCGGTCAGATGGAAGCAGACGGCATTGAACAGTGTATTTGCTTGATTTTGGAGCCCCATTATTCTTTCTACTCTGTCATGGGCTATGAGAAATTTTTAGAAAGCAAACAAATTCAATTTTTGGTTATTAAGGCTTGGTATCAGGAAGAAGCGCTCTTAAACTATTGGGCAGATGAAATTGCTAAGATTTTAAAAGAAAAAGTAAAGCAGGATAGCTTTAAAGTCATCTTTTCAGCGCACAGTGTGCCCATTTTTGCCTTGGACTTTGGTGATCCTTATATCGACCAAATTTTTGAAAATAGCAAGCTAGTCGCTGAAAAACTAGGCTTGAATTCAGAACAATACACAAACACTTGGCAGAGTGAAAGTGATATAGGTATTCCATGGATTAAGCCAGATGTTTTAGAGTATCTCAGAGAACAGAAAGAACATCCAGACCATTATATTTTTGTTCCTATCAGCTTCATCAGTGAGCATATTGAAGTCTTGTTTGACAATGATGTGGAATGTTATGACTTATGTCAGGAATTTGGAGTAAACTACCATCGTCCACCAATGCCAAATACAGATTCTCGTTTAATTGATTCCTTAGTCAATACAGTTAGAGCCAATGAAAATCAAGAATTTAAGGAATTTCTCCCAGAAGAAGAAACCTTTGATGAATTAGTTCCTTCAGACGAGACTAAAAACATTTTGGCTGAATCTGAAGATTTACAAATGCCAGAATTTGTGAAAAAACTGATTGAGAAAAAAGGTCGTGAAAATGTTAAGATGCCTTATCTGATTAAGAAAATGCTAGAGAAAGCAGGCAAGTTGCCGAAAGAGTAAAGGAAAAGGATTTAGCTGTGTGCTCAATGTCATTAAGTTAGTGATCTAACTATTAGACTTCCTGCGAAACTAAAATCCTAGTTCACGGTTGATAATTCCAGCAATCAAATTCATTCGTAATCCAAACCGTTTGCGTCGATTTCGATAGGTTGTTGAAAATATTTTAAACGTTTTTACTTTGGCAAAAATATTCTCAACCTTGATTCTCTCTTTAGATAGCACATGGTTATAGGTTTTATCTTCAAGAGTTAGCGGCTTCAGTTTGCTTGATTTCCTCGGAGTTTGCGCTTGTGAATACATCTTCATGATCCCTTGATAACCACTGTCTGCCAAGATTTTACCAGCTTGTCCGATGTTTCTGCGACTCATTTTGAACAATTTCATATCGTGGCAATAGTTCACAGCGATATCCAAAGAAACAATTCTCCCTTGGCTTGTGACAATCGCTTGAGCCTTCATAGCATGATATTTCTTTTTACCAGAATAATTGGCTAGTTGATTTTTTTAGGACGATTGATTTTTACCTCTGTTGCATCCATAATCA
>NZ_SPGF01000079.1 GCF_005844455.1 Streptococcus mitis | reverse complement strand
CTTGGTTTCAGAAGTTTCTCTTACCAACATTAAACACACCATCAGTTATTATTATGGATAATGCAAGATTCCATAGAGTGGGGAAGCTAAAGCTTTTATGCGAAGAGTTTGGGCATAAACTTTTACCTCTTCCTCCCTACTCGCCTGAGTACAATCCTATTGAGAAAACATGGGCTCATATCAAAAAGCACCTCAAAAAGGTATTACCAAGTTCCAATACTTTTTACGAGGCTCTTTTGTCTTGTTCTTGTTTCAATTGACTATATATGGGCAACTATACAAGTTGAGCTAATAAAAAATAATAATTTTTTAAGAAAATGATTGCATCCATAATATTTTTATGTTATACTCTTATTGTTTCAAGAAAGCGTGTTCAAGAAATAATTCGTACAAACATATATAGGAGTTTTTTATGTTTCAAAATAAACAAGATAAAGGATTTCGTTATTCTATTCGTAAATGTAGTGTTGGAGTATGTGGTGTTGCCATTGCAACATTTTTGCTAGGTTCTGGCCTTGTATTTCAAACAAATGTAGTAAAAGCAACAGAACCAAGCGTTGCTGCAGTTGCTGGTGAAAATATTGCTGCTCATAAGTCTGCAAGTCAGAGTTCGACTGCTTATGAGGGGGAGGCTTCTAGAGCAGTTGACGGTAATCGTGATAATGCCTGGGACAATCGTTCAGTTACTCATACAGATTTTCAAGATCATTCTTGGTGGAAAGTTGATCTAGCAAAAGAAGAAGGTGTGGGAACTGTTCGTATTTACAATCGTGGAGATGGGAATGTAGCAAATCGTTTATCTAATTTTGATGTTATTTTGTTGGATAAAGATGGTAAGGAAGTAACTCGTCAACACATTGATAGCTTAAACAATCAACCAACAATTGACGTTCAATTCGCTGGAGTTAATGCACGATATGTTAAAGTGGAGCTAAATAATTCAAAAACACCACTGAGCTTAGCAGAGGTAGAAGTGTATCGCTCTGCAAAAGAAAAAGCAGCGACTAACGCTAAACCTGAAAGCAAAGCAACAACAGACTTTACTGCAGAACTAAATAACTATTTATTTGGTTTAAATTACGATAAACTAAATATTTTAACTAGAAAAGGCGAAGCATTAGAAAATTATACTAATACAAGCACAAAACAACAAGGAAATGAGTTTGTGGTTGTGGAAAAAGTGAAGAAGAACCTTTCTAATGGTTCTGCTGATGTTGCCCTAAATGGTAACGGAGATATCTTCTTAGGTGCTTTATTTAAAGCAAATCAAGATCTCCTAGAAAATAAACCACAACAAATTAGCTTAGATCGTAGCAAAGGTAGAATTAGTGTTGATTTACCAGGAATGGTAGGCGGAGATAGCTATGTAGATGCTAGTCCAACTGCAAGTGGTATGCAGGAAGGTGTGAATACCTTGTTAAATCGTTGGTATGAAAAATATGCTGCGAAAAATCCTGCTCCAGCACGTATGCAGTACGCATCAACTTCTGCTTATAGCATGAATCAATTGAAAGCAAAATTCGGAAGTGACTTTGAAAAAGTCGGTGTTAATTTGAAAATTGACTTTGAGGCTGTGAACAAGGGTGAAAAACAAGTTGAAGTTGTTGATTTTAAACAAGTTTACTTTACTGCTAACTTTGATGCTCCAAAAAATCCATCAGATGTATTTGCCTCAGGAGTAACGGTTGATCAATTGAAAGCACGTGGAATTGATGAAAAAACACCTCCTGTATATGTATCTAGCGTTTCATACGGACGTCAAATGTATGTTAAGTTTGAAACAACAAGCAAGAGTACAGAGTTGAAAGCAGCAATCAATGCTGTTATCAAAGGAGTACCTATTAAACCAGAATCTGAATGGGCGCGTGTCTTGAAGGATACAACTGTAACAGTTTCAATCGTAGGCGGGAATGCTGATGGAGCTGCACATGTTGTGACAGGTAATGTAGAAGATTTGAAGAAGTTGATTCAAGAAGGAGCTACATTTAGTACACAAAATCCTGCTGTTCCAATTTCTTATAAGACTGCATTCTTGAAAGATAATCAAGTAGCCACAATTCAAAGTAATACAGACTACATTGAAACTAAAGTGACTTCATACAAAAATGGTTATCTCAATTTACAGCATAAGGGAGCTTATATCGCTCGTTACTATGTTTACTGGGATGAAGTAACTTATGATAAGGATGGAGTTGAAAGCATTCGCT
Source organism: Streptococcus mitis (assembly GCF_005844455.1). GTDB lineage: Bacteria > Bacillota > Bacilli > Lactobacillales > Streptococcaceae > Streptococcus > Streptococcus mitis_BF. Next base: position 4,045 of record NZ_SPGF01000079.1, on the reverse strand, counting down.
CACGTCAATGGGAAGATAATGGTAAAAACAGAACAGCTGGCTTCCAAACTGAACTTCAATTTAAAGGAAATGTACGTAATATACGCGTGAAAATTCAAGAAAAAACAGGTCTTGTTTGGGAACCATGGCGTACAGTTTATAATCGCACAGACCTTCCTCTTGTTCAAAAACGTACAATTATTAACTCAGGTACAACACTAAGACCAAAATACGATGAAAAAGTTGAAAATAACTAATTTTTCACTTGTAAAAGGAATCAGTTCTAAGAGCTGGTTCTTTTTATTTCTAATACTCCTCCAAAATCAAAAATCAACAAAGACAATCAATTGAAACAAGAACAAGACAAAAGAGCCCATGTTTTCTCAATAGGATTGTACTCAGGTGAGTAGGGAGGAAGTGGTAACAGTTTATGCCCATACTCCTCACATAAGAGCTCTAGCTTACCCATTCTATGGAATCTTGCATTATCCATAATAATAACTGATGGTGTGTTTAATGTTGGTAAGAGAAACTTCTGAAACCAAGCTTCAAAAAAGTCGCTCGTCATCGTCTCTTCGTAGGTCATTGGAGCGATTAACTCACCATTTGTTAGCCCTGCAACCAAAGAAATCCTCTGATATCTTCTTCCAGATACTTTACCTCTTATTAACTGACCTTTTAATGAGCGACCATATTCTCGATAAAAATAAGTATCGAATCCTGTTTCATCAATATAAACAGGTGCTAAGTGCTTTAAACTATTAAAATTCTTAAGAAATAAAGCTACTTTTTCTGGGTCTTGTTCATAGTAGGTGTGGTTCTTTTTTTTCGAGTGTAGCCCATAGCTTTGAGAGCATAGTGGATAGTAGTTGGATGACAGTCAAATTCAGACGCTATTTCAGTCAAATAAGCATCCGGATGGTCATTAAGATAGTTTTTGAGTCTATCTCTATCAACTTTTCTTGGTTTTGTTCCTTTTGCTTGATGGTTTAGGCTCCCTGTTTTCTCTTTTAGCTTTAACCAGCCATAAATGGTATTACGTGAGATTTGGAAAACGTGTGATGCTTCTGTTATACTACCTGTTCGCTCACAATAAGAGAGAACTTTTTTACGAAAATCTATTGAATATGCCATGGTTGCTGAAATATTTCTATACATTAATTTGACTTTCCTAATCAATTTGTTCACATATTATTTCAATCTACTATAGCGTTCCAGTTTTATATTAAATCTAAAATCAGTATTTTGAATTGTAGAAAACAAGTCTTCTGGTCTGCTTTTTGACTTTTGTATTTTTTCCTAAACATGGAGTTTTGGGCCAGCCTTTTGAAGAAAAATTTTTAATGGGGTGAAAATTGGTAAATTTGAGCATAATATCTTGTAAAAAATTCTAAAATCCTATAAAATAAAAAGTGATGGAGGAGTTTATGAATGTAAATCAAATTGTACGGATTATTCCTACTTTAAAAGTTAATAATAGAAAATTAAATGAAACATTTTATATTGAAACCCTTGGAATGAAGGCCTTATTAGAAGAGTCAGCCTTTCTGTCACTAGGTGACCAAACGGGTCTTGAAAAGCTGGTTTTAGAAGAATCTCCCAGTATGCGTACTCGTAAGGTAGAGGGAATAAAAAAACTAGCCAGATTAGTTGTCAAGGTGGAAAATCCTTTAGAAATTGAAGGACTCTTATCTAAAACAGATTCGATTTATCGATTATATAAAGGTCAAAATGGCTACGCTTTTGAAATTTTTTCACCAGAAAATGATTTGATTTTGATTCATTCAGAAGATGACAGAGCAAGTCTAGTAGAAGTAGAAGAAAAACTTGAATTTCAAACAGATTTGGCATCAATTTCTTTAAGTGAATTTGAGATTTCTATGGAATTACATCTCCCAACTGATATCGAAAGTTTCTTGGAACTATCTGAAATTGGGGCATCACTTGATTTTATCCCAGCTCAGGGGCAAGATTTGACTGTGGACAATACGGTTACTTGGGACTTATCTATGCTCAAGTTTTTGGTCAATGAACTAGATATAGAAAGTCTTCGCCAGAAGTTTGATTCTACAGAATATTTTATTCCTAAGTCTGAAAAATTCTTCCTTGGTAAAGATAGAAATAATGTTGAATTGTGGTTTGAAGAAGTATGAAGTGGACCAAGATTATAAAAAAAATAGAAGAACAAATCGAGGCAGGGATTTATCCTGGAGCCTCTTTTGCGTATTTTAAGGACAATCAATGGACGGAGTTCTATATTGGCCAGAGTGACCCAGAGCATGGCTTGCAGACTGAGGCAGGACTAGTTTATGACCTAGCTAGTGTCAGTAAGATTGTTGGGGTTGGCACAGTTTTTACCTTCTTGTGGGATAAAGGTCAATTAGATATTGATAGACCGGTAACCGATTTTTTAGCTGAGAGTGATTATCCAGACATCACTATTCGCCAGCTCTTAACTCACGCTACAGACCTTGATCCTTTTATTCCCAATCGTGATCTTTTAACAGCTCCTGAATTAAAGGAAGCGATGTCTCATCTCAAGAGACGAAGTCAACCTGCCTTTCTTTATTCGGATGTTCATTTTTTACTGTTGGGCTTTATTTTGGAAAGAATCTTTAATCAAGACCTGGATGTGATTTTACAAGAACAAATCTGGAAACCTTGGGGAATGACGGAAACCCAGTTTGGGCCTGTTGGGCTTGCTGTTCCAACAGTTAGAGGTGTAGAGGCCGGTATGGTACATGATCCCAAGGCTCGTCTCCTGGGCAGACATGCAGGTAGTGCTGGTTTATTTTCGACTGTAAAGGATTTACAAATCTTTTTAGAACACTATTTAGAGGATGATTTTGCAAGAGACTTGAGTCAAAATTTTTCTCCTTTGGATGACAAGGAACGTTCTTTAGCATGGAATTTGGAGGGAGATTGGCTAGACCATACGGGCTATACAGGTACCTTTATCATGTGGAATCGTAAGAAGCAAGAAGCTGCTATTTTTCTATCGAATCGTACCTATGAAAAGGATGAACGTGCCCAGTGGATATTAGACCGCAATCAAGTGATGGACTTGATTCGTAAAGAAGGGTAAGGAGAGACATGTCAAATATTTTAAAAGGGACTTTACTAACAGTTGTGGCTGGTATTGCTTGGGGATTGTCAGGAACGAGTGGCCAATACCTGATGGCGCACGGAATTTCGGCTCTGGTTTTGACTAACTTACGACTTTTAATCGCTGGTGGGATTCTCATGCTCTTGGCTTATGCTACTGCAAAGGATAAAATGCTGGCCTTTTTAAAGGATAGAAAGAATCTGCTGTCTCTTCTCATTTTTTCTCTGATTGGTCTCTTCCTCAATCAATTTGCCTATCTAACTGCTATTCAGGAGACCAATGCAGGTACCGCGACAGTGCTTCAGTATGTTTGTCCTGTCGGGATTTTGATTTATAGCTGTATCAAGGATAAGGTGGCGCCGACACTGGGAGAGATTGTCTCTATCATATTAGCCATCGGAGGAACCTTCCTGATCGCAACACATGGGCAGTTGGACCAGTTATCCATTACACCTTCTGGCTTATTCTGGGGGCTCTTTTCTGCTCTGACTTACGCCCTTTATATTATTTTACCCATAGCCTTGATTAAGAAGTGGGGGAGTAGCTTGGCCATTGGTGTGGGAATGGTCATAGCTGGTTTGGTCGCCCTTCCTTTTACAGGGGTTCTACAGGCCAATATACCGACTAGTCTTGATTTTCTCCTTGCTTTTGCAGGTATTATCCTTATCGGGACTGTCTTTGCCTATACAGCCTTTCTAAAAGGAGTCAGTCTGATTGGGCCGGTCAAGTCAAGTTTGTTGGCTTCAATTGAGCCAATTTCGGCTGTTTTCTTTGCCTTCTTAATCATGAATGAACAATTTTATCCCATTGATTTTCTTGGTATGGCAATGATATTGTTTGCTGTAACTTTGATTTCGTTGAAAGATTTACTCTTAGAAAAATAATACTCAATTGTTTCCAAAAAGCAACTTTGTCCATTGTCTGCTGACAGTGGACTTTAAAACACTTTTTTCCAATCCT
>NZ_SPGF01000078.1 GCF_005844455.1 Streptococcus mitis | reverse complement strand
GAGTACTAGCTATAAACCAGTTGAACCATCTAATTTTTAGGAGGGCTGGGTGGCTAACCTCATTATAGAACTTTCATAATCTTTATAAAATGTAAAAAATCCTAATCATTATTCAAAGAACTAGAAATCTTGGTATAAAAACCATTTGCACATTATTTTACACTTATAATAGTAAAACTGATATTATTTACAAAATATTCGATTACTTATCATTTCCAAATCAAAAACATTTTCAGGTACAGTATATTACTTCATCTATCGTCAAAACAAATTACATCATTTAATTATAGCATAAAAAATCTTATGGAGAATGGAAATCAATGTCTAAAATAGCATTTAATACTCAATAAAAATCAAAGAGCAAACCGGGAAGCTAGCCACCGGCTGCTCAAAACACTGTTTTGAGGTTGTAGATAAGACTGACGAAGTCAGTCACATCTATACGGTAAGGCGACGCTGACGTGGTTTGAATTTAATTTTCGAAGAGTATAAATCAATTACTTAAAAACACCTGATTACAAAACCTCAGAGAATCTATACATAAATTGACAACTTGAACTTTTAATGTACTAGTGATTCGAACCTTGATTCTTCTGTCTTATCTTATCTCAAGCCCATTTGAGCGAGCTTGGCTTGATATTTGTTTTGATCGACAAGCAAGCCCAAGCCTCCATAAACATCATAGGCATCGACCCAGTCACCCAGTTCTGGAATCGTCAATTTTTCAATACCATTTTGCGCTCCATCTAGGAAAGACAAGCCATTTGTTAACAGGAAGGTATAAGGAACATTCGTTGAGGTCATTGCGAATACCTTGCCAAGTGCCTCTGAGCCTGTAAAGAGCTTGGTTGGATCCTTGATTTGCTGAAGAAGGGCTGTCAGTACTTGTTGCTGTCTTTTGGTACGGCCATAATCCGCCTCATCATCATCACGGAAACGAGCATAATTGAGCAAGGTCGAACCATTCATCTGCTGTTTTCCGACTTTAATAGTCTGGGTTGGAGACTCAGTCTCAGTCGCATGTAAATCATCTCCGACTGTAGCTTCTGTTAGTGGACGCCCATTCAATGTTGAAAATTGAGCATCAATCGTCACCCCATCAGGGAAAAGCGTATCAATCGCTGTGGCAAAGGCCTGAAAATCAACCAAAGCATAGTATTTAATGTCCAAGTCAAAATTATCTTTCAAGACTTGACGAACCATCTCTGCCCCTTTTTGCCCCTCTTGTTCTCCTAACTCATAGGCTACGTTTAACTTATTATCTGTCTGTTTTCTACCGTTAATCACTTGACTATAACCATCTATATAGACCAAATTATCACGCATGAAACTGACTAGCTTGATTTTCTTGTCCGAACCTCCGACATTTAATACCATAATAGAGTCAGTCCGCGTCTCAGCACTATTTTGACCAATTCGCCCATCTGTACCCATAATCAAAATATTAACACCATCTCTGGTATCCTGACCATGAAATACTTCTACTTGAGCTGCCCGGGCATTCGTATTTTTATCTGGATTAGCATTGGTATAACCTTTTAAGAACATAAAAATCATACCCAATGCTAGACAAGCTAAGATAGCCAGTAAACCTGCGAAAATACGCCCCCACCGTAGCTTCCGCTTTTTAGTCTTTTTCTTTGGAAGAGAATTGATCTTCTGGTATCTATCAGAACGACTACGACTATTATAAGAAGGAATTGAAGCGTTAGCACTTGTCTTTCCATAATCCTCGGTCAATTCTTGACTTTCTGAGGTGGCGTCACTACTTGCCTTATTTAATTTATCTTGCAAGTAAGCAAACTCTTTTTTCTCTCGCTCATTGAGGTAGTGAATATTCTTAAGTAGATAGTCATAACGCAACTGCTCATGATGGCTTAAGGGATTTTCTTTACTCATCTTCTCTCCTTTCCATGGTCTGATATTGGATAAATAGGATAGGCACCCAAAACCTTATACTGGATTCCAATCGCTTCTAATTCTTTTTGGGCAAAGTGGACCAAGACCTTATCAGTATAGTCCACATCGATAATGAAAAAGTATTCACCCAGTGCTGTCTTGAGTGGACGACTTTCAATTTTTGTCAGGTCAATTCCTCGCCAAGCAAAGGTCGAAAGAGCCTTGTAGAGTGCACCCGGAAGGTTGTCAGGTAAGGTCAAGGCCAAACTCATTTTTTCAGTTTGTGCTTGCAAGGGAATAACTGCACCTTCAGCTCCCAGAACCCAGAAACGTGTGAAATTGGCTTCCATTTCCTGAATATCCTCGGCAATCAGTTCCAAGCCATATTCTTCAGCAGAACTTCTAGGCGCAATTGCCGCAAAGGGTTCATCTGGATGTTCGGAAATAAAGCGGGCCGCATAGGCTGTACTAGCAGTCACCTCAATTTGAGCATCTGGATACTGTTCATCGATGAATTTCTTTCCTTGCGCCAAAGCCTGTGGGTGTGAAAAAATCTTCTCAATCTTAGTGTGACCTGGGACCACCATCAACTGCTGGTGAATAGGCTGAACGATTTCTGCTACTGCTTGGATGCGTGCCTGATGAAAAAGGTAGTCCAAGGTTTCATGAACACTACCCTCGATAGAATTTTCAACTGGCACTACAGAATAGTCCACCAAGCCTTGCTCATAGGCCTTGATGACATCTGTAATGTTGGCAAAGGCCAGCAATTCCTCATGAGGAATTGCTGTCTGCACAACGTGGTGTGAAAATGATCCCTTGGGACCTAGATAAGCAATTTTCATCTCAGTTCCTCTATAATTTCCTCTGGGCTTAGCTTGGTCACATCCAAAATCCGACTAGCCACTTCCTCATACCAAGCCTGTCTTTCTTGGAAAATAGCTACTAATTCTTCCTTGCTATTATTTAGAAAAAGCGGTCGCAGATTGTCCTTATCAGCTGATATGCGTTGGTAGAGGGTTTCAAAATCAGCTTTCAGATAGATGTTATCAGAATTGGTCTTGAGCAAGTCACGATTTCGCTGAGAAATGACTACTCCTCCACCAGTTGACACAACTTGGTCTGTTTGTAGTAAATCAGCTAGGACTTCTGATTCTACCTGACGAAAGGCTGCTTCTCCCTTTTCAGCGAAAAAATTCGCAATAGACATACCTAAGCGCTTCTCAATCAGGGCATCCATATCAAGGTAATTAGGGTCCAATCCTCTAGCAATTGTGGATTTACCAGCACCCATAAAGCCTAATAACACCTTAGCCATGAATCAAGCTCTCCAAATCATCAAAGAAGCTAGGGTAGCTGGTATTGATGGCTTCTGCACGGTCAAGCTCCACCTCTCCATCTGTAACCAAGAGGGCTGCGATGGCTGTCATCATGCCGATGCGGTGGTCACCAAAAGTATTTACCCTAGCACCGTGAAGGGCTGATTGCCCTTTGATAATCATCCCATCTGCTGTAGGGGTGATATCTGCTCCCATACTATTTAAGGCGTCTGCTACCACCTGAATGCGGTCTGTTTCCTTAACCTTGAGCTCCTCAGCATCCTTAATGACCGTTACACCTTGAGCTTGGGTCGCTAGCAGGGCAATAATGGGCAATTCATCAATCAAGCGTGGAATCAAGGCACCACCAATCTCTGTTCCTTTGAGGTCTGAAGACTCAACAATCAAGGTAGCAGATTTAGCGACTGGATCAATATCGGTCATTTCTAATTTTCCACCCATGGCACGAATGACATCGATAATACCAGTACGCGTTTCGTTGATACCCACATTTTTAAGCACTACTCGAGAGTTTGGAACAATCAAACCTGCAACCAACCAAAAGGCTGCACTGGAAATATCACCTGGCACAACAACCTTTTGTCCAGTCAATTTTTGTGGCCCTTGGACTGTGATTTTCTTGCCATCCACACTTAAATGACCACCAAATTGTTGCAGCATATCTTCAGTATGATTACGGGTGCATTCTTTTTCGATAATCACTGACTCTCCCTGAGCCTGCAAGGCTGCAAACATCAAGGCGGACTTGACTTGGGCAGAGGCAATTGGCAACTCATAATGAATAGGTGTTAAGGTTTTCGTTCCTTTTAAGCGAAGAGGAGGCAGGTCTCGATCAGTTTGCCCTGAAATGCTAACGCCCATTTTTTTCAATGGAATCGTCACACGGTCCATAGGTCGTTTGGAAAGACTATCATCTCCGAATATTTCTACTTCGAAGTCTGCGCCAGCAAGGACACCTGAAATCAGGCGAATCGAGGTGCCAGAATTTCCCATATCAAGGGCATTTTGTGGAGCTTTTAAGCCGTCCATACCCACACCTTGAATAGTAATGACCCCATCTTTATCCTCAATTTCAACACCAAGGTCACGAAAAACCTGCATGGTCGAAAGAACGTCTTCACCTCGCAGAATATCATAAACCTTAGTCTCACCCTCAGCCAAACTTCCAAAAATAATGGAACGGTGGCTGATAGACTTGTCACCAGGGACGCGGATACTGCCATGTAAGTGGCGAATGTTTGTTTTTAGTTTCATACTGGACCTCATACTTGCAATACTTTTACCTATTTTATCATAAAAAGCCAGAAATTCCTTAAAAATTCCTGACTTTATGATAGTTATTTTCTTATTAGACTTCCTGCGAAACAAAATATGGTACAATAGTTCTATGAATTATGAAGCAAGCAAACAATTAACTGATGTACGATTTAAGCGCCTTGTTGGTGTTCAGCGCACTACTTTTGAAGAGATGTTAGCTGTGTTAAAAACAGCTTATCAACGTAAACACGCAAAAGGTGGCCGAACCCCTAAGTTAAGCTTAGAAGATCTCCTCATGGCTACTCTTCAATACATGCGAGAATACCGCACTTATGAACAAATTGCGGCTGATTTTGGCATTCACGAAAGCAACTTAATCCGTCGGAGTCAATGGGTTGAATCAACTCTTATTCAAAGTGGTTTTACGATTTCAAAAACTCATCTTAGTGCTGAGGATACGGTGATTGTGGATGCAACAGAGGTAAAAATCAATCGTCCTAAAAAAATCAACTAGCCAATTATTCTGGTAAAAAGAAATATCATGCTATGAAGGCTCAAGCGATTGTCACAAGCCAAGGGAGAATTGTTTCATTGGATATTGCGGTGAACTATTGCCACGATATGAAATTGTTCAAAATGAGTCGCAGAAATATCGGACAAGCTGGTAAAATCTTGGCTGACAGTGGTTATCAAGGCATCATGAAGATGTATTCACAAGCGCAAACTCCGAGGAAATCAAGCAAACTTAAGCCACTAACTCTTGAAGATAAAGCCTATAACCATGTGCTATCTAAAGAGAGAATCAAGGTTGAGAATATTTTTGCCAAAGTAAAAACGTTTAAAATATTTTCAACAACCTATCGAAATCGACGCAAACGGTTTGGATTACGAATGAATTTGATTGCTGGCATTATCAACCGTGAACTAAGATTTTAGTTTCGCAGGAAGTCTATTTTAGCAATTCTGAAACTGGTTCAAAAACAATTTTTTCAATGTCAGAAAGGTAAATTGCCAATTGTTGTTGCTTTGTAAAGAATTCTGACAAGAGGCTATTTCCTTGAATCTGTTTACCAAAGCCTTCCATTTTAGCTTGGAAGGAAGCATCTGGCATTTGACCTGTCTGTGCTAGTCTTTGAATTTCCTCTTGAAAAGCAACATATTCTGTAAAGATTTTGCTTGCCTCAGCGTCTGCTGCAATCGCATCTTTAGCTGCTTTAACAGCCTTGTATTCTGGTAATTCGCGTAGACCGCGACTGAGTTCGTTTGCACTATCGTAAATATTTGACATGATTTTCTCCTTATTTATTTCTTTTAAAATTACTAGTCACTCTGTGGTCATTATTATTATGCAATCACTTTTATATGACCTCTTGAATATCCATTGCTTAATTCCTTATCTGGTATATACTCGATCTTCAAAGTTCCTAAATTAGAACCTGTTTTTATTTCATTTGACATAAGATTATCAAAATAGTTATCTATCTCATCATCAGATAAGGATGATTCAATCGATTTAACAATATCATGAAATACTTCTTTCATTCCTGCAACACCAGATTCACTATTTTCATTTGTCTGATTTATTGTTACATTGATTTTATCAGTATCATTTGCATGTAAAAGTTCCAAGTAATATCCGTAGCTTGATGCGAAATATTTTATTTTTATATTTCCTTTTTTGATATTTTCTAATGGGCTATTAGAATTTTGATTATAGCTATTAATAAAATCATTAGGCTTCCTGCGAAACAAAATATGGTACAATAGTTCTATGAATTATGAATCAAGTAAACCATTAACTGATGCACGATTTAAGCGCCTTGTTGGTGTTCAGCGCACTACTTTTGAAGAGATGTTAGCTGTGTTAAAAACAGCTTATCAACATAAACACGCAAAAGGTGGACGAACTCCCAAGTTAAGCTTAGAAAATCTCCTCATGGCTACTCTTCAATACATGCGAGAATACCGCACTTATGAACAAATTGCGGCTGATTTTGGCATTCAC
>NZ_SPGF01000077.1 GCF_005844455.1 Streptococcus mitis | reverse complement strand
AGCGTAAGTAGGGCAAGGTCATGATAAGTTGGTCTTCCATACTTAGACGGCGTGGGCGTCCTCCTTTTCGGTGTTGCTCTTGATAAGCGTCAGTGAGACAATCAAGCATCAGTTGAAACGTCGCTTTTTTAACACCTATCAACAATTTGAAATTCTCTGAGTTTAATTTTAAGGCTTTTTCGTATGTTGTTTCCATAGCTTTAGTATACCACTTTTGAGTTACCGAACAAGTCTACTTAACGACTCGAGGAACAGTTGAGTTTCGTAGTTTGTGTACACAGCCACTTGATAGGACTTTTACTTCAGCAGCCTTTCACTTGGGCTTGTTGGTTCATTTAGACAAGCTTGAAGCTTACTTGCGAACTGCTCCATTTTTTACCACAACTGGTCGTGATTATAAGCTTTTAAGACGACAATTTTCTAAAAAACGACTCACAGAAGAAGCTGCGGTTCTCGAGTTTTCTAAAGACTTACTCATCCTGGCTGAGGAAGGACTGGAGAAAAGAGATAAGCAAGAAATGATTTATTTAGAGCCCTTGAAGAAAGAATTGGGATTATAATTTTTCTTATAAAGGGAGGATTTTCTGAAAAATCATGATATAATGGAAGAGACTATAGATAAAGGATAGAGAGTAATGACATTAGTTTATCAATCAACGCGTGATGCTAACAATACAGTAACTGCCAGCCAAGCTATTTTGCAAGGTTTGGCAACGGACGGTGGTTTGTTTACACCGCTTACTTATCCAAAGGTAGATTTGGACTTTGACAAATTGAAAGATGCTTCTTATCAGGAAGTTGCTAAGTTAGTTTTGTCAGCATTTTTAGATGATTTTACTACAAAGGAATTAGACTACTGTATCAACAATGCCTACGATAGCAAGTTTGATACTCCAGCTATAGCGCCTTTGGTGAAATTAGACGGCCAGTACAACTTGGAACTGTTCCATGGTTCAACGATTGCCTTTAAGGATATGGCCTTGTCTATCTTGCCACACTTTATGACGACAGCCGCTAAAAAGCATGGTTTGGAGAACAAGATTGTCATTTTGACAGCGACATCTGGTGATACTGGGAAAGCTGCTATGGCAGGATTTGCGGATGTGCCCGGCACTGAGATTATCGTCTTTTATCCAAAGGACGGTGTCAGCAAGGTACAAGAGCTGCAAATGACTACTCAGACTGGCGACAATACTCATGTTATCGCCATTGACGGTAACTTTGACGATGCGCAAACCAATGTGAAACATATGTTTAACGATGTAGCCCTTCGTGAAAAATTGGCTGCCAACAAGTTGCAATTTTCATCAGCTAACTCTATGAATATTGGTCGTTTGGTACCACAGATTGTTTATTATGTTTATGCCTACGCTCAGTTGGTTAAGACTGGTGAGATTGTGGCTGGTGAAAAGGTCAACTTCACAGTACCAACAGGAAACTTTGGAAATATCTTGGCTGCTTTTTATGCTAAACAAATTGGTTTGCCAGTTGGCAAATTGATCTGTGCTTCAAATGACAACAATGTTTTGACAGACTTCTTCAAGACACGTGTTTATGATAAGAAACGTGAGTTTAGGGTAACAACTAGTCCATCTATGGATATCTTGGTATCTTCAAACTTAGAGCGTTTGATTTTCCATCTTTTGGGGAATGATGCGGTTAAGACAGCTGAACTCATGAATGCCTTGAATACACAAGGACAATATGAATTGACAGACTTTGATGCTGAGATTCTGGAACTCTTTGCAGCTGAATATGCGACTGAGGAAGAAACTGCGGCAGAAATCAAACGTGTTTATGAGTCAGATTCTTATATCGAGGACCCTCATACAGCGGTTGCCTCAGCAGTTTATAAAAAATACCAATCGGCCACTGGAGATGTGACTAAGACAGTGATTACATCAACAGCTAGTCCATATAAGTTCCCAGTAGTTGCAGTAGAAGCTGTAATTGGGGAAGTTGGCTTGACTGACTTTGAAGCCTTGGCTCAATTACATGAAATCTCAGGAGTGGCTGTGCCACCAGCAGTTGATGGGCTTGAAACAGCTCTAGTTCGTCACAAGACAACTGTAGCGGCTGCTGACATGCAAGCGGCGGTAGAGGCTTATCTAGAACTTTAAGATAGAGGGAGTAAACTCGGTGGGGAAACCAACTGAGTTTCTTTTCATCAGGAGGAGAGATTGTTTAAGAAAAATAAAGACATTCTTAATATTGCACTACCAGCTATGGGTGAAAACTTTTTGCAGATGCTCATGGGAATGGTGGACAGTTATTTGGTTGCTCATTTAGGATTGATAGCTATTTCAGGTGTTTCAGTAGCTGGTAATATTATCACCATTTATCAGGCGGTTTTTATCGCTCTAGGGTCTGCTATTTCCAGTGTTATTTCAAAAAGCTTGGGGCAGAAGGAACAGTCGAAGCTGGCTTATCACGTGACGGAGGCTCTCAAGATAACCCTATTGCTGAGTGCGTTTTTAGGCGCCTTATCGCTCTTTGCCGGGCAAGAGATGATAGGACTTTTGGGGACTGAACAGGCTGTGGCCGAAAGTGGAGGACTCTATCTTTCTTTAGTGGGTGGTTCGATTGTTCTTTTGGGCTTGATGACGAGTCTAGGTGCCTTGATTCGTGCAACGCATAATCCGCGTCTGCCCCTCTATGTTAGTCTTTTATCCAATGCCTTGAATATTCTTTTTTCAAGTCTAGCTATTTTTGTTCTTGGTATGGGGATAGCGGGTGTTGCTTGGGGGACTATTCTGTCTCGTTTGGTTGGTCTTATGATTTTGTGGTCGCAGTTAAAACTACCTTATGCGAAACTAACTTTTGGACTGGATAAAGACTTACTGACTTTGGCAATACCAGCAGCTGGAGAACGTCTCATGATGCGGGCTGGAGATGTAGTGATCATTGCCTTGGTCGTTTCTTTTGGGACGGAGGCAGTGGCTGGAAATGCGGTCGGAGAAGTCTTGACCCAGTTTAACTACATGCCTGCCTTTGGCGTTGCTACGGCAACGGTTATGCTGGCCGCTCGAGCAGTTGGAGAGAATAACTGGGAAAGAGTCGCTAGTTTGAGCAAGCAAACCTTTTGGCTTTCTCTGATTCTCATGTTGCCTTTGACCTTTAGTATCTATGCCTTAGGGATACCACTGACTCATCTCTATACGACTGATCCTCTAGCGGTGGAGGCCAGTGTTCTAGTGACACTTTTTTCACTACTTGGTACTCCTATGACGATAGGAACTGTCATCTATACAGCAGTCTGGCAGGGTTTGGGGAATGCTCGCCTTCCCTTTTATGCAACAAGTATAGGAATGTGGTGTATCCGCATTGGAACAGGATATCTGATGGGGATTGTGCTTGGTTGGGGCTTGCCTGGTATTTGGGCAGGAACCCTTTTGGATAATGGTTTTCGATGGTTATTTCTACGCTACCGTTACCAGCGTTATATGAGTTTGAAAGGATAGGAGATGAAAGAAACAGCTTTTATTTGGGATTTAGACGGGACCTTATTGGACTCTTACGAAGCGATTTTGTCAGGGATTGAGGAGACTTTTGGTCAGTTTGCTATTCCTTATGATAAGGAGAAAGTGAGAGAGTTTATCCTTAGGTATTCAGTTCAGGATTTACTGAAGCAGGTGGCAGAAGAGCGAAAGTTGGATGCGGAAGTGCTCAATCAGGTGCGTGCCCAGAGTTTGGCTGAGAAGAATGCCCAGCTAGTTTTGATACCAGGTGCGCGTGAAGTGCTAGCTTGGGCAGACAAAGCAGGTATTCAGCAGTTTGTCTATACTCATAAGGGGGACAATGCTTATACCATTCTAAGAGACTTGGGGTTGGAATCCTATTTCAAAGAGATTTTAACCAGTCAGAGTGGCTTTGCGCGCAAGCCTAATCCAGAAGCGGCTAACTATCTGCTAGACAAGTATGAGCTGGATCCTGAGAAGACCTATTATATAGGGGACCGGACTCTGGATGTGGAATTTGCCCAGAATAGTGGGATTCAAAGTATCAACTTTTTAGAGTCGTCTTATGAAAGGAATCATAGGATTCAATCACTAGCAGATATTCCTTACATTTTTGGGGATTGGGAACGATAAGATTGTGTCAGTTTTGTGACAGAGACCTAACAAACTATTTCAAGTAACCGAGTTTGTTACAAGGAATAGACAGTTCTGTTAAATAGGCCCGGGAGGGCTTTTTTCTGCATTTTTTGTGTTATCATAGACAGGTACTCATTTGAAAGGAATTTGAAAGAATGAAGAAAAGAATATTATTAGCCTCAACGGTAGCCTTGTCATTTGCCCCAGTATTGGCAACCCAAGCAGAAGAAGTTCTTTGGACTGCACGTAGTGTTGAGCAAATCCAAAATGATTTGACTAGAACGGACAACAAAACAAGTTATACAGTACAGTATGGCGATACCTTGAGCACCATTGCAGAAGCCTTGGGTGTAGATGTCACAGTTCTTGCGAATTTGAACAAAATCACCAATATGGACTTGATTTTCCCAGAAACTGTTTTGACAACGACTGTCAATGAAGCTGAAGAGGTAACGGAAGTTGAAATCCAAACTCCTCAAGCAGATGCTAGTGAAGAAGTGACAACTGCGACAGCTGATTTGACGAAAAATCAAGTGACAGTCGATGAAAAAACAGTTCAAGTAGAAGACCTTTCTCAACCGATTGCAGAAGCGCCAAAAGCGGTAGAAGCTCCAAGCACAAAAGAAGTAGCAACAAGTTCAGAAGTTACAGAGACAGTGACTGCTGCAGAAGAAGTGACACCATCTACAGGAACGTCTGTCCCAGAGGAGCAAACAGCCGAAACAAGTAGTGCAGTTGCAGAAGCAGCTCCTCAGGCAACGACTCCAGCTGAGAAAGATGAAACTCAAGCAAGTCCACAAGCTGTTTCAACATTGGAAGAAACTACAACTCCAGCAAAAGAAACAGCAATCGAAACAACTGCAACAAGTTCAGAAGAAGCAAAAGAAGCTACACCAACAGTTTCTACTTATCAACCAGAAGAAACAAAAACAGTTTCAACAACTTATGCAGCTCCTGCTGCGCCTGATTATGCTGGACTTGCAGTAGCAAAACCTGAAAATGCAGGCCTTCAACCACAAACAGCTGCCTTTAAAGAAGAAATTGCTAACTTGTTTGGCATCACATTCTTTAGTGGTTACCGTCCAGGAGACAGTGAAGATCACGGAAAAGGTTTGGCTATCGATTTTATGGTACCAGAAAGCTCAGAACTAGGGGATAAGATTGCAGAATACGCTATTCAAAACATGGCCAGCCGTGGAATTAGTTACATTATTTGGAAACAACGTTTCTATGCTCCATTTGATAGCAAATATGGACCAGCTAATACTTGGAACCCAATGCCAGATCGTGGTAGCGTGACAGAAAATCACTATGACCACGTTCACGTTTCAATGAATGGATAAACCAGACTTTGTAATATCATTTTGACGAATGAGATCTAGCTTTCATGATAGGAAGCGATTCTCGTTCGTTTTTTCTTTGTCAATTTGAATGGATAGTCAGCATTTTGTAATGTTTTAAGTAACATTTTTGCAATCTATTTTACTTTATATTATAATTAATTGGGCAATTATTGATTAGTCAATGGAGAGGGGGAAGAAATGCTAGAGATTCAAGATTTACTGTATCAACTCCGCTTGTCTGAGCAAGCGAGCACGCAATTGTTTGAAAAAAGGCTTGGGATTAGTTTGACACGGTATCAGATGTTACTGTTTTTGCTGGAGAATTCCCCTTGTAATCAAATGGCGGTTCAGGAGCGTTTGAAGATTGATCAGGCTGCTTTGACCCGACATTTCAAGATTTTGGAAAAGGAAGGTTTGGTGGAGCGCCATCGCAATCCTGAAAATCAGCGGGAAGTCTTGGTAGAGGCTACGAAGTATGCCAAGGAGCAGTTAGTGGTGAATCCCCCTCTGAAGCATGTCAGGGTTAAGGAAGCGATGGAGAGTATCTTAACAGAGTCTGAGAGAACAGAACTCAGCCGTCTATTAAATAAATTGGTTTTGGGTATTGAAAATATAGAAATTTAAGGAGAAATAGATGTCAATTACTACAATCATTTTAGCAACAATCGTTGCTTTGGAGCATTTTTACATTTTTTATTTGGAAAGTATTGCAACGCAATCAGATGCGACTAGTCGCGTCTTTAACATGGAAAAGGAAGAACTGGCTCGTCAGTCGGTAAGTTCATTGTTCAAAAATCAAGGGATTTATAACGCTTTGCTAGGAGTCTTTTTCTTGTATGGAATTTATTTCTCACAGAATTTAGAAATTGTGATTATTTTTGTCTTGTTTGTGATCGGTGCTGCGGCTTATGGCTCTTTAACAGCAGATAAGAAAATTATTTTGAAGCAAGGTGGACCAGCTATTTTGACCTTGCTTAGTATTTTATTCTTTAAATAAACTCATACTCTTCGAAAATCTCTTCAAACCATGTCAGCGTCGCCTTGCCGTACTCAAGTACAGCCTGTGACTAGCTTCCTAGTTTGCTCTTTGATTTTCATTGAGTATCAGAAATCAATCCTAGCATCGCTAGTCCTTTTCAACTCTAGAATAAGGGAAATATGTTATATAGTCAGTTGAAACAAGAACAAGACAAAAGAGCCTCGGAAAAAGTATTGCAACTTGGTAATACCTTTTTGAGGTGCTTTTTGATATGAGCCCATGTTTTCTCAATAGGATTGTACTCAGGTGAGTAGGGAGGAAGTGGTAACAGTTTATGCCCATACTCCTCACATAAGAGCTCTAGCTTACCCATTCTATGGAATCTTGCATTATCCATAATAATAACTGATGGTGTGTTTAATGTTGGTAAGAGAAACTTCTGAAACCAAGCTTCAAAAAAGTTGCTCGTCATCGTCTCTTCGTAGGTCATTGGAGCGATTAACTCACCATTTGTTAACCCTGCAACCAAAGAAATCCTCTGATATCTTCTTCCAGATACTTTACCTCTTATTAACTGGCCTTTTAATGAGCGAC
>NZ_SPGF01000076.1 GCF_005844455.1 Streptococcus mitis | reverse complement strand
TGTTTTGTTCTTATTTTAATTATAAACCATGACATAAGAAAACGAGCATCTCTAACTACGGAAATGCTCGTTTTTTTGATAGTTAGAAGTGGGTTTTTGCCCAACCTCTTTTTCTTTTCTAGATTGAAATAGTGATTTACTATAATAGGAATTTTCACAAAATTCTGTTATAATGGCTATATTAGAAAATTTCGAGGAGACAAACATGACAGTTAAAATTGCTTTACTAGGATTTGGTACCGTTGCAAGTGGCGTGCCTTTCCTCCTAAAGGAAAATGGAGAAAAAATCAATCAATCAGCACATTCAGAGATTGAAGTTGCCAAGGTATTGGTCAAAGATGAAGATGAAAAGAATCGCTTGCTTGCAGCAGGGAATGACTTTAACTTTGTAACCAATGTGGATGATATTTTGTCAGATCAAGACATTACAATCGTAGTGGAATTGATGGGACGTATCGAACCAGCTAAAACCTTTATCACTCGTGCCTTGGAAGCTGGGAAACACGTTGTTACTGCTAATAAGGATCTTTTGGCTGTCCATGGTGCAGAATTGTTAGAAATTGCTAAAGCTAACAAGGTAGCACTTTACTACGAAGCAGCAGTAGCTGGTGGGATTCCAATTCTTCGCACTCTAGCAAATTCCTTGGCTTCTGATAAAATCACGCGCGTTCTTGGTGTGGTTAACGGAACTTCCAACTTCATGATGACCAAGATGGTAGAAGAAGGCTGGTCTTACGATGATGCTCTGGCGGAAGCACAAAGACTAGGTTTTGCAGAAAGTGACCCTACAAATGACGTGGATGGGATCGATGCAGCCTACAAGATGGTGATTTTGAGCCAATTTGCCTTTGGCATGAAGGTTGCCTTCGATGACGTAGCCCACAAGGGAATTCGCAACATCACGCCAGAAGACGTAGCTGTAGCACAAAATCTTGGCTATGTAGTGAAATTGGTTGGTTCTATCGAGGAAACTCCTTCAGGTATTGCTGCAGAAGTAACTCCAACCTTCCTTCCCAAAGCACACCCACTTGCTAGCGTGAATGGCGTGATGAATGCTGTCTTTGTAGAATCTATCGGCATCGGTGAGTCTATGTACTACGGACCAGGTGCGGGTCAAAAACCAACTGCAACAAGTGTCGTAGCAGATATTGTCCGTATCGTTCGTCGCTTGAATGATGGTACCATTGGTAAAGACTTCAATGAATACAGCCGTGACCTAGTCTTGGCAAATCCAGAAGATGTTAAATCAAATTACTATTTCTCAATCTTGGCACCAGACTCAAAAGGTCAGGTCTTGAAACTTGCTGAGATTTTCAACGCTCAAGATATTTCCTTCAAACAAATCCTCCAAGATGGCAAAGAGGGTGACAAGGCGCGTGTTGTTATCATTACACACAAGATTAATAAAGCCCAGCTTGAAAATGTCTCAGCTGAATTGAAGAAGGTTTCAGAATTTGACCTCTTGAATACCTTCAAGGTGCTAGGAGAATAAGATGAAAATTATTGTACCTGCAACCAGTGCCAATATTGGGCCAGGTTTTGACTCGGTCGGTGTAGCTGTAACCAAGTATCTTCAAATTGAGGTCTGCGAAGAACGAGATGAGTGGCTGATTGAACACCAGATTGGTAAATGGATTCCACATGACGAGCGTAATCTCATGCTCAAAATCGCTTTGCAAATTGTACCAGATTTGCAACCAAGACGTTTGAAAATGACCAGTGATGTTCCCTTGGCGCGTGGTTTGGGTTCTTCTAGCTCGGTGATTGTTGCTGGGATTGAACTAGCCAACCAACTGGGTCAGCTCAACTTGTCAGACCATGAAAAATTACAGTTGGCGACCAAGATTGAAGGACATCCAGACAATGTGGCTCCAGCCATTTATGGTAATCTAGTTATTGCAAGTTCTGTTGAAGGGCAAGTCTCTGCGATTGTGGCAGACTTCCCAGAGTGTGATTTTCTAGCTTACATTCCTAACTATGAATTACGCACTCGCGATAGCCGTGGTGTCTTGCCTAAAAAATTGTCCTACAAGGAAGCTGTCGCTGCTAGTTCTATCGCCAATGTGGCGGTTGCGGCTTTGTTAGCAGGAGATATGGTGACGGCTGGGCAAGCAATCGAGGGAGACCTCTTCCACGAACGTTACCGTCAGGACTTGGTGAGAGAATTTGCTACGATTAAGCAAGTAGCCAAAGAGAATGGTGCCTATGCAACCTATCTCTCTGGTGCCGGACCGACAGTTATGGTCTTGGCTTCTCATGACAAGATGCCAACGATTAAGGCAGAATTGGAAAAGCAACCTTTCAAAGGAAAACTGCATGATTTGAAAGTTGATACCCAAGGTGTCCGTGTCCAAGTAAAATAAAGAATAGATGATAGGATGGGGGAACTCTCGACCAGAGGGCTTCCTATCCTTTTTTTGAAAAGAAGTTTATACTCAATGAAAATCAAAGAGCAAACTAGGAAGCTAGCCGCAGGCTGCTCAAAACACTGTTTTGAGGTTGTGGATGAAGCTGACGCGGTTTGAAGAGATTTTCGAAGAGTATTAGTTACAAACTTGATAAAGGAGAAACGAAGATGGCAGAAATTTATCTAGCAGGCGGTTGTTTTTGGGGCCTAGAGGAATATTTTTCACGAATTTCTGGAGTGCTAGCAACCAGTGTTGGCTACGCTAATGGGCAAGTCGAAACGACCAATTACCAGCTGCTCGAGGAAACAGACCATGCAGAGACTGTTCAAGTGATGTATGATGAGAAAGCAGTGTCACTCAGAGAGATTTTACTTTATTATTTCCGAGTCATCGATCCTTTATCGATTAATCAACAAGGGAATGACCGTGGTCGCCAATATCGAACAGGAATCTATTATCAGAATGAAGCAGATCTGCCCATTATCTACACAGTGGTGCAGGAGCAGGAGCGCATGTTGGGTCGAAAGATTGCAGTAGAAGTAGAGAAACTACGCCACTACATTCTGGCTGAAGACTACCACCAAGACTATCTTAAGAAAAATCCTTCAGGTTACTGCCATATTGATGTGATCGATGCTGATAAGCCATTGATTGACGCATCTAACTATGAAAAGCCTAGTCAAGAAGTGTTGAAGAAAAGCTTAACTGAAGAGTCTTATCGTGTTACCCAAGAAGCTGCTACAGAGGCTCCATTTACCAATGCCTATGACCAAACCTTTGAAGAAGGGATTTATGTAGACATTACGACGGGTGAGCCACTCTTTTTTGCCAAGGATAAGTTTGCCTCAGGTTGTGGTTGGCCAAGTTTTAGCCGTCCGATTTCTAAGGAGTTGATTCATTATTACAAAGACTTGAGTCATGGAATGGAGCGAATCGAGGTTCGTTCTCGGTCAGGAAATGCTCACTTAGGTCATGTTTTCACAGATGGACCGCGTAAGTTAGGTGGCCTCCGTTACTGTATCAATTCTGCATCCTTGCGCTTTGTAGCCAAGGATGAGATGGAAAAAGCAGGATATGGCTATCTATTACCTTACTTAAACAAATAAATCAGAGAGGGTGGGGCTTCCCACTTTCTTCATTTCCAGAATAAGAATAGAAGGGATTTATGAAACACTTACTATCTTACTTTAAACCCTACATCAAGGAATCGATTTTGGCACCCTTGTTCAAGCTACTAGAAGCTGTGTTTGAGCTCCTGGTTCCCATGGTGATTGCAGGGATTGTTGACCAATCCTTGCCCCAGAGAGATCAAGGGCATCTATGGATGCAGATTGGCCTACTCCTTATCTGTGCAGTGATTGGCGTTTTAGTGGCCTTGGTAGCTCAGTTTTATTCAGCCAAGGCTGCGGTTGGTTTTGCCAAAGAACTGACAAACGACCTTTATCGTCATATTCTTTCCTTGCCCAAGGATAGCAGAGACCGTCTGACAACTTCTAGCTTGGTGACTCGTTTGACTTCGGACACTTATCAGATTCAGACTGGGATCAATCAATTTCTGCGCCTCTTTTTGCGAGCGCCTATTATCGTTTTTGGGGCGATCTTTATGGCCTATCGAATTTCAGCTGAGCTGACTTTTTGGTTTTTAGTTATGGTTGTCATTTTGACAATCGTCATTGTAGGGCTCTCTCGACTGGTTAATCCTCTCTACAGTAGTCTCAGAAAGAAAACGGACCAACTGGTTCAGGAAACACGCCAGCAATTGCAAGGGATGCAGGTCATTCGTGCTTTTGGACAAGAAAAACGAGAATTGCATATTTTTCAAACCCTTAACCAAGTCTATGCGAGATTGCAAGAAAAGACGGGTTTCTGGTCTAGTTTGTTAACACCTCTGACCTATCTGATTGTCAATGGAACCCTTCTCGTCATCATCTGGCAGGGCTATATTTCAATTCAAGGAGGGGTACTCAGTCAGGGTGCTCTTATTGCGCTTATCAACTACCTCTTACAGATCTTGGTGGAATTGGTTAAGCTCGCCATGCTGATAAATTCTCTCAACCAGTCCTATATCTCAGCCAAGCGAATCGAGGAAGTCTTTGCTGAAGCTCCAGAAGATATCCATTCAGAGTTAGAACAAAAGCAAGCTACCAATGATCAGGCTTTACAAGTCCAAGAATTGACCTTTACCTATCTAGATGCGGCCCAACCTTCTCTGAGAGACATTTCCTTTGATATGAAGCAAGGGCAAATCCTTGGTATCATTGGGGGGACGGGTTCTGGTAAATCAAGCTTGGTGCAAGTCTTACTTGGACTTTATCCAGCAGACAAGGGAAGCATTGACCTTTATCGAAATGGACGTAGTCCTCGTAAACTTGAACAGTGGCGGTCTTGGATTGCCTATGTACCCCAAAAGGTCGAACTCTTTAAAGGAACTATTCGTTCCAACTTGACTTTGGGTTTAAATCAAGAAGTATCTGACCAAGAACTCTGGCAGGCCTTGGAGATTGCGCAAGCAAAGGATTTTGTCGGTGAAAAGGAAGGACTCTTGGATGCCACTGTTGAGGCAGGAGGTCGAAATTTCTCAGGTGGACAAAAACAAAGGCTGTCTATTGCACGAGCAGCCTTGCGCCAAGCTCCGTTCCTCATCCTAGATGATGCGACTTCGGCACTGGACACCATTACCGAGTCCAAGCTCTTGAAAGCTATTCGAGAAAATATGCCAAATACGAGCTTAATTTTGATTTCTCAACGGACTTCTACACTTCAGATGGCTGACCAAATTCTCCTCTTGGAAAAAGGTGAGTTACTAGCTATCGGCAAGCACGAGGATTTGATGAAGACTAGTCAAGTCTATCGTGAAATCAATGCATCCCAACATGGAAAGGAGGACTAGCATGGGACGACAAACTGCAAACCAGACGCTAAAACGTTTAGCCATAGATTTAGCCAGCCATCCTTTCCTCCTTTTCCTGACCTTTCTAGGAACTATTGCTCAGGTTGCCTTATCAATTTATTTACCTATTCTGATTGGGCAGGTCATCGACCAGGTCCTAGTGGCTGGTTCTTCACCAGTTTTTTGGCAGATTTTCCTCCAGATGATCTTGGTAGTCATAGGAAATACACTGGTGCAATGGGCCAATCCTCTTCTTTATAATCGTCTAATCTTCTCTTATACCAAAGACTTGCGAGAGCGAATCATCTATAAGCTCCATCGTTTACCGATTGCTTTTGTGGATCGGCAGGGGAGTGGAGAGATGGTTAGTCGTGTAACCACGGATATAGAACAGTTGGCAGCTGGTTTGACCATGATTTTTAACCAATTTTTCATTGGTGTTATGATGATTTTGGTTAGTATTCTAGCCATGCTTCAAATTCATCTCCTCATGACTCTCTTGGTCTTGCTGTTAACGCCACTGTCTATGGTTATTTCACGCTTCATTGCCAAACGATCTTATCATCTCTTCCAAAAGCAAACAGAGACGAGGGGGATTCAGACTCAGTTGATTGAAGAATCGCTTAGCCAGCAAACTATTATCCAGTCTTTCAATGCTCAGACAGAGTTTATCCAAAGACTGCACGAGGCGAATGGCAACTACGCAGGCTATTCTCAGTCAGCCATCTTTTATTCTTCAACGGTTAATCCTTCGACTCGCTTTGTTAATGCACTCATCTATGCTCTTCTTGCTGGAGTGGGAGCTTATCGTATCATGATGGGGTCCACCCTGACTATCGGTCGTTTAGTGACTTTTTTAAACTATGTCCAGCAGTACACCAAGCCCTTTAACGATATTTCTTCTGTTTTAGCCGAGTTGCAAAGTGCTCTCGCTTGCGCAGAGCGCGTCTATGCTGTCTTAGAAAGTCCTGAGGTTGCTGAAACAGGTAAGGAACTCTTGACCAGTGATCAAGTGAAGGGGGCTATTTCCTTTAAACATGTTTCTTTTGGATACAATCCTGAAAGGACCTTGATTAAGGACTTATCCATCGATATCCCAGCTGGCAGCAAGGTAGCCATCGTTGGTCCGACAGGTGCTGGAAAATCAACTCTTATCAATCTCCTCATGCGTTTTTATCCTATTAAGTCGGGAGATATCTTGCTGGATGGACGATCCATTTATGATTATACCCGAGCATCATTGAGACAGCAGTTTGGCATGGTGCTCCAAGAAACCTGGCTCAAGCAAGGGACCATTTATGACAATATTGCCTTTGGCAATCCTGAAGCCAGTCGAGAGCAGGTGATTGCTGCTGCCAAAGCTGCCAATGCAGACTTCTTTATCCAACAACTGCCGCAGGGCTATGATACCAAACTGGAAAATGCGGGTGAATCTCTCTCTGTCGGTCAGGCTCAGCTCTTGACCATTGCCCGTGTCTTTCTAGCTATTCCAAAGATTCTTATCTTAGACGAGGCGACTTCCTCCATCGATACACGAACAGAAGTGCTGGTTCAGGATGCCTTTGCTAAACTCATGAAGGGGCACACAAGTTTTATCATCGCCCACCGCTTGTCAACCATTCAGGATGCGGATTTGATTCTTGTCTTGGTGGATGGCGACATTGTTGAGTATGGGAACAATCAGGACCTCATGGCTAGAAAAGGCAAGTATTACCAAATGCAGCAAGCTGCAGCTTTTAGCTCTGAATAATCCATTCTCTTTTGAAATTTTATGGACGGAAAAAGTTGCCTTCGGGTCAATGTCATTAAGTTAAGAAATTCAAATATGGCGAATTTCAAGTTCAAGTTAGCCATCCAGAAGTCTTCTCTGGGTGACTTGTAGTTCAAGCATTTTTTAGGATAG
>NZ_SPGF01000075.1 GCF_005844455.1 Streptococcus mitis | reverse complement strand
TCGTACATCAGTTAATTGTTTGCTTGCTTCATAATTCATAGAACTATTGTACCATATTTTGTTTCGCAGGAAGTCTATTCAAAGAATGTGAAACAATCACCCTACAACTTTTGGTATTAGCAGAAGAATTAAAAATATACGATATTCTTGGATTTTCTCAAGTACGCTTGAGAATACTGCAACATAACTCCGATTTGATTGATAAAGGAATAACTTTATTACGACTAACCAAAGAAGAGGCATTAGTTAAAATACTCGAAAAAGAAATTAATGATTTTTCAAACCTATAATTTGCAATAACTCTCATCATTTTATTATAGCAAATCGAAATAGAATGTGAAGGAATCAATTAGGGAATTTAAAGCATTTTATTCCAATGTTTTATAAGTTGTATTGTATTATTTTATATTCAATCCACTATACAAGATGAATATTTCTCTCAAGTTTCATAATCAAAATAAAAACGACTGTATCTATAGCTGTATAAATAAATCATAGATATTGTCATTTTTTAGTTCCTACCCTTTTCTTAATTCACACCCTTAGACTTTCCTAACTCCTTTCTTAGTCTAAGCATTTTTTTGAAGAAGACATAGGTTAACCAATCACTGGCAAAAGCAATAAGTAGTAATAATAGCCAAATGCCCCAGGACTTGATGTCTACCACATTTTTCAAGACGATATTGAAAAACAAGACTGAAAAAACTGTCCAAGCAAGGCTAAAAAGAGCATAGAGGGTGATGTAAATCCAGTAAAAATAGTAAAAAATTGGGAAAAATTTACTTTCTCTATTATCCTTGTCAATCCAACTGAAAAAGCAAAAACAGGGAAATATGAGCAAGGATTTAAACAAATGTTCCATCATTGACACCTCTTTTTGATAGCGTTTTCTCCATCTTCATTCTATCAAAAAAATCTGGAAATGTCATTCCAGATTCTACTTTTTTATTTGCGTTTTCTCGCGATTAAGTGAATCGGTGTTCCCTCAAAGACAAAGGCCTTGCGGATTTGATTTTCCAAGAAACGCAGGTAAGAGAAGTGCATGAGTTCTTCTTCGTTAACAAAGATGACAAAGGTTGGTGGTTTAGTTGCCACTTGGGTCGCATAGAAAATCTTGAGACGTTTTCCTTTGTCTGTCGGTGTTGGGTTGATAGCAATGGCATCCATAATGACATCGTTCAAGACCGCTGAAGGAATACGGGTGTTTTGACTCTCGCTGATTTGCTTGATCATCTCAGGCAGTTTGTGGAGACGCTGCTTGGTAAGAGCTGATACAAAGATAATCGGTGCGTAAGGCAGGTATTGGAACTGCTCACGGATATCTTCTTCCCAGTTTTTCATAGTGTGGTTATCTTTTTCAAGCGTATCCCACTTGTTGACCACGATAATCATTCCTTTACCAGCTTCATGGGCAAATCCTGCGATACGTTTATCGTATTCACGAATGCCTTCTTCCGCATTGATGACCATTAAGACCACATCTGAACGGTCAATAGCACGCATGGCACGCATGACAGAGTACTTCTCAGTATTTTCATAAACCTTACCAGACTTACGCATACCAGCCGTATCAATCATGGTAAACTCTTGGCCATCCGCATCTGTAAAATGGGTATCAATAGCATCACGCGTTGTTCCAGCTACTGGGCTGGCAATCACACGGTCTTCTCCCAAAATGGCGTTGATCAAGCTTGATTTTCCAACGTTTGGACGGCCAATCAAGCTGA
Organism: Streptococcus mitis; assembly: GCF_005844455.1. Taxonomy (GTDB): domain Bacteria; phylum Bacillota; class Bacilli; order Lactobacillales; family Streptococcaceae; genus Streptococcus; species Streptococcus mitis_BF. The sequence goes on along the minus strand of NZ_SPGF01000075.1, from coordinate 5,925 downwards.
ATTTGATCACGTCTGGATTTTCTTCTTCAACTTCATTTGGTAGATTTTCCACGATGGCATCGAGCACATCCCCTGTCCCGATACCGTGGACAGACGAGATTGGCAGTGGTTCACCCAAGCCGAGGGCATAAAAATCATAGATATCATTTCGCATCTCAGGGTTGTCCACCTTGTTAACTGCGAGGATAACTGGTTTGTGGGTCTTATAAAGCTTACGGGCTACGTATTCGTCCGCATCGGTAATCCCTTCCTTACCAGACACGACAAAGACGATAACATCTGCTTCTTCCATAGCAATTTCTGCCTGATGCTTGATTTGTTCCATGAAAGGAGCATCGACGTCATCGATTCCCCCTGTATCAATCATACTAAACGAACGATTGAGCCACTCACCCGTTGCATAGATACGGTCACGTGTCACTCCTTCGACATCTTCTACAATGGAGATTCGCTCACCAGCGATCCGATTAAATAGGGTTGATTTCCCAACATTGGGACGTCCTACAATGGCAATAGTTGGTAGGGCCATAATTTCTCACTTTCTACAATAACTTTTTCTGTTCAAGATTTTTTCTAGTTGAGCTTGGTTCTGCTTGACCAAACTGTTCTGCTAGACGCTGACTCCAGCTTGTTGTCGCACGCGCCCCAGCATAGTCAGCCTGTACTCGGTCATAAGCCTCAATCGCATCAACTGTTTGTTCCTGATATTCTTCCTCAAATACCACCTGATTCAATGGCAAGCGAGGTTTGACTTCATGTTCTTCATTTGGAAGACCCAGTGCCATCCCAAAGATAGGGTAGGTGTAGGCAGGCAGGTTAAAGAGCTCTGCCACTTCTTCTGACTTGTACCGTACCAAGCCGATAATGACACCACCATATCCCAAGCTTTCAGCTGCCAACAGGGCATTTTGACCAGCAAGGGCCGCATCGACCGAACTAATCAAGAGACCTTCTACACCTTGGGGTTGGAAGGTGTCGGTATGAAGTCGGGCTCCCTTTTCTGCTCGGTTCAAATCTCCGACAAAGAGAAGGAAAACAGCTGACTGGCGAATGGCTTCTTGAGGTACCAATTCATACAGAGCATCTTTCTTTTCTTGACTTCGTACCACAATCACAGAGTAGGATTGGAAATTCTTCCAAGACGAAGCCATCTGGGCTGCTGTCAGGATTTCAGTCAAGTCTTCCTGAGGAAGGGCTTGCTCCTTAAATCTTCGAACAGACTTATGAGCTTTCATCAGTTTAATCGTTTCTGTCATCGGCGGTTCACTCCTTCTAAACGAGTCTCCTCAGCCAAATAACGGATGCGTTCCATGACGCGTCTGGCTTCCCAGGTTTCGTCATTTCCATGCTTCCCTTTAGCGAAATGCAGCTCCAACTCTTCAAAGTTGAAGTTGGAGGTGAAAAAGGTCGGTAAATTTTCCTGCATCCGATATTGGAGAATGACTTGCAGGATTTCATCCCGCACCCAGGCGGTTGATTGCTCAGCACCAATATCATCTAAAATCAGGACTTCAGACAGCTTAATCTCATCTACCAAGGTCTTGACATTGCCATCACCAATAGCATTTTTGACATCAATGACAAAGCTAGGATAGTGGAGGAGAGTTGATGAAACACCACGTTTTTCTGATAAATCATGAGCTAAGGCAGCCACCATGAAACTTTTACCCACACCAAAGTCTCCATATAAGTAAAGACCTTTTCGAATAGCTGGATATTGCTCCACAAAGGCTAATAGCTTTTCAAAAACTGGTAAGCGCCCCAAATCATCCAAGTCAACTTGAGCCAAACTAGCTTTCTTGAGACTGGCTGGCAGATTGATTAACTTGAGACGATTCTTAATCGCTGCTTCTTTTTCCGCTGCGATTAGTTCAGGAGTTTCTTCATAAGAAACATCCGCATAACCATGATTCATAACCAAAATAGGCTTGTAACCTTTGGCAATATAATCCGTATCCCCACGGAGAAACTTGTCACGCTCGGTGATGTATTGGTTAAACTTGGAGATACTGCGATTCAATTCCTCTGGAGTAAGGGATTCTTGCTGGATAAAGGCCGCAACATCAGGATCCTTCATGATTTTCTGGACCAAATCTTGATAATGAAAACGGCTGGGTTGACGTTTGAGTACGTCTCCGACACTTTCCATCTAATCTCCTCCTTTTTCTAATCGAGCTAATAGTTCTTGTTTCTTACGTTCTAATTCCAGACGAGTTTCCTCGCTGGTTTCATTTTTATAATCTGGATTGCTCCACTTGGGTACATTGGACTTGGTAGGACTCGGTTTACTAGCCTTTTGAGTCTGACTCTTTTGTCCTCGCTCACGGATGCGTAAGACTGCCTCTTCTGCCGAATGAATCTTTTGATAGGCATAGTCATTGGCCACCTTCATGGCATATTTCTCATTGATGTTTGCCGAATCTACCTTATTAAAGGTCAACAAGAGAATGATATTGATGACTTCGTCCAGCAAGCCCAAACCAGCCATCTGTTGCAAGAGTTCTCTTTCTGTTTGGGTAATGGTCCCCTTGCGTGTTTGCTTGATTTCTGCCAAGAACTGCAGAGCAGTTTTACTTTTGGCTTCTTTGATAATGGTTGCTTCCTTAGGATTAAAGTCAGAGGAAACCGGTTTTTGAGCAATTTTTTCCCGCATGCGTTTGGTTGAAATAACCTGGGAAACAGCTGTTGACTTGGCCAATTGATAGGTTTCAAACCAAGTCCACTTCTTCTCCTCAGCAATGGCAAAGAGGTTTAAGACATCGGATTGTTCATCCGCAAAACGAAGCCCGTCTCGAGCCATGAGCTGACGAAAATGGTCCAAGTCAAAATCATTGGCTACTTTCTTCTTGAGACCAAGGTCTTCTTGACTTCCTAGTTCTGCCAAGTCTGGAAAGACTTGATTGAGTGAGACAGAGATTTCTTCACCGTCAGCACTTTCACCTTTCAAATCCTCCACAGCTGCATCACCAATTTTTTTCTCCAAAAGTCTGCGATAAACAGGATGTTCCAAGAAGTCCTGACTCGAAAGAGGGGCATGGATAGCTAGCTGAAAAACGTCCCCTTTTTGATAGAGGGTCAAAAGATTGAAAGCAGATAGGATTTTAAAGGATTTTAAAAGTCTGTCCATCCCAAAGTTGAGATGATTGAGAATGCTTGAAAAGAGGTATTCCTTTCTACCATTATCCCAAAAACTGATCGTATAAAGATAAAGGCTCAGTGCCTCCTGACCGATAATCGGGAGGTAGCACTGTACCAGAGATGAGGTATCTTGCGACACCCGATTATTCTTTAGATAAGAAAAACGGTCAATTGGCTTCATTTATCTTTCCTTTTTCTTTTTAGAGGACTGGGTGATTTGTTGGAGCAAGCTCTCTAACTCACTGACATCCTTAAAACTACGATAGACACTGGCAAAACGCACATAGGTAATCTCGTCCAGTTCAGCCAACTCCTCCATGACGAGTGAACCAATGTCCTCACTTTGAATTTCATTTTCATTTCGACCACGGAGTTTCTGTTCGATACGATTGACTACCATGTTGATTTCATCACTTGACACAGGACGTTTCTGGGCTGAGCGGATAATTCCATTAAAGATTTTATCTCTAGAGAATTGTTCCCGTGTGCCATCTTTTTTAACAACCACTAAGGTTCTTTCTTCTACCCGTTCGTAGGTTGTAAAACGGTGCTGGCATTCGTCGCACTCACGTCTTCTACGAATGGTGTTCCCTTCTTCTGCTTGGCGACTATCGATAACACTTGACTTGGTAGCCCCACATTTTGGACAACGCATCCTTTCCCTCCTTATCGTTTTCTTTTCATTATACCATTTTTTAAACGATTCCCAAAACAATTCTTCTTTTTGCTTGACAAGTTTTTTGTTTTGTTGTATTATTTAATTAAGACAAAGAGGTGACAGAAAGGAGAACAAGATGTCCTGGACATTTGACAATAAAAAACCCATTTATTTACAGATTATGGAGAAAATCAAGCTTCAGATTGTCTCCCATACACTGGAATCCAATCAACAACTTCCAACCGTGCGAGAGCTGGCTAGCGAGGCTGGTGTCAATCCCAACACCATCCAAAGAGCCTTGTCAGACCTTGAACGAGAAGGATTTGTCTACAGCAAGCGAACAACTGGACGATTTGTAACCGAGGATAAGGAGCTAATCGCCCAATCACGCAAACAATTATCGGAAGAAGAATTGGAACACTTCGTTTCCTCCATGACCCATTTTGGCTATGAAAAAGAAGAACTACCAGGCGTAGTCGGCGATTATATTAAAGGAGTTTAAGCCTATGTCATTACTAGCATTTGAAAATGTATCCAAATCTTATGGAGCAACCCCAGCCCTCGAAAATGTTTCTCTTGACATCCCAGCTGGAAAAATTGTTGGTCTCCTTGGCCCAAACGGCTCAGGAAAAACAACCCTGATTAAACTAATCAATGGCCTCTTACAACCAGATCAAGGACGCGTCCTTATCAACGACATGGATCCAAGCCCAGCAACCAAGGCTATCGTAGCTTATTTGCCGGATACAACCTATCTCAATGAACAAATGAAGGTCAAAGAAGCCCTAACCTACTTCAAGACCTTCTATAAAGATTTCAATCTGGAACGTGCCCATCATCTGCTTGCAGACCTTGGCATTGATGAAAATAGTCGTCTCAAGAAACTTTCAAAAGGGAACAAGGAAAAGGTCCAACTGATTTTGGTTATGAGCCGTGATGCCCGCCTCTACGTTCTGGACGAACCAATTGGTGGGGTGGATCCAGCAGCCCGTGAGTATATCCTCAATACCATTATCAACAACTACTCCCCAACTTCTACCGTTTTGATTTCTACCCACTTGATTTCTGATATCGAGCCAATCTTGGATGAAATTGTCTTTCTCAAAGACGGAAAAGTCGTCCGTCAAGGAAATGTAGATGACATTCGCTATGAGTCAGGTGAATCCATTGACCAACTCTTCCGTCAGGAATTTAAGGCCTAAGCAAAGGAGATTATTATGTTTTGGAATTTAGTTCGCTACGAATTTAAAAATATTAACAAGTGGTATTTAGCCCTCTACGCTGCTGTTCTAGCCCTTTCCGTCCCCCTGGGAATGCAAGGACACTACTATAATTATATATCTTTCAAAGATAGCCAACCTTTCCTATTTATCTTTCTGGCTCTCGTCTTTGGCGGCTTGATAATTACACTTGGAATTTCAACTCTTTTCTTGATTATTAAACGCTTCAAAGGAAGTGTCTATGACCGACAAGGCTATCTGACTTTGACCTTGCCAGTGTCTGAACACCATATCATCACTGCAAAATTAGTCGGAGCCTTCATCTGGTCTATACTTAGCTCGGCTGTACTGGCCCTAAGTGCTTTTCTTATTGTGACTATAACGGCTCCAGAATGGATGTCACATTATGACTTGATTCCACTTCTAGGAACATACCTTCCTCAACTCTCTCTTGTGGGGTTATCCCTCCTACTAAATACCATTTCCAGTATCCTCTGCATCTACTTGGCTATTTCCATTGGACAACTTTTCAACGAATACCGAACAGCACTCGCTGTTGCAGCCTACATTGGGATCCAAATCGTCATTGGCTTTATTGAAGTCTTCTTCAATACCAGTGCGAACTTCTATGTCAATTCACTTGCAGGATTTAATGATAATTTCTATATAGGAGCAAGTACGGGCATTTTTGAAGAGCTCATATTCATAGCTATTTTTTATCTCGGAACCTACTATATCTTGAAAAACAAGGTTAATTTGCAATAATTTTTAAATCAAAAAGGATAACATCTATTTAAGAAAGAGGCTGGGCAAAAACCCACTTCTAACTATCAAAAAAACGAGCATTTCCGTAGTTAGAGATGCTCGTTTTCTTATGTCATGGTTTATAATTAAAATAAGAACAAAACA
>NZ_SPGF01000074.1 GCF_005844455.1 Streptococcus mitis | reverse complement strand
GCCTCCATCATCTGAATCAGAGCTAAGCGCTCATGTTGCCTATGTTTGCCTTGAATAGAAACATCTCTATACACTCCAGTCGTCAAATCGTATAGGGCATTTATGTGTATGAGATTATAGGATTTAACATCCGTTTGGGTTTGGATAGAGGTTTCTGTATCCATGGGATTTCGAGGAATACAGATATCACTCCCATCTGCAGCGAATATCGGAAGATTGGTGTTAAGTGGAATAGGTGCTGTAAATTCTTTAAATAGGGTATAGAAAGCCTCAGGTTTTATCTGATAGCGTCTTTGAACAAAGGCTGAATTTGAAACTGTCAGTCTGGCATCTAGTAATTCTTTTGATAGTGATTTTCCTCCCATGCCCAGAATTGTACGAATCATAGTTTCTAGTGATAACCTTCTTTTACGAGTAAAGGCCTGTTCATCTTGTTTGACGAACTCAACTTTTTGACCAATGATACTCTGAATACTCTTATTCAAGTGGGCTTTTATTTGTTTTATCATGGGAAATCCCTCCTTAACTATAAGTTTATCACATAAAAAAGAAACCCAAATACAGAATTGTATTTGAATTTCTTAACTTAATGACATTGGTTTCGACTGTTCTTTTTTGTTTCTTGAAATTAACTGCTGTTTTCATGTTCCAGGCTCAAAAAACTTTGCACTCTCGATAGCCACACAATGGTTCCTATAGTATAGAGTTTTTTCTTGCCTAAAAAATATAAAAGATATATACTAGCTATATATATCGTATAGATTGGAGATATACCATGACGACATCACTTACTAAGCAATACAATTTTAAAATCAATGAGTCATCAATGGAACAAGCTAGAGCTATCATCAAAGAAAAAGGAATGACTATGACGGATGCTATTAGTCTTTTTATCGAGCAGATTGTCCTCGAACAGGATTTGCCAATAAAAACTGCAGAAGATTTACACCGTGAACGATTGATTCAGGAACTACAAGCCCAATCTGAACGCGCCTTAAGAGAATATGAATCTGGACAAGGAACTTCCCTAGACGATATGAGGCTACGATATGGCTTATAAAGTAATCCTATCTACTGAAGTGAGTCAGGCAATTGACAGTATCCATAACTACATTACTACTGTTCTTTTATCACCCCAGTCTGCTAAAAATACTGTAGACAAAATTTTAGACGGGTTAAAAAGTTTAGAAACCTTTCCTGAAGCTGGCTTTGATGCCGATGAAAAAATAGGACTAAAAATCAATAGTAAGTACCCCACACGAGGAAAAATTATCGGACAATATATCTTGCTTTACTTTATCGATCAAACTCAAAGAACTGTTTTTCTTACCCACTTATTCCACACAAAAAGTGACTATGTTACCTTGCTACAAAGCAAAAATAATAAAAACTCAAAATCATCATTTTAATATCTACTACTCTTAATCATACATTTTACTCATAAAGAATACAGTCTTCATTTTAACTAGAAAATCAAAAAACTTTGCACTCTCGATAGCCACGCGATGGTTTTCAGAGTACAAAGTTTTTTATTAGATAAGTCTTACTCTTCCTTATCTTGATTTTCAGTTCCTTTGACTGCTTTTTTAAATTCAGATAGCATTTTACCGATTGATTCGCCTAATTCAGGCAATCGTTTTGGTCCAAAGATCAAGAGAGCTCCTAAAACGATGATAATCAATCCTGGTGCTCCGATATCACGTAAGATTCCCATTTCTCTCTCCTTTCTGCTTGCATTTCATAATGTATTTGCTGATGGCAATACTCAATTCATAGAGTAAAATCAAGGGGGCAGTCATTGCTAAATCACTGACAAAATCGGCTGGTGTCAAGATGACTGCAAGTACCAATAAGATAAAATAGGCATATCGGCGATAAGTAGTCAATAATTCTGGGCCAATGAGTCCAATAGACGTCAAAAAGGCAATGATAACTGGCAATTCAAAAATCAGAGCCAAGGGCAAGGTCGTTTGAAAGACAAAGGACAGATAATTTTGAGCTGTTAACTGCGTTTCAAATAGACCTTCTCCCAACCCTAATAAAACCTGAAGTAAGGCTGGTGTTACAAAGTAAAAACCAAAAGCCAGTCCAACTAGAAAACAAAGGAAACTAGCTGGAATATAGGCAAAAATCGCTCTAGCTTCTTCCTTCTTTAAACCGGGTTTAATGAAAGACCAAATATGATACACCGTGTAAGGCAAGGTGATGGTAAAGGCCATCAGACTAGCCAGACGTATGTAAATCCATAAAATATCATTAGGGCCTAAAACAATCAACTTTTGCTGAAAAGATTGGGTCACATACTGGTAAATCTGATCTGCAAAAAGCAGGGAGACACAGAACACCAAAAAGAAACAAATGACCACTGCCAATAATCTCTTTCTAAATTCTACCAGATGTTCAACGATTGTCAATTCTTTTCTATCCATCTATTCTTCACCCTGTCTGAAAGTGACAATCAAGACAATGACAACATAGATTAGCTGGCTGGCCAATCCTTCCCAACTTGGATAAATTCCAAGCAGGTCGATAGTTGGAAATCCTGTCAACAAGTGATTTGGTGCCATATTAGTCAACTGAAGAGCGTGGACACTAACCCCTAGCATTTTGAAAGCCAAAGCATAAATCATCCAAGTCAAGATAAAGAAGACCTTATGAGGCAGGAAAAATTGACTGACCTTGTTCATCACGATGGCAATAATTACCAGAACCAGCAAGGCAAGTGAAATTCCTAAGACAAATTCAAAGCTAGAAATTCTTGGTAAAATTCCGACATAAAAGAGAATGGTTTCTGCTCCCTCACGGAAAACAGCTAGGAAACTGAGGGCAAACATGGAAATAAAGGAGCCTGTCTTGGTTACTGTTTCCATTTGCGACTCCATAAAGGCATTCCATTTTTTGACTGAGGATTTGCTGTGGAGCCAGATTCCAATCAAAATCATCATAGCAACTGCAAAAATTCCCACTGCTCCTTCGATGATTTCACGATTGGAGCCTGATGTGACTGCTGGAAAGGCTATTTGCAGGATGAAAGCAATGACCAAACTGGCCATGATTCCTGTGATAGCACCACCATAAACCCACTTGAGCCCTTTTCGCATCTTGGCTGCTTTCAAGGTCGTCACCAAGGCCATGACAATTAAGAGAGCCTCCACTCCTTCTCTCAGGAGAATCAGCATGGCATCAAAGGCATTGTAACGTGCGCTGGTATCAATTTGTGATAAATCTGCAATCAGTTTTTCTAATTTTTCTTGGTAGTCCTTCTCACTTCCCTTGACCATAATCACAGGGCTTTCGCTTTCCACTCGAGTATAGAGGGACGGATTGGTCGTGCTGACAGAACCTTCAATTGTTGGCCAGATAGTAATAAATTCCTTCATACTGGCTGCCCCTGATGATTGATCACCAGTTTGGAATTGTTCCAAAGCCTTCTTCAAAAGGGCAATACCGTCTTTAAGACTTAAATCAGAAGATGTTGCTGCGACTTCTTTTCCGCTTACAAAATCATCAATAGCCTTTTTTAAGTCTTCAAAGGAAGTCTGGATCGAGTTGAAATCCGTAGGCTCAGTTTCCATGCTACTACGTAGAAAGGAAATGGCTGTCTCAACACGTCCATAATGGGCCGTACTATTGTCACGAACCACACTTTCATTGATGGTCCAAGTGGAATTCATTTTCTTAAAGGCTTCTCGGACCTTTTCCAAATTTTTGGAGGCAATAGCCTGTTCTAAGGCTTCAAAACGAGGACTTAAACGGTTTACCAATTTTTCCTTTTCCGCATCTAAGTCAACAGGATTTTGTTCTTTTTCAAAGGCTAATAAGGCTGAAGAAATTTCTGTGAGTTTGTCTTCAGTAATCTCGCCTGATTGAGCTAACTTTTCCTTGACGGCTTTACCAGCCTCAGAATTGCTGTCTTCTATTCTTTCGAAGTCTGTTGCCATCTCTGCAACGAGTTTCTGGGCCTCAGACTGATTGCCATTTTTCACTGCTTTGGATGCATCTGTGATTTTTACAAAATAAGAACTCAGACTTTCTTGGGCACCTACTGGGGAAAAGATTAAAAATAACAGAGCTAAAACCAAGAACCAGCTTCTAACCTTCCAATAATTTCTGACCAATGTAGCCTCCTTTCTCCACACCACCAAAACAAGCAAAGAGTCCACTACCGATGTGAGTGATGTATTCATTCATCTTATCTGTAGCACCTAGATTAGTTTGAACCTTGACAAAGTTATCTGGATCCTTCTGGAAAGAAATGAAGAGCAGACCCGTATCAAACTGACCAGTTTTTTCATCAATCCCATCAGAGTAAGAATAAGAACGGCGCAAAAGTGGTTTGTCCACTTCCTTAGCCAAACGAACATGCGAATCATCAGGCAAAAGACTCAAATCCACCTCATCAAACTCATTCTTCTTACCAAAGGGGGCACCACTTTCCTTATATCGTCCAAAAGTATTTTCCTGTTCTTCAAGACTAGTGCGATCCCAGGTCTCTAAAAACATCTGAATCCGACGAACTGCCATATAAGAACCATTTTCCATCCAGTCCTTACTATCAGCCCAGATAACGCGGTCAAAGTCTTGCTCCTTGGTTGGATTTGCTGTTCCATCCTTAAAACCAAAGAGGTTACGTGGCGTCTCCATTCGATCTCCGATTGCCGCAAAACCAGACTGACTCCAACGAAGTGTTACCGCATTTCTCCCCTTACGGATGAGATTGCGAATCGCATGAAAGGCAACCTGCTCATCATCTGCACAAGCCTGGATGACAATATCTCCACCAGTATATTTTTCACGCAATTGCTCTTTAGGGAATGGCGGTAAGTCTCTGAACACTTGAGGGCGCTTGTTCTCCAAATTCATCTTTTTCAAGAAACTTGCAGATACACCAAAAGTCAGAGTCAAACGATGCGGATTGAGGCCGACTGTCTCCCCAGTATCACTAGGAGGCAAGAGAGCATTCTGTCCATCTTTTTTGACCAATTCTCCCTCTACCAATTTGGCACTATAATCCGTCCAATCTTTGAACAACTGGATAATCTTATCCATATCCGTTGTATGCAGATCCAAGACAACAAAATAGATATTTTTCTGCATGGGCGTACTAATCCCAGCTTGATGCTTGCCATAAAAAGCAATTTTTTCATTACCATACGAGATTTTTTCCTGAGTTCCTAGCTTAGGTGCGAAAAAAGCAGAAGCACCAGAGAGTCCTAGCGCTAAACCAGCCCCTCCAATCCCTGCTTTTTTTAGAAATTCTCGACGGTCCATTTTCTTCTCAAAAAACTTTTCATCTTTTTCAGTCATGACTCTTATTCTCCACTAAGAAATTTACCCATTTGTGATAGAGGTTCACCAAGTTTTGTCACTGCTTCTGACAATTCTTTGGTATCTTCTTTTGTCAAATCAGTATAGAGTTTGTAGTGTTCCTTGTCTATCATGTGTTTGTCCAACAAGCTATTAACAGACTTGAAATCTGCTTCCAATTCTTTGACCAAGGCAGCATCTGATTTTTCAAGTAATGGTTTAAAAAGTTGGAAAATCTTCTCAGCACCCTCAATATTGGCACGGAAGTCATACAAGTCTGTATGAGAATAAATTTCCTCTTCACCCGTAATCTTGCTTGTCGCTACTTCGTTAAGCAAGTCAACTGCCCCAGTCAACATAACCTTGTAGTCCACATCTACAGTTGCAATCTTGGCTTTCAATTCTTTGATATCATTGACTAATTGATCGCCATAGCTTTCAGTTCCTTTAGTTGTATTGTTTTCCCAAAGGATACGTTCGATACGGTGGAAACCTGACCAACCTTCTTCTGTCTTGTTTTCGTCCATGTAGTCTGCCAAACGGAAGTCAATTTTTACATCTGACTCACCAAAACTCTCAGCAATCGGTTCTGAACGCTCATAAGACATACGAATCAGTGGATAAACCTTCTTAGCCTCTTCTAACTTGCCTTCTTTCAACAGTTTGACAAAGCCTTCTGTATCTGTCAACAATTTATCAATTTGCTCTTGCACAAAAGTCTTATAGTCAGCAGTGGCCTTATCAAGCATTTTTTGCTTATCTTCAGAAAGGGCTGTCACCTTAGACGAATCACTTGTGTTGCTTGGCTTAGATTGATTATTAGCACAAGCTGTCAATAGCAAGGCTGAAGATAAAAGGACAAAACCTAGTTTTTTCATTGTTTACTCCTATCGGTTCAGGAAACCTGAATTAATTTTACGTTTTATTATACCATGTTTTCACTCATTTTTCAATAAATTTTCAGACAATTTAATTTTATGAACAACATTACCAATAAAAAACTAAGCCTAGGACAATCTCCAAAGCTTAGTTTGATCTAGTTTCTTAATTTACAGCGTAATATTTTTGAATTCCTTTAATAATGCCTTCAACTAACTTATCTTGGTATTGATCACTACGGATTCGTTGGTTTTCTTCTGGATTATCCATATAACCCAACTCTAATAACACAGCAGGTTTCGCAGTCTCACGAAGAACAGCGAAGGTGGCTTGCAGAAATCCAGCATCTCTAGCTCCTGTCTCGGTCAAGAGAGATGAATGAAGATCTGCAGCCAAACGATTACTTTCACTTATACGGTCTGGATTATTATGCCAGTACTGGTTAATCTTGCTCGGATAATCTGCATCTTCCTCATAAGAGGATACTTGAATACCTTGAGTTTGAGAATATCCGGCTCCGGTAGCGTTAAAATGAATACTAATAAAGAAGTCTGCATTCGTTTTATTTATCATACGAGAACGCTCCGTCACAAAGTCAACATCTACATCACTATCACGAGATGTTAAAACTGTATAGCCAAGTTCTTCTAAACGTTTCCGTAATTTACGAGAGACCTGTAGATTCAAATCTTTTTCAGCTATTCCATAATAGTAAGCGCCCGAATCACGTCCACCATGCCCAGGATCTAGGAAGATAGTTTTAGTATAGTGCCCCTTTTCAAATCCTTTTGGAAGTTCTTGAACCCATTTACCATTATCTTTGAAAAAATGGCTGCTTCCATTAATAGTATAAGTTCCAGTTACATAAACGCCATCTTCTTTAAGATAATACCAAGCTTTGTAATCCTGATCATAAATCCACTCTTTGTGAGCCATGTAGCCACCAGATTTTAGATAGTAAGAGCCAATCCATTGCTGTTCAGCATAGTGTCCACCTGACTTGAGATAAAACCAGCTAGAGTAGTTAGAATCGTACACCCATTCTTTATCTGCCATAGCCCCACTGGATTTCAGGTAATAATTTCCCTTCCAAGTATTAGCCATCATGACACCATTTTGATCAAATGCATACCATTTACCATTGATTTGACTCCATTGGTTGGACAAATATTTTCCTGAACCATTGGCGTAGTACCACTTGTTAGCCATCTGATACCAGCTATTTTCAAGTAACACTCATCAAAAATCTATTCTGGACAAATCCATTTTCTGTGAACAATCTTCCTCAGGCATTCTGTTTCCAAATTTTGAATCACTGTTTCTAACTTCAAAATGACTTCTTCTAAAGATTTGAAGGCCTTGTTTTTGAATCCACGCTTTCGTATCTCTGCCCAAACTTGCTCAATGGGATTCATTTCTGGAGTGTAGGGAGGAATAAATGTACACGTGATATTTTCTGGCAACTCCAAAGCCTGAGACTTGTGCCAGGTG
>NZ_SPGF01000073.1 GCF_005844455.1 Streptococcus mitis | reverse complement strand
GAGAGTTCTGACGCCAACATCAAAAACTTTAGCTGCCTCGACATGGCTGTGTCCTTCTTTGATGTAATCTAATGCTCGTTGTTTAAAATCTGTACTATATGCCATAGCTTTATTATAACATGCTTGTTTAAAACTAATCAACTATAATACCTCTTCTAGCTGATTTTAATAACAGCTTATTTTAAGGTTTTTTCCTTATAATGTCAAGTAAGGTTTCTGGCTTTCAAGATAAAAATGGGAAAGTCTTGAAAATTATGATAAAATGGTGGAAGGAAAAATTCAGGAGAGTAGTAGTGACTCAAAATGTTGAAAGTCTTCTCGTATCCATTGTAATCAGTGCATACAATGAAGAAAAATATCTGCCTGGTCTAATTGAAGACTTAAAAAATCAAACCTATTCTAAAGAGAATATTGAAATTCTATTTATAAATGCTATGTCCACAGATGGGACCACAGCTATCATTCAGCAATTTATAAAGGAAGATACAGAGTTTAACTCAATTAGATTGTATAACAATCCTAAGAAAAATCAAGCTAGTGGTTTTAACCTGGGAGTTAAACATTCTGTAGGGGACCTTATTTTAAAAATTGATGCTCATTCAAAAGTTACTGAGAGTTTTGTAATGAACAATGTGGCTATTATTCAACAAGGTGAATTTGTCTGTGGGGGGCCTAGACCGACGATTGTCGAAGGAAAAGGAAAATGGGCAGAGACCTTGCATCTTGTTGAGGAAAATATGTTTGGCAGTAGCATTGCCAATTATCGAAATAGTTCTGAGGATAGATATGTTTCTTCTATTTTTCATGGGATGTATAAACGAGAGGTTTTCCAGAAGGTTGGTTTAGTAAATGAGCAACTTGGCCGAACTGAAGATAATGATATTCATTATAGAATTCGACAGCAGGGTTATAAAATCCGCTATAGCCCAAGTATTTTATCTTATCAGTACATTCGACCAACGCTCAAGAAAATGCTGCATCAAAAGTATTCAAATGGTTTGTGGATTGGCTTGACAACTCATGTTCAGCCTAAGTGTTTATCACTATTTCACTATGTTCCTTGTCTATTTGTTTTGAGTCTTGTGTTTAGCCTAGCACTACTACCATTCACATTCTTATTTATAACTTTACTATTAGGGATCTATGTTCTACTTTTATTACTACTCACTTTACTGACTTTATTGAAACATAAAAATGGATTTCTAATTGTAATGCCTTTTCTGTTATTTTCCATTCACTTTGCTTATGGTCTTGGGACGATTATAGGTTTAATTAGAGGAGTTAAATGGAAGAAGGAGTACAAGGAAACAGTTCTTTATTTGGAAAAATAAGCCAAATCAATCAAAATATGTTACAATTACAGTATAGTAAAATTCTTTTAAGGAGGAGTAAATTTCTATGAATAAAAAACTCACAGATTATGTCATTGATCTGGTGGAAATTTTAAATAAACAACAAAAACAGGTCTTCTGGGGTATATTTGACATTTTCAGTATGGTGGTTTCCATCATTGTCTCTTATATCTTATTCTACGGATTGATTAACCCAGCGCCTGTTGACTACATTATCTATACGAGTTTGGCCTTCCTGTTCTATCAATTGATGATTGGATTTTGGGGGTTGAACGCTAGTATCAGCCGTTACAGCAAGATTACGGACTTTATGAAAATCTTTTTTGGCGTGACTGCTAGCAGTGTTTTGTCATATAGTATCTGCTATGCCTTCTTGCCACTCTTTTCCATCCGTTTTATCGTGCTCTTTATCTTGTTGAGTACCTTCTTGATTCTATTGCCACGGATTACTTGGCAGTTAATCTACTCTAAACGCAAAAAAGGCAGTGGTGATGGTGAACATCGTCGTACCTTCTTGATTGGTGCTGGCGATGGTGGAGCCCTCTTTATGAATAGTTACCAACACCCAACCAGTGATTTGGAACTTGTTGGTATTTTGGATAATGATGAAAAGAAAAAGGGTCAAAAACTAGGTGGTATCCCTGTTTTGGGCTCTTATGACAATCTGCCTGAGTTAGCCAAACGCCATCAAATCGAACGTGTGATCGTTGCGATTCCGTCGCTTGACCCGTCAGAATATGAACGTATCCTGCAAATGTGTAATAAGCTGGGTGTCAAATGTTACAAGATGCCTAAGGTTGAAACTGTTGTTCAGGGACTTCACCAAGCAGGTGGAGGATTCCAGAAGATTGATATCACAGACCTTTTGGGTCGTCAGGAAATTCGTCTTGACGAATCGCGTTTGGGCGCAGAACTTACAGGAAAAACAATCTTGGTTACAGGTGCTGGTGGTTCAATCGGTTCTGAAATCTGTCGCCAAGTTAGCCGCTTCAATCCTGAACGTATTGTCTTGCTCGGTCATGGGGAAAATTCAATCTACCTTGTTTATCATGAATTGATTCGCAAGTTCCAAGGGATTGATTATGTACCAGTGATTGCCGATATTCAAGACTACGACCGTTTGTTGCAAGTCTTTGAGCAGTACAAGCCTGCTATTGTTTATCATGCGGCGGCCCACAAGCACGTTCCTATGATGGAGCGCAATCCAAAAGAAGCCTTCAAAAACAATATCCGTGGAACCTACAATGTTGCTAGGGCTGTTGATGAAGCCAAGGTGCCTAAGATGGTTATGATTTCGACAGATAAGGCCGTCAATCCATCTAATGTTATGGGAGCAACCAAGCGAGTGGCTGAGTTGATTGTTACTGGCTTTAACCAACGTAGCCAATCAACCTACTGTGCGGTTCGTTTTGGGAATGTTCTTGGTAGCCGTGGTAGTGTCATTCCAGTCTTTGAACGTCAGATTGCTGAAGGTGGGCCTGTAACGGTGACAGACTTCCGCATGACCCGTTACTTCATGACCATTCCAGAAGCTAGCCGTCTAGTTATCCACGCTGGTGCTTATGCCAAGGATGGGGAAGTCTTTATCCTTGATATGGGCAAACCAGTCAAGATTTATGACTTGGCTAAGAAAATGGTCCTTCTAAGTGGCCACACCGAAAGTGAAATTCCAATCGTTGAAGTTGGAATCCGTCCAGGCGAAAAACTTTACGAAGAACTCTTGGTATCAACCGAACTTGTTGATAACCAAGTTATGGATAAGATTTTCGTTGGTAAGGTTAATGTCATGCCTCTAGAAGCCATCGATCAAAAAATTGAAGAGTTCCGAACTCTTAGTGGAGATGAGTTGAAGCAAGCTATTATCGCCTTTGCTAATCAAACAACCCACGTTGAATAAAAAATCTTTAAAATCAGAAAAACGCATATTATCAGGAATCAAAAAACCTTGGTAATATGCGTTTTGTGATGTGTAAACTTGCTTCGTTTTATTCTGATACTCAATGAAAATCAAATAGCAAACTAGGAAGCTAGCCGTAAGTTGTTCAAAGCACAGCGTTGAGGTTGCAGATAGAAACTGACGTGGTTTGAAGAGATTTTCGAAAAGTATGAAAGTTAGTTGTTCCCCAGTCTATGTTATTGAAAATAGGCCAAAATATCTGAGGGTTTGTGAGCGATATAATCAGGCTGATAGTTTAGTAGATCTGCTTGTTCTCCAAATCCCCAAGTGACGGCCAATTTCTGAATGCCTGTTTCTTGAGCCCCTTGCATATCAAACTTGGTATCTCCGATGATGATGGCTTGTTCTGGTGCTAGTTGATGTGTCTGTAAGGCTTGGCGAATGACATCTGCCTTATGGGGTGTCTCAGGGCTGGAACCATAAATGCCATCAAAGAAACGATAGATTCCCAAGTTCTTAGTCATGTCTTGAGCAGTAGGTGTATTCTTTGTCGTGGTGATGTAGAGTGGATAATTGCTTGATAGCTCCTTAAGCAAGTCTATAATCTGGGGAAAGAGTTGAGCTTCATGGATGCCTTTTGTCTTGTAGTAAGAACGGTATATCTGGACAGCCTCAGAAATTTGTTCTTTAGGCAGGCAGGTCGCAAAACTACTTTCGAGGGGCGGTCCCATAAAACTACGAATCGTTTTGGCATCAGGGCTAGGCACTCCCATCTCCTTAAAGGTATGGGTAAAGGTATTGTGAATCCCGATAGAACTGTCAACGAGGGTTCCATCCAGATCGAAAAAGATAGCTGTGATAGAGGTCATGGTTTCTCCTATTTGATAAGCTTATTCTCCGAAAATTTCTTTTTGGAGGCGACGACCAGTAGGGGTGGCCGCGAGTCCACCTTCAGCTGTTTCACGAAAGGCAGTTGGCATGCTTGCTCCTACTTGGTACATGGCATCGATAACTTCATCCACAGGAATTTTAGATTCGATACCTGCCAAGGCCATGTCTGCTGCGATGAAGGCAAAGCTGGCTCCCATGGCATTACGTTTGACACAGGGAACTTCAACCAAGCCGGCAACAGGGTCACAGATGAGGCCCAGCATATTTTTAATGACAAAGGCAATAGCCTGACTGGCCTGATAAGGTGTTCCACCGGCAGCTAGAGTCAAGGCTGCAGCACTCATAGCAGAGGCAGAACCAACCTCGGCTTGACAGCCACCCTCAGCACCTGAGATAGAGGCGTTGTTTGCGATGACTAGTCCAAAGGCACCAGCAGTAAAGAGGAAATCCAGCTGCTGTTCGTGGCTGAGGTCTAATTTTTCAATAGCAGCAGTTAGAACTGAAGGCAGACAGCCAGCACTTCCTGCGGTCGGAGTGGCACAAACCAATCCCATTTTAGCATTGTGTTCATTGACTGCAATGGCATTTCGGGCAGCAGAGAGAATCGTGTAATCTGATAGAGTTTTTCCGTTTTTGATGTAGTGATCCAATTTGGCAGCATCCCCACCTGTCAGGCCACTACGAGATTTATTTTCATTAAGGCCGAGTTGGACAGAGGCTTTCATAACTTCCAGATTGCGTTCCATGAGAAGGAGGACTTCTTCACGTTCGCGACCGATCAATTCAAACTCTGTTGTAATCATGAGTTCTGCGACATTTCCTTGAAAGTCCAGTTCTGCCTGCTCGACCAATTCTTTGATAGAATAAAACATGCTTCCTCCTATTTAAAGAAATTGACATTGTGGAGATGAGGGATTTTTCGAATTTCTTCGATGGCCTCATCACAGTTGCGACTGTCGACTTCGATAATCATAATGGCTTTTTCACCAGCTTTTTCACGAGTAACATTCATCTGGGCGATATTGATACCATAGCGTGAAAGAGCCTCTGTTACGAGGGCAATCATACCTGGAATATCTTGATGAACAATGATGATAGTCGGTGTATTCATATTGAGAGAGACGGCAAAGCCATTGAGTTCGGTGACCTGAATATTCCCGCCACCGATTGAAATACCAGTCACGCTGATAGTCTTGTGAGCATTTTTAACGGTAATTTTAGTGGTGTTGGGGTGAGGAGCATTGCTGTCTTTCTGAATGGTCCAGACAATCTTGATGCCACGCTTGTGGGCAATCTCCAGACTATTTGGGATTTCAGGATCATCTGTATCCATGCCTAAAACACCTGCAACAAGGGCTAGGTCTGTTCCGTGACCACGATAGGTTTTAGCAAATGAGTTAAATAGTTGGAATTCGACTTCTGTCGGAGTATCATCAAAAATGGAAGAGACAATCTTCCCAATACGAACAGCACCAGCTGTATGGCTACTAGATGGGCCAATCATAACTGGTCCGATGATATCAAAGACAGATTGAAAACGAAGTGATTTCATCAGTTTCCCCTTATAAAAATTCTTATCTCTATTATATCAAAGAATGAGGGTCTTGACTTTAATTGTGGATGAAAACCTTTCTAATACTTCAAATAGCATAAAAATAGTATCTTTTATGACAAAAAACACCTTGTTTAGGGAAATAAAAAATAATTTTGTAATATTTCTACATAAAAGTGTCAAGAAACGGTAATATTTAAAGGGTATCATAGAACTATAGAAAGAAGGAGAATTTTCGAATATGAAATCAACAACTAAAAAGATTAAAACAACTCTTGCAGGAGTAGCTGCCTTGTTTGCAGTATTTGCTCCATCATTTGTATCTGCTCAAGAATCATCAACTTACACTGTTAAAGAAGGTGATACACTTTCAGAAATCGCTGAAACTCACAACACAACTGTTGAGAAATTGGCAGAAAACAACCACATTGACAACATCCATATGATTTATGTTGGTCAAGAGTTGGTTATCGACGGTCCAGCAGCGCCAGTAGCACCAGCTTCAACGACTTATGAAGCACCAGCTGCCCAAGATGAAGCTGTTTCAGCTCCAGTGGCAGAAACTACAGAGGTAGAGGAAGAAACTCCAGTAGTAGGTGAAACAGTAGCAGAAGAAACGGTTGCTTCAACTGTCAGCGGATCTGAAGCAGAAGCTAAAGAATGGATTGCTCAAAGAGAATCAGGTGGTAGCTACACAGCTACAAACGGACGTTACATCGGACGTTACCAATTGACAGATTCATACTTGAATGGTGATTACTCAGCTGAAAACCAAGAACGTGTAGCAGATGCCTACGTTGCAGGACGTTACGGTTCATGGTCAGCTGCTAAAAACTTCTGGCTTAACAACGGATGGTATTAAGAAATAGGGGAAGAGCTTTGAATGGCTCTTTTTTCTTTTTAGAAGCCTGTTCACACTGTGTAGCCAATTTGATATAATCTTCTCAAAAAGTAGTATAATGTTTTTATAGAATATAAATAGTGGTGGATAGCATGCATGCATTATTAGCAACAAGATTAAAAAATAAGCGAAAAGAGCTGGGCTGGTCGCAAAAAGAATTGGCAGAAGGAATTTGCCAACAAACTCAAATAAGTCGCATGGAACAAGGTAAATATATGCCAGGAGCAGATTTGTTATATAAATTATCTGAAAAAATGGGCTTAAATATGGACTATTTCTTTTCAGGAGAAATTTCGAAAGAGTTTCTAAGCTTGTCTGCTTTCAAGAGATTGTCTGAAACATTATTGGAAAATCAAGATTACGCCTCTTTGCAATATGCTTTTGAGGGAGAAAGAAAGCAACAGATTTCCTTATCTTTTGATGAAAAGATTTATCTGGACTGGATAGATGCCATTCTAACCTATCAATGTGAACATCAATTAAAACTAGCTATTTCAAAAATAGAGGACATCCTCAGTAGGATTAGTATTGATAAAGTGGACTACTTATATATTTTGAATACCCTGCTGATTTTCTTAGGCTATGATGAGGATAAGGAGAAATTTGAGCAACTATATGAACAGGTTTCCGTAGCTCTTTCAAAAATCGATACCAGTGTGCGTGAACAAATTGAGTTGTATATCAAAATAAAATACAATTATTGTTACCACCTTTGGAAACAGGAGGAGATGGATAAGTCCAGAGCGCTATTATTGGAGATAATTGAATTTTGTAACAAATATCATAGTAGCTTTAGGTTAGCGGATTTATATTGTTTGTTGGGAAATGTAACAGAAGATCTTGATATCTCTGTTGCTAAGGACTATTATATGAAAGCTAAGGTGCTCTATCTAATTGAAAATAATGAAGTTATGGCACTCAAGGTAGAACAATATCTGATGGATAAGTAGTCAGAGAATGTATAAGGATAGCAGAAGCTATCTTTTTTATGTGTGAAATATAACTATAATTCTTCTTTTCAAAAATATTTAGATTATTACTTAAATTACTTGACAGTTTATATATGTTGATTTATAATATAGGTGAAAGAAGGTGGCAAGATTGGAAAATTAGAATTCGAATATTTGAAAGCGCTATCTATGCTACTTGTTGTGCTGATTCTACTGAGTAATAGTCGGAGTTTTATTAGTACTACTCTAGTTGCTCAAGGTATTGATACAGGAGCGTACTATTCTCCCAGTTAAGAGTACGTTCGTTGTTTAAAATGAAATGAGATAGAAGGAAGGCGAATCCAATGAGCTATAAGGTTTATTGTTTTATTTATTAAAAATTGAAGGATAGTTGTTTTTTGTAAGCTTAAATAGGAGAAGTAAAACGACTCATAAATTATAGTAGATTGAACCTGGAATAGTACGTTATAACTGTTAAAATATTTCTAGAAATTAATTTTATTTTCCTAATCGATTTGTT
>NZ_SPGF01000072.1 GCF_005844455.1 Streptococcus mitis | reverse complement strand
AGACAATCAAGCATCAGTTGAAACGTCGCTTTTTTAACACCTATCAACAATTTGAAATTCTCTGAGTTTAATTTTAAGGCTTTTTCGTATGTTGTTTCCATAGCTTTAGTATACCACTTTTGAGTTACCGAACAAGTCTATTGATAACAAAAACAAGCGAGAAGAGCCCCAAGGCCAGTTTAATTAAAATTTCCATATAGTTGAGTGTCATTTGTTTACCTCCACCAATTCAATAGCGTCTGTTTGATGCAATTCTAATTTCTCTAAAAGATACTTGTCTGGTTCGCTCCCGTTCATGGCACGGTAGAAATCTGAACCTACCTTGACAAGCGCTCCATCAGTGGCTGCTGAAGTGTTGACGTAAACTTCTGATTTATCCACTCCCAAGTCTTTGGAAACAACCTCTATGAAATGAAGGGAGGTTTGAAATTGGTTGTTTGAGGCTTGATTTGTCTGGTATTTTGAGATTGTCACCAAAAGCATGGCCACCAAAGTCAAGGCCAAAATCATGACCAATTCCCGAAATTTAGTTCCTTTTTTATCTCGATAAGCCTTAAAAGCAAAAAATCCTGTGATAGCTAGGAGCACAATCCCAAAGCCAATCATAATTCCATTTTGCTGACTGATTTGGCTGAGTACATAGCCATAAGAGTAGAATTTCATCTATTTCCCTTCATAAAATCATTCTTAATTATAAATGAAAGAGGGTGATTTTTCAAACCATACGTTGGGGAAATAGGCATATCAGACCAACTTCTCAAACTAATGACTCCAATAGCTATTTCAAGATTCTGATTTTGATAATTGATATGAATAAACACCAGGCATCAACACCACAAGTAGAAGTGTCAAGAAAAACACCCAGTAAACATATATTTGAACAAAGGAATTTAGAAACAATAACAATCCTCCTAACACCCAAATTTTTCCAGCTAATCGATGTGTTTTTCTCCAGTTTTTATCACTCTCCAAGGTCCACGGAAGTCGAATACCGATTATATAATTTTTGCGTGTTTTGGGTAGATAATTTCCAATTACGATCATCAAGACTCCCATAAAAATCTGAGCTAGAAGCCCACTCATCATGGAATACCCCAAAGATTCTCCGTAGATAGAAATCATTGATAGACAAGATACAAAAGGAATAATCCAGTAAATCAAAACTTGTATTTTTGAACTGATATTGCTAGATTTAGGATCCTTAATCATTAAAAATAGAAGCAACCAATGCATCAAAAGCATGAGAGCAGGCAATCCAAAGATAGCAAACACTTTATGATTGTAGCCATCTGCTTGACCCAGTAGATTAAAATGAGTGGGTATCTTCTCTGGCAATTGATACCAGAAAACACAACCTACAAGGGAAGATAGTAGGATGAGAATACTCGTAAATAATAGCAATTTCTTATTGATTTTTACCTTCATCTAAAGATCTCCTTTCAAATCTGCTAACCACACCATCATATCCTCTAAAACCGATGTATTTAACTCATAATAAATAAAGTTTTTTTCTTTCATTTCATGAATCAAATCCGCTGCTTTCAAAATCGTGAGATGGTGTGAAATAGTTGCATTAGTCAACTCGAATTGACTGGCAATTTCTCCTGCAGATAATCTACCTGCTTTGAGTAAATTTAAAATCTCTCTCCTAACTGGATGAGATAAGGCTTTAAAGCTATTTGCAAAACCCATAATGCCTCCTTTCCCTTTGTAATATTAGTAGGGCTAAGAATAAGCAAGGTAGAACTGATAGCATTCCGGTCGGTGATGGGCCTAAAATCAAGAGGCTTGAAACTTTTTCTCCTGGTAATTGAAAGAGTAACCCAATACCTGCAGTTGCATCGATTGCCCCATGAAATAGGGCAGAAGCCCAGATAGAACCTGTCTTTTCCAACAACCAGCTCAACAATATTCCTACGCTAAAACAAAATAGAAACATCGCAACAACTCCCAAAACAGGATAAGCAAAATAAGTAAGGCCATAATTATATCCTTGCAAATTGATTGGTAAATGCCATAGACTCCAAATGAGAGCAAGTAAGACATGAGTCTGGACTAGTGAAAAGCGTCCTCTTAGCACTGGGTAAAGATAGCCCCGCCAACCAATTTCCTCCCCCAATGCAAAGAAACTATTAAGAAAAGGAGCGTAGGTCAAACTAGCTAGGATTTGAATCAAAGCCAAGAAAGATAAGGGAATCGGTGATTGAAGGACTCCTTTTTCTTGTAAAATAGCTTGAATAGATTCAAAACCAAGGCTGAAATTGCTAGGAAATACAAGAAAATAAAGTCCTGCTCCTAAAAAACTGATAACTGCTGGTAACCAGATAGCTAGTAAGTAAAAGCTCCAGTTCCTCTTGAGATTCACGACTAATTTAGATTTGATTCCACTAGGTTGATTCGTGATTTTCCCTAAGAGAAAGACTGCAAGCGCAGGCATCCACATGGCTACAATACTAGCAAGCTGACTCCATGGAGAACTTACACCAACACCATTTAGCCATAGTGTCAACCATACTATCCAAGCAAGTCCATAAGACAAAACTACAAAAAGAAGGATTGTTCTCTTATTTGACATATTTGTACACTTCGCTTTCTATTTAGATGTTTTTCTAAATAACATTATGCACCTTTCCATTCTAAATACAATAACTATTTAGATTTTTTTCAAAATAGTTTCAAGAGTTTTTGTTTTCTAAGGATAGAATATAAAGAATAAGTTTCCAAACTAGAAACTCGCTGGCTTTACTTTTTTTTGATAAAATATAAGAAATACATCTAGAAAAGGTACATACTATGAAACTCATCTCATGGAATATTGATTCCCTCAATGCAGCCCTAACTAGTGACTCAGATCGCGCTAAGTTATCCCAAGAAGTCCTACAAACCTTGGTAGCCGAAAATGCTGATATCATTGCTATCCAAGAAACCAAGCTTTCTGCCAAAGGGCCTACAAAGAAACACTTGGAAATTTTAGAAGAACTCTTCCCAGGCTACGAAAACACGTGGCGCTCTTCCCAAGAGCCTGCCCGTAAAGGCTATGCTGGAACCATGTTCCTCTATAAGAAAGAACTTACACCAACTATCAGCTTCCCAGAAATTGGTGCCCCTTCTACCATGGACTTAGAAGGCCGTATCATCACTCTAGAATTTGATGAATTTTTTGTGACCCAAGTTTACACACCAAACGCTGGCGATGGCCTCAAACGCTTGGAAGAACGTCAAGTCTGGGATGTCAAATATGCTGAGTACTTGGCTGAACTAGACAAAGAAAAACCAGTCCTTGCGACTGGTGACTACAACGTAGCCCACAATGAAATCGACCTTGCAAATCCTGCCAGCAACCGCCGTTCACCAGGATTTACCGACGAGGAACGTGCTGGATTTACCAACCTTTTAGCAACTGGATTTACGGATACCTTCCGCCACATTCACGGCGATGTTCCAGAACGCTACACTTGGTGGGCACAACGCAGCAAGACTTCCAAAATCAACAATACAGGCTGGAGAATCGACTACTGGCTAACAAGTAACCGCATCGCTGACAAGGTCACTAAATCTGATATGATTGACTCAGGTGCTCGCCAAGACCACACACCCATTGTCATGGAGATTGAGCTCTAAGGAGAAAGCTAATGGACTATCAAGCTGTCATTCCTGAATTTGTAGTATCTGACCTCGAAAAGTCACGCCACTTCTACTGCGACTTGCTGGGATTTTCTGTCGAATACGAGCGTCCAGAGGAGAAATTTCTCTTCCTCTCGCTTGAAGACTGCCAACTTATGCTAGAAGAAGGCAGCACAGAAGAATTAACCCAACTAACCTATCCTTTCGGGCGCGGTTTCAATATTTCCTTTGGCATTGAAGATGTCCCTCAGCTCCACCAAAAACTGCTGGAAGCTGACTATCCTATCCATCGTCCGCTGACCAAAAGAGAATTTCGAGTGGGAGATAGCTTTATTTACCTTCATGAATTTGCAGTTTTGGATCCAGATGGTTATTTTTTAAGATTCAGCGAGTAGAAAAATAGAGACTGGAAAAATCTTTCAAATCAGAAAAAGGCATATTGTCAAGTCTTGAAAAATCTTGATAATATGCCTTTTATGATAAAAAATCTTCTAAATGTTAGCCAATAAGTTGATTTTTGTCCATTTTTCTTCAATTTGTTCGTTTTTTACCCCAAAACAATAACAAAACATTTGATTTCTAAAGTTATTTAGTGTAAAATAAAAACATTGGCTCAAGCCTATTTAAAATTGAAGATCGTTTTACTTGTTTATGTCGTGAATTGGCACGACGTTTCTACAAAGTGCCGGAACACCTAACAATAAGTAAGTTAGCTTGAGGGGATGGGCTTTTTGCCATGCCTATTTTGGGGACTTACTTAAAGATTAAGTAGGTCCTTTTTCTATTTCTTGCTAGAAACTCTAAACAAGCAAATGGATTAGCTTTTAGACTTTAGGAGGTCTTATGAAATTATTAGAAGAGCGCATCCTCAAGGATGGGCATATCTTGGGTGACAACATTCTCAAGGTGGATTCCTTTTTAACTCACCAAGTTGACTTTAGCTTGATGCGAGAGATTGGTAAGGTTTTTGCGGAAAAATTTGCTTCTGCTGGTATTACCAAGGTCGTGACCATTGAAGCGTCAGGCATTGCCCCAGCCGTTTTTACAGCTGAAGCCTTGAATGTACCCATGATTTTCGCCAAAAAAGCTAAAAACATTACCATGAACGAAGGTATCTTAACTGCCCAAGTCTACTCCTTTACCAAGCAGGTGACTAGCACCGTTTCCATCGCTGGAAAATTCCTCTCACCAGAGGACAAGGTCTTGATTATCGACGATTTCCTTGCTAATGGCCAAGCTGCCAAAGGCTTAATCCAAATCATCGAACAAGCTGGAGCAAAAGTTGAAGCGATTGGTATCGTGATTGAAAAATCTTTCCAGGATGGTCGTGATTTGCTTGAAAAAGCAGGGTATCCAGTCCTATCACTGGCTCGTTTGGAACGTTTTGAAAACGGTCAGGTCGTATTTAAGGAGGCAGATCTCTAATGCAAAAACAAGAAAAACACTCACAAGCTGCGATTTTAGGGCTTCAACACCTATTGGCAATGTACTCAGGTTCTATCCTGGTTCCTATTATGATTGCGACAGCTCTTGGCTATTCAGCTGAGCAGTTGACCTACCTAATCTCCACAGATATCTTCATGTGTGGGGTGGCCACCTTCCTTCAACTCCAACTCAACAAATACTTCGGAATTGGACTACCAGTCGTTCTCGGAGTTGCCTTCCAATCCGTCGCTCCTTTGATTATGATTGGTCAAAGCCACGGTAGCGGTGCTATGTTTGGTGCCCTTATCGTTTCAGGGATTTATGTGATTCTGATTTCAGGCATCTTCTCAAAAGTTGCCAATCTCTTCCCATCTATCGTAACGGGCTCTGTCATTACCACGATTGGATTGACCTTGATTCCTGTCGCTATTGGAAATATGGGAAATAACGTCCCAGAGCCAACTGGTCAAAGTCTCTTGCTTGCAGCCATCACTGTTCTGATCATCCTCTTGATCAACATCTTTACCAAAGGATTTATCAAGTCGATCTCCATTTTGATTGGTCTAGTTGTTGGAACTGCCATTGCTGCTAGCATGGGCTTGGTTGACTTCTCTCCTGTTGCAGCTGCACCACTTGTCCATGTCCCAACTCCACTCTACTTTGGGATGCCAACTTTTGAAATCTCCTCTATTGTCATGATGTGTATCATCGCAACGGTGTCTATGGTTGAGTCGACTGGTGTTTACCTGGCCTTGTCTGATATTACCAATGACCCAATTGACAGCACGCGCCTTCGCAACGGTTACCACGCAGAAGGTTTGGCCGTACTTCTCGGAGGAATCTTTAACACCTTCCCTTACACAGGATTTTCACAAAACGTTGGTTTGGTTAAATTGTCAGGCATCAAGAAACGCCTACCAATCTACTACGCAGCCGGTTTCCTGGTTCTCCTTGGACTTCTTCCTAAGTTTGGCGCCCTTGCACAAATCATTCCGAGCCCTGTCCTCGGTGGTGCTATGCTGGTGATGTTTGGTTTTGTATCTATTCAAGGGATGCAAATCCTCGCCCGCGTCGACTTTGCTAACAATGAACACAACTTCCTTATCGCAGCTGTATCAATCGCTGCAGGTGTCGGACTCAATAACAGTAATCTCTTTGTCAGCATGCCAACAGCCTTCCAAATGTTCTTTTCAAACGGAATCGTCGTAGCCAGCCTACTCGCCATTGTCCTCAATGCCGTATTAAATCATAAAAAGAAATAAGAAAAAGAGGTGTAAGCCTCTTTTTTGTGTGACAAAATAAAAACATCTACTCATATATGCTAGTCTCATAGTCCTGAAAATCATCTGCATCAAGAACAATTTCACAACTCTTATACTTTTCTCTTACAAGTCGTTCCGCTTCATCTGGATTTTCAGCCTCTATACTTACTAAACGGGTTAGAGTTTCTGTAATTTCTACTGTATAGTTTTTCATCTTAAGTTTCTCTCCAATAACTCACTTATTAGCAATAATCTATGTTTTGGGCTTTCCAACCACTCTGGTAATTCATCTCCATATTCCCAGCTATATTTTTTATTCAATAAAGAAAGTTGTTTCTCATCACCAAACTCCATATTTTCAGATAACCACCTCACACAATCAGGGTCTGATAAAGTATAAACCATTACACATAAGTTTTCATAATTACTCTCTGTTTCATAATCAGGCCAGATGACTTTTAAGAGATCATACACCTCTTCTGATGCAACAAGTTGTTTAATTTTCATAATTTCCGATACTTTCCTCTACCTTTAAATTCTATTATTTCTTTGTCTCTTAATATTTGAAGCTGTTGCCTAATCTTTTCTTTGATATGATTGTTCTTAACAAAGATATTTTTTAGGTCACTTTCAAAACGATACATATCTTCAAGGGTAAATTCTGAACCCTCTATCTTATCTATACAATTTAGAATTTCTATTGTCCAACCTCTTACTGAAAGAGAGTTCTTCCTTAAAAATAACTTTGCTTAAATTCTTTTGTAACTTTTTCTGGATCTCTAACTTGTCCATTTTTCACAAGAAATATTCTTCCTTTAGAAGGTACTTGTGATAAATCAATGTTACAACCAATCCAACCTGCTCGTCTAGCTGTTGGCGCAAGTGGCTTCCTTTGAATAATTGATTTCGGTGTAACAAATTGCTTTGGAAGAACCAGAAAATTATTTACCTCAAAATTTTTTGTATAAGTTAAAAAAAAGAAATTAGGATTATTATCTGCCTGAACACGCTCCATCATCGTTGCATAAGCACCATCATTGATTGTTGATGAAAAATTTCCTTTTTTGCTCTTTAGTTCAAACTCCTCACTACAATGATTACAGTAAAAATCTGCTACAGGCCGATTATTTTCAAAATGATTTAAGGGATTGTTCCCACAATTAGGGCAATAAGACTGACGATAAACCCAATCCTCCGTTAAGATACGTGCCTTTTGGCTATTACTTTTATAGGTTTCTACTAATTCTAAATTAAAGTGTAATTCCATTTAAAAATTCCTCACTAATATGAGAATTCACTCGATATAAGCAATTAAAATCTACTATAACTAGTATACCACAATATGTACCTATTACATTAGGCTTCCTGCGAAACTAAAATCCTAGTTCACGGTTGATAATTCCAGCAATCAAATTCATTCGTAATCCAAACCGTTTGCGTCGATTTCGATAGGTTGTTGAAAATATTTTAAACGTTTTTACTTTGGCAAAAATATTCTCAACCTTGATTCTCTCTTTAGATAGCACATGGTTATAGGCTTTATCTTCAAGAGTTAGTGGCTTAAGTTTGCTTGATTTCCTCGGAGTTTGCGCTTGTGAATACATCTTCATGAGTCCTTGATAACCACTGTCTGCCAAGATTTTACCAGCTTGTCCGATATTTCTGCGACTCATTTTGAACAACTTCATATCGTGGCAATAGTTCACAGCGATATCCAAAGAAACAATTCTCCCTTGGCTTGTGACAATCGCTTGAGCCTTCATAGCATGACATTTCTTTTTACCAGAATAATTGGCTAGTTGATTTTTTTAGGACGATTGATTTTTACCTCTGTTGCATCCACAATCACCGTATCCTCAGCATTAAGATGAGTTTTTGAAATCGTAAAACCACTTTGAATAAGAGTTGCTTCAACCCATTGACTCCGACGGATTAAGTTGCTTTCGTGAATGCCAAAATCAGCCGCAATTTGTTCATAAGTGCGGT
>NZ_SPGF01000071.1:3828-8408 GCF_005844455.1 Streptococcus mitis | reverse complement strand
AATGCTAGTTTTCATCCCAAGAACATTTTGGATGAACTTTGCATTCAAGATAAGCACTTTTTCTTACCTCTACCACCTTATTCACCAGATTTGAATCCTATTGAGCAAGCTTGGGCTATCTTGAAAAAGAAAGTGACAGATTTATTAAGGAAAGTTCCAAATATTTTTGAATGTTTAAAGTGCTTTTTTAAAACTAAATGACTATATATGAAAAAGCAATCACTTTTTTTGTTCCAGGTATTATCCTGATTGGTGTTTCCTTGCGGACTCCTTTTACTGTTTTACCCATTATTTTGGGAGATATTTCGCAAGGGCTGGGCGTAGAAGTTAGTTCACTTGGTGTCTTGACCAGTCTTCCCCTCCTCATGTTTACCCTCTTCTCACTATTTTCTACCCGACTGGCCCAGAAAATCGGCTTGGAGCATCTCTTTACCTATAGTCTCTTCTTCTTGACTATCGGTTCTCTGATTCGACTAATCAATCTGCCCTTGCTCTATCTAGGAACCTTGATGGTTGGGGCAAGTATCGCAGTCATCAATGTTCTGCTTCCTAGTCTCATCCAAGCCAATCAACCAAAGAAGATTGGTTTTCTGACCACCTTATATGTAACTTCTATGGGGATTGCGACGGCTCTGGCTTCCTATCTAGCTGTGCCTATTACACAAGCCAGTTCTTGGAAAGGCCTCATCATCCTCCTCACCTTGCTCTGTCTAGCAACTTTTTTGGTCTGGCTATCAAATCACCGCTATAATCACAGACTGGCTCCTCAAACCAAACAGAAAAGCCAAACAAAGGTCATGCGTAATAAACAGGTCTGGGCAGTTATTGTCTTTGCAGGTTTTCAATCCTTGCTCTTTTACACTGCTATGACTTGGTTACCTACCATGGCTATCCATGCAGGCCTATCCAGTCACGAAGCTGGCTTGCTGACTTCTATCTTCTCGCTGATTAGCATTCCTTTTTCAATGACCATCCCAAGCCTGACAACCAGCTTGTCAACTCGCAACCGTCAGCTCATGCTCACTCTGGTTTCACTAGCTGGTGTGGTCGGCATTTCCATGCTCTTCTTCCCGATCAATAGTTTCATTTACTGGCTTGCCATCCATCTCCTCATAGGAACCGCAACCAGCGCCCTCTTCCCTTATCTCATGGTCAACTTTTCGCTTAAGACCAGCTCGCCTGAAAAGACTGCGCAACTCTCAGGTCTGTCGCAAACAGGAGGCTATATCCTAGCAGCCTTTGGGCCAACTCTCTTTGGTTTCAGTTTTGACCTTTTCCACTCTTGGGTACCAGCTGTAGCTGCTCTCTTACTCGTCGATATCCTGATGACTGTGGCCCTCTTTACAGTGGATAGAGCTGATAAAATTCTCTAAACTTCTAGTTTTTTTCTAGAAGTTTTTTATATATAAAAATTTTACACATTTCTCTTGACAGGGCTTTCTTTTAGATGTACAATGTATGTGTAGAAAAATTATATATAAAAATATTACACATTAGAAAAGGAGGTTTCCCATGTACTTTCCAACATCCTCTGCCTTGATTGAATTTCTCATCTTGGCCGTACTGGAAAAAGGAGATTCTTATGGTTATGAGATTAGCCAAACCATTAAGCTGATCGCAAATATCAAAGAATCCACACTCTATCCCATTCTCAAAAAATTGGAAGGCAATAGCTTTCTGACAACCTATTCTAGAGAGTTCCAAGGTCGCATGCGCAAATACTACTCCTTGACAAATGGTGGTATAGAGCAGCTCTTGACCCTAAAAGATGAATGGACACTCTATACAGACACCATTAATGACATCATAGAAGGGAGTATCCGCCATGACAAGAACTGAATACCTGACTCAGCTAGAACTCTATCTCAAAAAACTGCCTCAGGCTGACCAAATTGAAGCCATGGACTATTTCAGGGAACTCTTTGACGATGCTGGAGCCGAAGGAGAAGAAGAACTCATCGCTAGCTTGGGAACTCCCAAAGAAGCGGCCCACGAAGTTCTCTCCAATCTTCTCGATAAAAAAATCAATGAAGCATCCGCTCAAAAAAATAACCGACAAATTTTACATATCGCCTTGTTAGCCCTCCTTGCAGCACCCATCGGTATTCCTCTGGGAATCGCCATCCTCGTGTCACTGTTCGCAATCTTTGTGGCAGCCTTGACTGTCATCTTGGCTTTCTTTGCGGTTTCCATACTTGGTATCATCGGCGGATTCCTATTTTTAGTTGAAAGTTTCACTGTCCTAGCCCAAGCCAAATCAGCCTTTATCTTGATTTTCGGCTCTGGTTTACTAGCCATCGGTGCTTCTTCGCTAGTTTTACTAGGCATTTCCTATGTAGCTCGCTTCTTCGGTCTACTCATTGTTCGCCTGGTGCAATTTGTTCTCAAAAAAGGAAAGAGAGGTGACCAGCATGCGTAAACTGACAAAAGGATTTCTCATTTTTGGTGTGGTGACTACCGTTGTCGGATTTATCATGC
Source organism: Streptococcus mitis (assembly GCF_005844455.1). GTDB lineage: Bacteria > Bacillota > Bacilli > Lactobacillales > Streptococcaceae > Streptococcus > Streptococcus mitis_BF. The sequence goes on along the minus strand of NZ_SPGF01000071.1, from coordinate 5,930 downwards.
TCTTTGTAGGTATCCAATCTGACGGAATCAAGAGCCTACTTGCCATGTCCAAGGAGCCTGTCTATGATAGTCGGATGGAAGAACTGACCTTTGACAAGGAAGTCGAAAACCTAGAGATTACTCTCCATCAACACGCGCTGACCATCACAGACTCTTTGGATGATCAAATCCACATTTCTTACCATCCATCTCTTTCTGCTCACCATGATCTTATCACAAAGCAGAACGATAAAACGCTGAGCCTCACTGATAAGAAACTGTCTGAAACTCCATTTCTCTCTTCTGGAATTGGCGGGATTCTCCATATCGCAAGCAGCTACTCTCGTCGTTTTGAAGAAGTTATTCTCCAATTGCCAAAAGGGAGAACTCTAAAAGCAATCAACATCTCAGCAAATCGCGGTCAAACCAGTATCACCAATGCCAGCCTTGAAAATGCGACCCTCAATACCAATAATGGCTATCTCCTCCGGATTGAAGGAAGTCGTATCAAAAACAGTAAACTCACAACCCCTAATATCGTTAATATCTTTGATACAGACCTTACAGATAGTCAGCTAGAGTCAACAGAACATCACTTCCACGCTGAAAATATCCAAGTCCATGGCAAGGTTGAACTGACTGCCAAATATTATCTCAGAATCATCCTAGACCAGAAAGAGAACCAACGAATTAACTGGGACATCTCAAGTAACTATGGTTCTATCTTCCAATTTACAAGAGAAGAGCCTGAATCAAGAGGTACGGAATTAAGCAACCCTTACAAAACTGAAAAAACCGAAGCCAAAGATCAACTCATTGCTAGAGCTGATAATGATATTGAGCTAATATCCATACCAAACAGACGTTGACAAAAGCGCTTACATCTGCCACTATGGAAGCATATTTATCTAACTAAAAAGGAGGTTCTACCATGAAACAAGAATGGTTTGAAAGTAATGATTTTGTAAAATCACCAAATGAAAACAAATCAGAAGATTTATCACAAGAAATGATAGATAAAACTGAAGAAACGACAATTAATCTCGATACACCAATTGAAAAAAATACTCAAGTAGAGGAGGAAGTCTCTCAAGCTGAAGTCGAACTGGAAAGCCAGCAAGAAGAGAAAATTGAAACGCCTGAAGACAGTGAATCGAGAACAGAAATAGAAGAAAAGAAAGCATTAGATTCTACTGAAGAAGAGCAAGATTTTTCTAAAGAAACAGAAAAAGTCACTATAGCTGAAGAGAGTCAAGAAGCACTTCTTCAGCAAAAAATAACTACGAAAGAGCCACTTCTTATCAGTAAATCTTTAGAAAGTCCTTATATTCCCAACCAAGCTCCAAAATCTACGGATAAATGGAAAGAGCAAGTGCTTGATTTTTGGTCTTGGCTAGTGGAGGCTCTCAAATCTCCTACAAGCAAGCTTGAAACAAGTAGCACACACAGCTACACAGCCTTTCTCTTGCTCATTCTGTTTTCTGCATCTTCCTTTTTCTTTAGTATCTATCACATCAAACATGCTTACTATGGACATATAGCAACTATGCATAATCACTTCCCTGAACAATTTGCTTCATTAAATCTCTTTTCGATTATCTCTATTCTAGTAGCAACAACACTCTTCTTCTTTTCATTCCTCTTGGGTAGTTTCGTTGTGAGACGATTTATCCACCAAGAAAAGGACTGGACGCTAGAAAAGGTTCTCCAACAATATAGTCAACTCTTGGCAATTCCAATCTTCCTCACTGCTATTGCTAGTTTCTTTGCCTTCTTTGACAGCCTGCGATTTACAGCCCTCTTGTGTGTGATTAGCATTGGAATCATTCTGCTCGCTAGTCTCCATATCATTACAAGACCAAGTCAAGCAAGTGAAACCGACTCCTTTTATCAGTTATTCTTGTCTGTCCTTGTGAACGGAGTCATTATCCTCCTCTTCTTTGTAGCTGAAGTGGCACTGATTGGAGATTATCTCCGTATCTTGGCCTTTCTTTAAACTTCATACTCTTCGAAAATCTCTTCAAACCACGTCAGCTTCGTCTTACCGTAGATATATGTTCCTGACTTTGTCAGTCTTATCTACAACCTCAAAACAGTGTTTTGAGCAGCCTGCGGCTAGCTTC